>NZ_QURH01000081.1 GCF_003428695.1 Actinomadura logoneensis
ACGCGTCCGGCGTCCAGCCTGAGCGGCGGCCGGACGAGGGCGGTGACGAGGCGGCGGGCCGGCAGCGCGAGGCGCAGCCGGGCGGTCTCGACGGGCAGTCCGGGGGCGAGGGGACGGTCGGCGGCGTGCCGGGCGACCTCGTCGGCGAGGCGCCGGTGCAGGGCCTCCCAGTGGGCGGGGTCGGCGAGCCAGTCGCCGTCGAGGGCGACGGCGCCGGGGGGCGGCTGGCAGCCCATGACGGTGAGCTCCTCGCGGCGCAGGACGCCGTGGCGGCGCAGGACGTGGGCGCCGTCGGGGCGGTCGGGCCAGGAGGCGAGTTCGCGGGCGCGTTCGGCTCCGGCGCCGCGGCGGACGAGGGTGGGCGGGCGGACGTCCAGGACGCTGATCCCGGCGACGGCGCGGCGGCCGGGGTCGCGGAGCAGGGCGGTGTCGCCGACGTGCAGGGCGAGGCGGTGGTTGAGGGTGAGGCGGGCGGTGTCGGGGCCGAGGGGGCGGAGCCGGACGGGGACGGCGGCGGCGCCGATGTGCAGGGTCATCTGGCGGGCGAGGCGTCCGGAGGCCTCGCCGAAGCGGGTGCGGACGTCGACGGTGGTGGCGGCGGTCCAGCCCGCGGGGCTGACCAGGGCCATGCCGCGCGCGACGTCCTCGCGGGCGACGCCGCGCAGGTTGAGGGCGACGCGGGCGACGCCGGCGGCGTGGTCGACGCGTCGCCTGGTGGTCTCGACGGCGCGGACGCGGACGCGCCGTCCGGCGGGCATGAGGAGCAGCTCGTCGTCGGTGCGGATCGTCCCGGCGGGGAGGGTGCCGGTGACGACGGTGCCGCTGCCTGGGACGGTGAAGGCGCGGTCGATCCAGAGCCGGACGGGGGCCTCGGGGTCGGGGACGGGCAGCCGCGCGGCGAGCCGGTCGAGGGCGGCGGTGAGTTCGGGCAGGCCCTCGCCGGTGGTGGCGCTGACGGCGACGGCCTCGGCCCCGGCGAGGCCGGTGCCCTCCAGGCGGGTGCGCGCCTGCCGGAGGGCGAGCCGGGGGTCGGCGAGGTCGGCGCGGGTGACGGCGAGGACGCCGTGCCGGACGCCGAGCGCGTCGAGGGCGGCGAGGTGCTCCTCGGTCTGCGGCATCCAGCCCTCGTCGGCGGCGACGGCGAGCAGGACGGCGGGGACGGGCCCGACGCCGGCGAGCATGGTGGTGACGAAGCGCTCGTGGCCGGGGACGTCGACGAAGGCGAGGCGTTCGCCGGAGGGCAGGTCGGTCCAGGCGAAGCCGAGGTCGAGGGTGAGACCGCGGCGGCGCTCCTCGGCGAGGCGGTCGGGCTCCATGCCGGTGAGGGCGCGGACGAGAGTGGACTTGCCGTGGTCGACGTGCCCGGCGGTGGCGACGACCTGCATCAGCGGCCTTCCGTCGCGGCGTCCGTCACGGCGTCCGCGCCGGCCTCCGGCAGGCCGGGCGCCGCGGGATCGCCGCGCTCGGCACGCCCGGCGGGCTCGGTCTGGTCGGTGGGCTCTGTGGGGTCGGCGGGGGTGAGGGCGGTCGTCACGGTCTTTCGGAGGGTTTCGTCGTCGGCGGGGTGGATGGAGCGCAGGTCGAGGAGGAGGCGGTCGTGGTCGAGGCGGCCGATGATCCCGGCGGCGCGCAGGACGGGTTCGGCGGCGGCGGGCAGGGACACGGCGAAGCTGGGGAGGCGGACGCCGGGGGCGCCGCCTCCGCCGACGACGGCGGTCGTGGCGGTGACGCGGACGTCCGGGACGGGGAGCGCGGCGGCCAGGGTCTCGGCGCGGCGCCGCAGGTCGCGGGGGTCGGCGTCGAGCATCGTGCGGACGGGCGGGACGGGTCCGCGCAGGGTGGCCTCGAGGGCGGCGAGGGTCAGCTTGTCGACGCGCAGCGCGCGGTAGAGGGGGTGGCGGCGCAGCCGGGCGAGGAGGCCGGGGTCGCCGAGGAGCAGCCCGGCCTGGGGGCCGCCCAGGAGCTTGTCGGCGGACGCGGTGACCAGGTGCGCGCCGTCGGCCAGGACCGTGCGGGCGTCGGGTTCGCCGGGGAGGGCGGGGTGCGGGGCGAGCAGGCCCGAGCCGATGTCCACGATCAGGGGGACGCCGAGGGCGGCCAGTTCGTTGACCGGCGGGGCATAGGTGAAACCCTCGATCGTGAAGTTGGAGGGGTGGACCTTCAGGACGAATCCGGTGGCGGGTCCGACGGCGTCCGCGTAGTCGGCGGTGGTGGTGCGGTTGGTGGTGCCGACCTCGCGGATCCGGGCGCCGGTGGCGGTGAGCAGGTCGGGGAGGCGGAAGCCGTCGCCGATCTCGACGAGTTCGCCGCGGCTGACGATGATCTCGCGGTCGGCGGCGAGGGCGGTGGCGGCGAGGGTGAGCGCGGCGGCGTTGTTGTTCACGATCTGGACGCCGGTGCCGGGCGGGCAGGCGTCGCGCAGGGCGGCGAGGGCGCCCGCGCCGCGCGGGCCGCGGCGTCCGGTGGCGAGGTCGTACTCGACGTCGGCGGATCCGGCGGCGGCGGTGAGGGCGTCGCGGGCGGCGGGTGACAGGGGCGCGCGGCCGAGGTTGGTGTGCAGCAGGACGCCGGTGGCGTTGTGGACGGGCCGCAGGGTGGTGGCGTGGTCGGGCAGGCCCGCGAGGACGGCGGCGACCAGGTCGGGAGCGGGGAGTTCACCGGCGCGGACGCGCTGCTGGGCGGCGGCGACGGCGGCCTTGACGAGGCGCGGGCCGAGGCGTCCGAGGGCGTCGCGGAGGGCGGGGTCGGCGAGGACCGCGTCGGTGCGCGGGACGGCTCGCCGGGGGTCGGCGCCGGCGGGGGCGCCGGTGTTCAAGGCGGGGGTGCGGGGCCGGGGGTCCACCGGCATCACCCTAGGGAGGGCGCGGCGGTCTAGGAAGTCAGCCGCGCCCGGACTGTGAGACGAATCCCAAGGATGGGATTCTCAGCGGGTCTGGGCGGGTTCGGCCACCGGCTCGGGCGTTGATCCGGCCACCGGCGCGGGCGTGGCCACCGGCTCGGGCGCGGGTTCGGTCGTGGCGGCGGCGGACGGTTCGGCGGTGCGAGCCAGCGGTTCGGCGGCGGGGGCGGGGGCGGGGGCGGCGCAGCGGGAGCCGGTGGCGTCGGAGTGCGCGGCGAAGTCGTCGACCATCCGGTGGACGAGCCGGGCGAGGTCGCGGAGCTCGCCGGGCGACCAGCCGGTGAGGGCGTCGTTCATCCAGGCGCGGCCGACGGCGCGGATGCAGTCCACGGCGTCCCGGCCGGCGTCGCTGAGCCGGACGCGCTGGGCGCGGCGGTCGTCGGGGTCGGGGACGCGGTCGACGTAGCCGGCGCGTTCGAGCCGCTGGACCTGCCGGGTGACGTGCGGGGCCTCGACGACGAGCCGGGCGGCGATCTCGCTGGGCCGCATCGGGCCGTCGTTGTCGGCGAGCAGGCGGAGCAGCGGGACGGCGGCGCGGTCGACCGCCACGCCGGACGCGGCGACGACGCTGTCGTGCCGGCGGACCCGGGTGAGCAGGTGCGCGACGCGGGTGAGCGCCCGTTCGATCTCCATGATCTCGTCCGACTCCGGGGTCGTGCCGGAGGCCGTCTCGGAAGCCGTGCCGGAGGCCGTCTCGGAAGCCGTGCCGGAGGCCGTCTCGGAAGCCGTGCCGGAGGCCGTCTCGGAAGCCGTGCCGGAGGCCGTCTCGGAAGCCGTGCCGGAGGCCGTGCGCGGGGCCGTGGCCGCCTCGGGCACCGGCGGCGGCGTGGCGCCGGGCGTCGGCGGAGCGTTGCGCTGCGGGGACGTCATGTGACTCACCTTACAACCTAATTACTTAACTTACGTAAGTATAATCGTCCGGTCCCCTGGCGCGTCCCCCCGACGCTCCCCCACAGCACGGAAGGCCGACGACCTCCATGACCCGCGCCACCGCGGCGCCGCCCGGGACCTCCGGGCGTACCGCTCCCGCCGCCCACACCGGGCTCGTGCTGTTCGCGCTCGCCATCGCCGGGATGGTGGTGTCGGTGCAGCAGACCCTCGTGATCCCGCTGCTGCCCCGGCTGATGCAGCACTTCCACGCCTCGGTCACCACGGTGACCTGGGTGTTCACCGCGTCCCTGCTGGCCGGGGCGGTGGCCACGCCGCTGCTGTCGCGGTTCGGCGACATGTACGGCAAGAAGACGATGATCCTGCTGGCGATGGGTCTGCTCACCGCCGGCTCGGTGGTCTGCGCGCTGTCGTCCTCGCTCGGCGTGCTGGTCACGGGGCGGGCGCTGCAGGGCGTGTCCTCGGCGATGATCCCGCTCGCCATCGGCATGATCCGCGACACCTTCCCCCGGGAGAAGGTCACCACGGCGATCGGCCTGGTCAGCGCGACCATGGGCGTCGGCGGCACGGCCGGCATGATCGTCACTGGCCTGATCGCGGACCACACCCAGAGCTACCGTCCGGTGTTCTGGATCGCGGCGGGCCTCGCCGCCGCCGGCATGGTGCTGGTCGCGGTCAGCGCGAAGGACGTCGGCGCCCGGCACGGCGGACGGCCGGACCTGGCCGGGGCGGCGCTGCTGGCGGGCTTCCTGGTCTGCCTGCTGCTCGGCATCAGCGAGGGCAACGCGTGGGGCTGGACGTCCGGGCGGGTGCTCGGGCTGTTCGCCGCCGCCGCGGTGCTGTGCGCGGTGTGGGCGGTCGTGGAGCTGCGCGTCCGCGAGCCGCTGGTGCGGCTGGGCCTGCTGGTCGGGCCGAAGTCGCTGACCGCGAACCTGGCGTCGATCCTGCTGGGCTTCTCGATGTTCGCCGCGTTCACGCTGATCTCCAACTTCGTCCAGGCGCCCAAGGACAAGATCGGCTACGGGCTGGGCGGGTCGGTGCTGGACGTCGGCCTGTACATGCTGCCGAGCACGGTCACGATGCTGGTGTTCTCGGCGCTGGCCGGACGGATCGCCGCGCGGCTCGGCCCGGCGTTCACGCTGGCGATCGGGTCGGTGTTCGCGGGCCTCAGCTACGTGTGGCTGGCGCTGTCCAACGGGCACGTGTACGACGTGCTGGCGTTCAGCGCGATCCAGGGCGTCGGGTTCGGCGTGGCGTACGCGGCGCTCGGGACGCTGGCCGTCCAGCACGTCCCGATGAGCCAGAGCGGCATCGCGTCCGGCATCAACTCGCTGGTGCGGACCGCGGGCGGCAGCATCGCGGGCGCGGTGACCGCGTCGATCCTGACCAGCCGCGTCATCCCGCACACGCCGGTCCCGACGCTGGACGCGTACGTGCTGTGCTTCTGGATCGTGGCGGCGGGCGCCGGGCTGGCCGCGCTGGTGGCGCTCTTCCACGGGCTGCGGCACGGCGCGCACCACCAGCACGTCGAGGAGACGGCCCCCTCGGTGGTCGTCGAGGCGAACGGCTGACGTTCCCGGACGCCTTGCAGGGCCTCCCCGCGACGAACCCGCCTCCGGGCGCGCGTCGCGGGGAGGCCCTCGCGCTTCCCGGCCGCCCACGGACGCTCCCGACGCTCACCGAGGCTGACCGGCCGCTTCCCTGGCGCTGACCGACCGGTTCCCCCCGCCCGGGGCCCCGGGCGGGCACGGAGCCGGTCGAGCCGTGTCCGGAACGGCGGACCGGCCGTCCGGAACCGGCGGACGGCGTCCGGAACGGCGGCACGGGCGACCGGTCACCCTGGCGGGACGGTCCGGGGCTCTTGACGGGAGGCGTCCGAGCCGTCCCTTATAGGGGTGCGCCCCCACGCCGCCAGGGGCCGGGGAGCCGACCGGAGGACGAGGACGACATGGGTGCCTACGCCGCGGCATTCGAACGCAGCATCTCCGACCCCACCCGCTTCTGGGGGCTGGCCGCGCGCGACATCCGCTGGCTGGTGCCGCCCGACCGGGTCCTGGACGACGGGGCCCCGCCGTTCTACCGCTGGTTCACCGGCGGCGAGCTGAACACCTGCGACAACGCGCTGGACCGGCACGTGGAGGAGGGGCGCGGCGACCAGCCGGCGCTGGTCTACGACTCCCCGGTGACCGGGACCGTCCGGACCTTCACCTACCGCGAGCTGACCGACCTGGTCGCGCGGTTCGCCGGGGTGCTGCGCGCGCAGGGCGTGGACCGCGGCGACCGCGTGGTCGTCTACCTGCCGATGATCCCCGAGGCCGTCGTCGCGATGCTGGCGTGCGCGCGGATCGGCGCGGTCCACTCGGTGGTGTTCGGCGGGTTCGCCGCGCGGGAGCTGGCCGCGCGGATCGACCACGCCCGTCCCAAGGCGGTCGTGTCGGCGTCGTGCGGGATCGAGGGGTCCCGGCTGGTGGCGTACAAGCCGCTGCTGGACGAGGCGCTGGAGCTGGCGGCGCACAAGGTCGAGCGGTGCGTGGTCCGGCAGCGTCCGCAGCTGCACGCCGACCTGGTCCGCCCGCGCGACGTGGACTGGGACGAGGCGGTCGCGGCGGCCGAGCCGGTGGGATGCGTGCCGGTGGCCGCCACCGATCCGCTGTACATCCTGTACACGTCGGGGACGACGGGGCGGCCGAAGGGCGTCGTCCGGGACAACGGCGGGCACGCGGTCGCGCTGCGCTGGTCGATGGAGAACCTGTTCGGGGTCGGGCCGGGCGACGTGTTCTGGGCGGCGTCCGACGTCGGGTGGGTCGTCGGGCACTCCTACATCGTGTACGCGCCGCTGCTCACCGGCTGCACCACCGTGCTGTACGAGGGCAAGCCCGTCGGGACGCCGGACGCGGGGGCGTTCTGGCGGGTCGCGGCCCAGCACCGGGTGAAGGTGCTGTTCACCGCGCCGACGGCGATCCGCGCGATCAAGAAGGAGGACCCGGACGGGCGGCTGCTGGCCCGGTACGACCTCGGCGCGCTGGACACCCTGTTCCTGGCGGGCGAGCGGCTGGACCCCGACACCTACCACTGGGCGGCGCGGATGCTGGACCGCCCGGTCGTGGACCACTGGTGGCAGACCGAGACGGGCTGGCCGATGGTGTGCAACCCGCGCGGGCTGGAGCCGCTGCCGGTCAAGCCGGGGTCGCCGTCGGTGCCGGTGCCCGGCTACGACGTGCGGGTGCTGCGGCCGGACGGCTCGCCCGCCGCGCCGGACGAGGAGGGCGACATCGTCGTGCGGCTGCCGCTGCCGCCGGGGACGCTGCCGACGCTGTGGCAGGACGACGCCCGGTTCGTGGAGTCGTACCTGACCCGGTTCCCCGGCCACTACCTCAGCGGCGACGGCGGCCGGATGGACGAGGACGGCTACGTCTGGGTGATGGGCCGGACCGACGACGTGGTCAACGTGGCCGGGCACCGGCTCTCGACGGGCGTGATGGAGGAGGTCATGGCGGCGCACCCGGCGGTGGCCGAGTGCGCGGTCATCGGCGTCCGGGACCCGGTGAAGGGCCAGGTGCCGCGCGGGCTGGTGGTGCTGAAGAGCGGCGCGGACCGGGCGCCGGAGGCGGTGTGCGCGGAGCTGGTGGCGATGGTCCGCGAGCAGGTCGGGCCGGTGGCGGCGCTGCGGCAGGTGGCGGTGGTTCCGGCGCTGCCGAAGACGCGCTCCGGGAAGATCCTGCGGGCCGCGATGCGCGGGATCGCCGACGGCCGGGACGTCCCGGTGCCGTCGACGATCGAGGACCCGGCCGTGCTGGAGAGCCTGCGGCCCGTCCTGCTCGACCCCGGCGCGGACGCGGACGCGCCGCCCGCCTAGCGAGGTCGCCCCGCCCGCCCCGCGAGGTCTCGCCGCCGGGCGGGGTCGCCCCGTCCGCCTAGCGAGGTCGAGCCGTCCGCAGAGCGAGGTCTCGCCGCCAGGCGGTCGAGACCGCCGGGCGGGGGCGGGTCGGCTAGCGGGCCGTCTTCCTGGGCCAGAAGGTCGCCACGAGGTAGACGCCGACCACGGCGAAGACGATCTGGAACACCGTCTCCCAGAAGTTCCAGCCGTGGGTCTTCAGGCCGAACAGGTGCGCGACGCCGGTGCCGAGGAAGGCGGCGACGATACCGACGACGATGGTCAGCCAGATCGACATGTGCTGCTTCCCCGGCACGATGAGCCGGCCCAGCCCGCCGATGATCGCTCCGAAGATGATGGCGGTGATGATGCCACCGATGGTCATGTCCGCTCCCCCGGTCAGTCCGGGCCCCGCTCCGTCACGGAACCTTCGCAGGTCAGATACCCCGCGGAAGGATCAATGACACGACCCGCGATCATCTGGTGACGGACCGGAGGGGACGGCACGTCAGTGGCGGGTGACGGCCGGCTCCCGCTCCTCGCCCATCAGCCGCCGCAGCGACCGGACGAACAGGAACAGCAGGACGCCCGCCAGGACCGAGAACACGCCGAGCACCAGGAAGTACTTCACGTCGCCCCAGGGGGCCTGGAGCCGCGCGACCTGGCCGCCGACGGCGTCGCCGGCGGCGGTGGCGAGGAACCACACGCCCATCATCTGGCTGGCGAAGGCGGTCGGGGCGAGGCGGGTGGTGACCGACAGGCCGACCGGGGACAGGCACAGCTCGCCGAGGGTCTGCAGCAGGTACACCGCGACCAGCCACAGCAGCGAGACCTTGACGGTGCCGCCGTGCGTGGCGTGCGAGGCGATGGACATGACGACGAACGACAGGCCGCTCATGACCAGCGCGAACCCGAACTTCATCCCGGTGGAGGCCCGGCTGCCCAGGCGCAGCCACAGCCAGGCGAAGAACGCCGAGAAGGAGATCACCAGGATCGGGTTGATGTTCTGCGTCCAGGACGCGGGCATCTGCCAGCCGAACACGTTCAGGTCGACGTTGTCGTTGGCGAAGATGTTCAGCGGGCCGGCCGCCTGGTCGAAGATCATCCAGAACAGGGCGGCGGCGAGGAACAGCCACACGTAGGCGCGCAGCTTCACCCGCTCCTCGGCGGTGACCTCGTGGCTGCGGAACATGTAGCCGAAGTACACGACCGGGACGACGATCGCGAGGATCGTCAGCGCGACGGTCACCGCGTCCACGGTGAGGGTGCCGGTGACGGCGGCGGCCACCACCAGGACGGCCACGACCGCCAGGACCACGGCGGTGATGCGCAGGAAGCGGGAGCGCTCCTGCGGGTTGAGCCGGTGGCCGGGCCGGTCGCCGACGCCCCGCAGGTGCCGGCTGCCGAGCACGTACTGGACGATGCCGAGCGCCATGCCGACCGCGGCGCAGCCGAAGCCGAGGTGCCAGTTGATGTTCTGGCCCAGGTAGCCGACCAGGAACGGGGCGAGCGAGCCGATGTTGATGCCCATGTAGAACAGCGAGAACGCCGAGTCGCGGCGCGCGCTGTCCTCGCCCACATAGAGCTTGCCGACCATCGTGGAGATGTTGGGCTTGAGCAGGCCGGTGCCGAGGATGATGAGCAGCAGGCCGAGGTAGACGAAGCCGGCGCCGCCGGGGATCGCCATCGAGATGTGCCCGAGCATGATCACGACACCGCCGACCAGGACGGCCTTGCGGGCGCCGAGGATCCGGTCGGCGACCCAGCCGCCGGGCAGCGCGACGAAGTAGACCATCGCCATGTAGACCCCGAGCAGGGCCTTCGCCGTCCCCTCGGCCATGCCGAGGCCGGACTCGGACGGCGGCGCGATCAGGAACAGGACGAGGATCGCGCGCAGTCCGTAGAAGCTGAACCGCTCCCACATCTCGGTGAAGAACAGCGTGGCCAGCCCCCACGGGTGGCCGAAGAACGTGCGCCCCCCGGGCCCACGGTCCGACGTCGATGTCGCCATGCGGATTCGGTTTCCCCCCACAGTCGCCGCGATCGGCACGACCGGTCCCCACCGGCGCTCCTCGCGGAACGTACCCGTGTGATCGCGGAATGAAAGACCGGACAAAAGAGTACTCCGGTGATTCAGGTGCCGTATCCGGTCGTCCGGTGAGGGTCGTCGCACGGCGGCGCCGGGAGTCGGTGGCCCCCGCGCGCTGCGTCCGGGGATGGATCTTGCCCGCGGCGCGGGGCGCGTGGTGCGATGCTGTCGGCAAGCACTTACTGACGTCGTTCCCTGGCCGCGCGGCCCGCGCCGCCGTGGCGACGACCGACCTAGCGGAGGGCGCGATGACCACCATCTGCACGGCGCTGGCCGAGACCGCCGAGCGGCACGGCGACCTGCCGGCCTACTCCGACCGGGTGGACGGCACGTGGCGGACCCGCACCTGGGCGCAGGTCGGGACGGCCGCGCTGGAGGCCGCCGCCGGGTTCGCCGAGCTCGGCCTGGCCCCCGGCGAGGTGGTCGCGCTGATGATGCCCAACCGCTCCGAGCACGTCCTGGCCGACCTCGGCGCGGTGCACGCGGGCGGCGTCCCCACCACGGTCTACGCCACCCTCGCCGCCGAGCAGATCGCCTTCATCGCCGCCGACTGCGGCGCCCGCTACGCCGTGCTGGACGGACGCGAGCAGCTGGAGCGCTGGCTGCCCGTCCTGGACCGGCTGCCGGAGCTGCGGCGCGTGATCGTCGTGGACGCCGCCGCCTGCCCCGCCGGCGACCGGTTCCTGACCTGGGACGCGTTCGTCGAGCTGGGCCGCGCCCGGCTCGCCGCCGACCCCGCCGGCGTCGAGGCCCGGTGGCGCGCGGTCCTGCCGTCCGACACCCTCACGCTGCTCTACACCTCGGGCACCACCGGCCGCCCCAAGGGCGTGCTGATCACGCACGCGATGGTCGAGGCCGAGACCGCGATGGTGGACGCCGTCTCGGTCGTCCCGCCGCACAACGCGTCCATCTCCTACCTGCCGTTCGCGCACATCGCCGACCGGGTGCTCAGCTACTACCTGCCGATCCGGCGCGCCGCGCACGTCCACTTCTGCCCGGACCCGGCGCAGCTGACGGCCGTCCTGCGCGAGGTCCGGCCGCACAGCTTCTTCGGCGTCCCGCGCGTCTGGGAGAAGATCATGGCGGGCGTCCAGGCGGTGCTGGCGGGCGAGCGGGACGAGGGCCGGCGGCGCGCGGTCGAGGCGGCGCTGGAGGCCGGACGCGCGCACGTGACGGCGCAGGAGTACGGCAACCGCCCCACGGCCGACACCGAGGCGGCCTTCGCCCGCGCCGACGCGGCCGTCCTGGCGCCCATGCGGGCGATGCTCGGGCTGGACCGCGTCCGCCAGGCGTCGTCGGCCGCCGCGCCGCTGCCGGCGGAGGTGGCGCGGTTCTTCGCCGGGCTCGGCATGAAGATCTTCGACGCGTACGGGATGACCGAGACGACGGGCGCGATCACCGCCAACCTCGACGACTGCTTCAAGCTCGGCACCGTCGGGCGCCCCTTCCCGGACGTGGACCTCCGGCTGGACGGCGACGGCGAGATCCTCGTGCGCGCCGCGTCCGTCACCCCCGGCTACCTGGGCCGCCCCGACGCGACCGCCGAGGCGTTCACCCCGGACGGCTACCTGCGCACCGGCGACATCGGCGTCCTGGACGGGGACGGCTTCCTGCGGATCGTGGACCGCAAGAAGGAGATCATCATCACGGCCGGCGGGGAGAACGTCGCGCCGTCCCTGGTCGAGAACCACCTCAAGGAGCATCCGCTGGTCGGGCAGGCGCTCGCCTTCGGCGACGGCCGCCCGTACCTGGTGGCGCTGATCACGCTGGACGGCGAGGTGGCGCCCGTCTGGGCCGCCGCGCACGGGATCGACGCCACCGGCACCGCCGCGCTCGCCGAGCACCCGCTGGTGCTGGAGGAGGTGGCCGCGGCCGTGGCCGACGCGAACGCCCGGCTGGCCCGCGTCCAGCAGGTCAAGCGGTGGCGCCTGCTGCCCGCCGAGTGGACCGCCGAGTCCGAGGAGCTCACCCCCACCCTCAAGCTCCGCCGCCGTGTCGTGCACGCCAAGTACGCCGACGCGCTCGCCTCCCTCTACGCCCCCTGATCCCGCTAGGCTGTGTTTTCAAAGTCCCGGCCCACTGCGCTCGCCTGGCGGCTCGCTACGTGACCGTGCCTGGGCGAACGCGGCATCGCTTCGCGATCTGCCCGGCTCCGCTCGCCTCCGGCTTCGCTCCACCGTGCAGGTAACGCGTTCGCGCGTGGTTGAGGCCACTTGCAGGTAACGCGTTCGCGCGTGGTTGAGGCCACTTCAAGACAGGCCCTAGGCTCCCGTCCGGAGGCGGACGAGCGCCTGGTGGCCTCCCCTGCCTTCAAAGCAGGTGGTCCCGAGCATCTCGGGACGGCGGGTTCGATCCCCGTCCGCCTCCGCCACCGGCCCCCGCCCCGGCCGGGGCCCCGGTCGAGCGGGTGCGGGCGGCGTCCCCGCGGCCGGGCCTCGCGGACCGGATCCACATTTGCCCAGGTTGATAGCGCAATGTCCGATCCGTAACCTCTGCTCATGACCCGCCTCTCCCCTGCCCGGCGCAGGGTCGCCCTCCTCGTCTTCGACGGGGTCAAGATGCTCGACTTCGCCGGGCCCGCGGAGGTGTTCGTCGAGGCCAACCAGTCGCTCGCGGACGGCTACGAGATCGTCCTGCTGTCGGCGGACGGGCGCGACGCGATGACCTCGATCGGCGCGCGCGTCGGGGTCGCGGGCGCGGCGGCCGACGCCGGCGACTTCGACACCGTCGTGATCCCCGGCAGCGAGCTGCCGCCCGGCGCGTTCGTCACCCCGGCGGTGAAGGAGGCCACCGCCCGCCTGGCCCGCCGCACCCGCAGGCTGGCCTCCGTCTGCAGCGGCGCGTTCGTCCTGGCCGAGCTGGGCCTGCTCGACGGCAGGCGGGCGACCACCCACTGGAAGTTCACCGAGGACCTCGCCCGGCGGTACCCGGCGGTCACCGTCGAACCGGACTCGATCTTCGTCCGGGACGGCCGCACCTACAGCTCCGCGGGGGTGGCGGCGGGCATCGACCTCGCGCTGGCCCTGGTCGAGGAGGACCACGGGGCCGACGTCGCCCGGCGGGTCGCGCAGGCCGTCCTGGTGTACATGCAGCGGGCGGGCGGCCAGTCGCAGTTCTCGGCGTCGCTGCGCGGACCGGTGCCGCGCAGCCCGCTGGTCCGCGACGTCGCCGACCTGATCCGGGCCGACCCCGCGCGGCCGTACACGGTCGCCGGGCTCGCCGCGCACGCGCGGGTCAGCCCCCGGCACCTGACCCGGCTGTTCCGCCTCGAGCTGGAGCGGTCGCCGACCGAGTTCATCGCCGAGATGCGCTTCGAGCGGGCCACCGAGCACCTGGACGCCGGGCACACGGTCACCGAGACCGCCGAGATGGCCGGGTACGGCAGCGCCGAGGCCATGCGCCGCGCCTTCGTGGCCCGGCTGGGGATCTCCCCGAAGAAGTACCAGCAGCGGTTCCGCTCGACCGGCGACGGGCGCGGGCGGCCCGCGCATGTCTGACCGCAGGGGTTTCCTGGCCTGTTGAGCGGGGCGCCGGGACCGCCGGACGGACCAGACTGTGTGCGACGCCGAGTACACGGGAGAACATGTGACGTCCGGGGGCTCCCTCATCCTGCCCGTGCCACCAGCGGCGACGGGACCCGCGGCCGTACCGCCGGGACGCGCGGCCGTACCGCCGGGACCCGGGGCCGCCGCGGCGCCCCGCGAGGCCGCACCCGCG
>NZ_QURH01000069.1 GCF_003428695.1 Actinomadura logoneensis
CCGCCGGACCGGCACGGAGGTCCGCTGCCGGTCCGGCTCGGCGGAGGCGCCTGGCCGCCCGGGTGGCGCCGCGGCGGTCCGGAGGCGCGGGGCCGCGCAGGAAGAGTGCCGAGAGACGGGTCCGGAGGACCGGAATGAAGTCTGCCGTTGAAGCCGCGAAGGAGGCCGTCGAGCAACTCGTGGCCCTGACCGGCCGGGAGTCGGAGGGGGTGGTCGGGGTGGAGCGCTCGGAGGACGGCTGGATCGTCACGGTCGAGATCGTGGAGACCCACCGCATCCCCGACTCCGCCGACATCCTCGCCTGCTACCGCGTCGAGCTCGACTCCGACGGGGACCTCACGGGCTACCACCGCACCCATCGCTACGCGCGCGGCCAGGTGGACGGGCGCCACCGCTGAGCGGTGCCGCCGTCCGCCCCGACGCCCCCACCCCGCCCCAACCGCCCCCAACCTCCGCGCCCCCCGCCCCCGACCACATCCACATCCGCATCCACGGGAGGACGAACCGCCTTGAGCGAAACGCCATGGACCGGGACCTCACGCTCTCCCGCCCGTTCCGTCTCCGCCGACCGGCAGAGCGCGAACCTCGCCGACATCCTCGAGCGCGTGCTCGACAAGGGCATCGTCATCGTCGGCGACATCCGCGTGAACCTGCTCGACATCGAACTGCTCACCATCAAGCTGCGGCTGCTGGTGGCGTCCGTCGACCGGGCGAAGGAGATGGGGATCGACTGGTGGGAGCACGACCCCTCGCTCTCCTCGAGCGCCCGCGCCGCACCGAAGGCGAAGGTGCGCAGCGGCGGATCCGCCGCGGGCGAGGTCGGGTCCGGTGACGACCGCGCCCGGCTGGAGGAGGAGAACCGGCTGCTGCGGGAACGCCTCGCCGCCCTCGAAGCCGCCCAGGAGGAGGAGAAGTGATGACCACCCCGTCCGGCACCCCCGGGACCCGCACCCCCGGCACCGCCACCCCCGGCACCGCCACCCCCGGCACCGTCACCCCCGGCACCGCCGCCCAGCGGGCGGACGACCGGGAGACCGGCACCGCCGTCTACCTGTACGGCGTGGCGCGCGACCTGGACGAGTCCGCGCTGGACGGCGTCACCGGCGTCGCCGACGAGCCCGTGCGCCCCCTCGTCCACCCCGACAGCGGGCTCACCGCGCTGATCAGCGTCGTCGGCCTCGACCAGTTCGGCGAGCAGGCCCTCCGCGACAACCTGGAGGACCTGGCGTGGCTGGAGGGCACCGCGCGCGCCCACCACCGGGTCGTCACCGACATCGCCGGGCACGCCCCGACCGCGCCCGTGCGGATCGCGACCCTGTACCGCGACGAGCGGCGCGTCCTGGAGGTCCTGGAGCACGACCACCGGCGGCTACTCGAACTCCTCGACCGCATCACCGGACGCACCGAATGGGGAGTCAAGGCGTACGCCGTCCCCGAGGCGGACGGAGCCGGGGACGGCACCGGCGACGGCGAACCAGCGGACGGACCGGCCTCCGGCGCGTCCGCGCGGCCCACCTCGGGCACCGCCTACCTGCAGCGGCGGCAGGCCGCCCGGCAGGCCCGGCGCGCCACGCAGGACCGGCTCGCCGAGCACGCCCGCGCCGTCCACGCCGAGCTGGCCGACCACGCGGTCGCGTCCCGCCAGCACGCGTCCCAGGACGCCCGGCTGTCCGGACGGCATGAGACCCTCATCCTCAACATGGCCTACCTCGTCGACGACGAGCAGACCGAGGGCTTCCACGAGGTCGCCCGGGCCGTGGACCGGCGGCTGCCCGGCGTGAAGATCGAGGTCACCGGCCCCTGGCCGCCCTACTCCTTCATCGACGGCGACGAGGCCACGCCGACGTCCGTGCCCGAGGGCGCGGCGGAGGGGACGCGGCCTTGAGCGCCCTCCTGGACACCGGCGAACCGGGCGTCCCCGCCGAGCGCCTGGCGCTGGTCGACCTGCTCGACCGCCTCCTGGCGGGAGGGGTCGTGCTCACCGGCGACCTGGTCATCTCCATCGCCGAGATCGACCTGGTCCGGGTCGACCTGCGCGCCGTGATCACCACCGTGTACGACCAGATCGTCGACCCCGGGGAGCGCGCGCGATGAGAGAGATGAGAGACCTGACCCGGATCACCGACCTCACCGCGGACGGCATCGCCGATCTGACCGGTGACAACGCGCCCGCGGCCCACCCCGTCCGCGAGCCGCGGCGGACGGCCCGCACGCCGAGCCGGACCGCGCAGCGCCTGCAGACCGACCCGGAGAACGTCGAGCGGGACCTGGTGAAGCTCGTGCTGACGCTGGTCGAGCTGATCCGCCAGCTGATGGAGCGCCAGGCGCTGCGCCGCGTCGAGGAGGGCTCGCTCACCGACGACCAGACCGAGAAGCTGGGCACGGCGCTGATGCGCCTCGAGGAGGCGATGGCCCACCTGCGGGACCACTTCGACCTCCGGCCCGAGGACCTCAACCTCGACCTCGGCCCGCTCGGCCCCCTCCTGCCCGAGCAGTGACCGCCCCCGCCCTCACCGGGCGGTCACCCGGCCCGCGTGCGGCTCCCGCCCGCGCCCACCGGCTCGCGTGCGGTTCCCCCCGCGGCTAGCGGACGACGTCGAAGACGTTCTTCTGCAGGCCGTTGGAGTACACCTCGTGCTCGACGAGCTTCAGGTGCTGGGTGTCCTTGTCGGTGTCGCTGAACAGCCGCTTGCCCGCGCCGAGCAGCAGCGGGAAGACCAGCAGGTGGTAGCGGTCGATCAGGCCGGCGTCGGAGAGCGCGTGGTTGAGCGAGGCGCTGCCGTGCAGGATGATCGGGCCGCCCGCGGACTCCCGCTTCAGCTCGGCGACCTCGTCGACCGAGCGCAGGATCGTCGTGTCGCCCCAGTCGTCCACCAGGTCGTCCTCGGTGAGCGTGGTCGAGACGACGTACTTCGGCATCGTCTTGTAGCGGGCGAACTCGGCCATGCCCGGCCAGACCTTGCTGAACGACTCGTAGCTGGTGCGGCCCATCATCATCGCGGCCGCCTCCTCCTGCTCCCGGCCCTTGATCTCGTACGCCTCCGGGACGAACTCGATGTCCTTGAACGTCCAGCCCGAGTTGCGATACTCGGGCTCGCCGCCGGGGCCTTCCACCACGCCGTCCAGCGAGATGAAGGCGGTGCTGATAAGGGTGCGCATGTGAACTCCTGAGTGGGGACCGGACGCCGCCGCGGGGCGGGCCGTCCGAACAGAAAACGCGTTCACCACGGCATCCCGGAGGGCGCCGCGATGAACGGAGGGCTCCCAAGATCCCAGAACCGGCCGGGCCGGTTCAACGATGGCGCTGACCGGTGGCGGTCACGCGGTCATGGCTTGCGCCCGACCGCCGCGTACAGCGCGGCCTCCTTCGGATCGGCGACGTCCGTGCCGGGCGCGGGCCGCCACTGCGAGGTGAACACCAGGCCCGGTTCGACCGGCTCGGTGCCGGTGAGCAGCCGCTCGACCTCGTTTCGGGACCGCGTGTGCAGCGAGGCGGACGCGCCGTCGTACACCTGCTCGACCTCGCGGCTCAGCTCCGGGGCGAGGTCGGCGGTGCTGTGCGTCACCACCAGGAAGCTGCCCGGCGCGGCCCGCGACAGCAGGCTCGCGACGATCGCGTGCGGGTCGTCCTCGTCCGGGACGAAGTGCAGGATCGCCAGGAGCAGGACCGCCACCGGACGGGTGAAGTCGATCAGCTCCCGGACCTGGGCGTCCGCCCAGATCGCCGCCGGGTCGCGCAGGTCCGCCTCGACCAGCGCGACGTTGTCGGTGCTGCTCAGCAGCGCCCGGGCGTGCACGGAGACGATCGGGTCGTTGTCGACGTAGACCACCCGCGCGCCGGGCAGGCGCCGCTGCGCGACCTCGTGCACGCTGTCGCGCGTGGGCAGGCCGGTGCCGATGTCGAGGAACTGGTCGACGCCCTGGTCGGTGAGGTACTCCACGGCCCGCCGCAGGAACGCGCGGTTCTCGCGGGCGGCCGTGACGCTGTGCGGCGCCGCCCGGAGGATCCGCTCCCCGGCGGCACGGTCGGCGGCGAAGTTGTCCTTGCCGCCGAGCAGCCAGTCGTAGATCCGGGCCGGACTCGGCCGCGAGGTGTCGATACCCGTCGGAGCCCATTCCCCAGCCATCGAAGCCCTCCCCGCCGGGCTTCCGGCCCGCCCGCCGAAACCCCGCCCGCCGAACTCGTCCGCACACCGGAACCGGACCGCGAAACCCCGTCCGCGCGGCCGCGTGGGGCCCGGTGCCCACCGCGCCATCACGTTAGCGGCGCGCCGCTTCTTACCCAAGGGTTTTCGCGATCCCGGCGACGCAGTTTCCGCCATCCAGCGACCGTTCTGGGAAAACACCCTGAACGATTCCGAGAATGGCGTCCGGCGACGGAAGAGATACGCAGCGTGCCGAATATCGGCGGCCTTGTCGAGCCCGGCGAGGGGCAGGGGACGGCCTCGCGTCAGAGGTAGAGGCCGGTGCCGTGCTCGGGGCGCTCGCTGGCGATCGCGTGCAGGTCGCGCTCGCGCATGACGAGGTAGTCCTCGCCCTGGATCTCGACGACGAACTGGTCCTCGGGGTGGAACAGGACGCGGTCGCCGACCTTGACGGTGCGCACGTGATGGCCGACGCCGCAGACCTCGCCCCAGCTGAGCCGGTTGGACTGCTCCACCGTGGCCGGAATGACGATGCCGCCGGTGCTGCGGCGCTCCCCGCTCTCCTTCTCGACCTTGATCATGACGCGGTCGTGGAGCATCTGGACTTCGAACTTGGCCTGGTCGGACACCCTCGGAAGATACCAGTTACGGCAGGTCCGTCCGTCCTCGCGTCAGCACGCGGGCGGGATCGCGGCGAGCGTCAGCGCCACCGCGACCAGCGGGGCGGCGACGGACACGGCCGCGGCGGACCGGGCGAGCGGGCGGCCGAGCGGACGCGGGTCGGCCGCCTCGTCCAGCCGGGC
>NZ_QURH01000082.1 GCF_003428695.1 Actinomadura logoneensis
CGGCCGGGCGGCGAGGACGGCCTCGATCTGCGCCTCGCGCAGCGGACGGTCCGCCGCGTCCTTGGCCAGCCCGCGCCCGGCCAGCGGACGCAACGGCGCGGGCAGCCGCTCCAGCGGCGGCGGCGCGGTGAGGTGCAGGTTCGCGAGAGCGGCGCGGCTCGCGGCGGCGAACGGCCGCGAGCCCGTGACGGCCTCCATGAACACGCAGGTCGCGGCGTACACGTCGGTCGCGGGCGTGGCGGGTCCGCCGCGCCACTGCTCCGGCGCCATGTAGGCGGGCGTCCCGACGGCGGACGCCTCGCCCACCGGCACCGCGATGCCGAAGTCGACCAGCTTGCTCAGCCCGTCCGGCCGGACGACCACGTTCCCCGGCTTGTAGTCGCGGTGCACGATCCCGGCGGCGTGCGCGGCGGCGAGCCCCTGGAGCGAGCCCTTGAGGACGGTCAGCGCGGCCTCGGGGGCGAGCGCGCCGTACGGTCAGCGCGGCCTCGGGGGCGAGCGCGCCGTTCTCGGCCAGGACGCGCGCCAGCGGGACGCCGTCCACCGCCTCCATCACCAGCGCCGCGCCCTCCGGGGCGGTCACGAACCGGAACAGCCGGACCACGTGCGGGTCGGCGACCCGGCCGAGCATGACCGCCTCGTCCCGCAGCCGGGCGAGCCGCCGCTCCCGCTCGCGCGGATCACCGGCCGGGACGTCGAGGTACTTGATCGCCACCGGCGTCCCGGCGTCCCGGTGCCGCGCGAGGACGACGCGTCCCTGCGCGCCCGCGCCCAGCTCCCGGACCTCCTCGAACCCCTCGACCCGCCACCCGCCCCCGGCCCGGCCGGCAGGGGGCTGTTCGTTCTCGCCGCCGTGTGCGGGCGGTCCGCCGGCGGAGGTCATTTCGCGTCGGCGGCGGCCCGGAGGCGGGACAGGACGTCGGGCTTCACGATGTCCTTGAGTTTGTCGTAA
The DNA here is from genome assembly GCF_003428695.1 of Actinomadura logoneensis. GTDB lineage: Bacteria > Actinomycetota > Actinomycetes > Streptosporangiales > Streptosporangiaceae > Spirillospora > Spirillospora logoneensis. The sequence goes on from NZ_QURH01000082.1 coordinate 953, forward strand.
GGGGCGCTGAAGGTGAAGGTCGAGCAGTCGGTGCCGATCGTCGACCAGACCAGGTTCAGGCCCTTGCGGTCGAAGAACAGCCCGGCGTTCGGCGGGGTCTCGGCGGGGCCGCCCTGCTTGCCGGGCAGGAAGTCCTTGGTGCTGATGTCGCCGAGCTCACACTGCTTCCAGTCGTCCTTCGGCCCGGACAGCGCGTCCCACAGCGGCTTGGGGTCCTTGAGGACGGTGTCGGTCAGGACGTCCTGCGCGGTGAGGGCCTTGCCGGCCTTGACGTCCACGGTGACCGGGATGGTCGGCAGCGCCTCCTCGCTCTCGTAGCAGGGGATCATGACGATCGCGTTGGTGGCGGACACGATGTCCGGGCCGCCGAGGCCGAACCGCACCTTGGTCTGGACGATGCTGGACTTGCCCTGGCACTGCTTGCGGCGGTCGCCGTCCAGCGTCGCGCCGAGCCACTTGACCGTCCAGTCCAGCGGGGCGTGGAACGCCTGGCCGATCCGCTGTTCGGCGGCCTTGTCGGCCAGCCCGGCGATCTTGACGTACTCGGCGTCCTTGAACTTCACCAGCTGCTGGGGGTGGTCGCTGCTGTCCTGCAGGACGATGGTCCCCTTCGCCGGGGTGTCCGGGCCGCTCTTGCCTCCCCCGCCCGACGAGCATCCCGCCAGTGCCGTCCCGACCACCGCGACCGCGACCGCACCCCGTACGACACCCCGTACGACCCCCGGCACGACACCCCGCACGACCGTCCGCATCCCGTTCCGCCCTCCCTCGACCGCGAATCTGAGCGGATCACAGAATGTCAGGATCTGGCCGGAACGGCGGCCGGTCCCGGCCACCCGGACCACGGAAATCCCCGGTACCGCGGGGCATGGGGAATACCCCAGATCGAGGAAACGTTGGGACAGGAGATCGGCTATTGGTGTAGGCACACCACCGCCGGTACACTGCGTCGCGGAGTGTGACCGCACGCAGCCACAGTGAGTGACTGCTTTCAACCCCTGACTGCGGTCGCCGTAAGGAATTGATCGACGGCTGGTCCCTCCCGCGCGAGCGCGCGGCCACGGAAAGCGACCGGCGGGCAAGCGGCCTGCCGGGAACGCAGCCGTGCGAGGTCGGCCCGGAGCACCGGCACACGGGCTCCGGCGGAGCCGACGGCGCTGCGCCGCGAACGGGAGCGAGGACCCCGCATATTGGAGGCTGGAAGCCCTGACTACATTCGCTGACCTCGGGGTCGTCCCCGAGATAGCCGAGGCCCTGAAAGCCGAGGGCATCGTCGACGCGTTCCCCATCCAGGAGCTCGCCCTGCCGATCGCGCTGGGCGGCCACGACATCATCGGCCAGGCCCGCACCGGCACCGGCAAGACGCTCGCGTTCGGCATCGCCGCGCTGCAGCGCATCGAGCACGGCCACGTCAAGCCGCAGGCCCTGGTCATCGCGCCGACCCGCGAGCTGGCCCTGCAGGTCACCGACGACCTGCTGGTCGCGGGCGGCAAGCTCGGCACCCGCGTGCTGTCGGTGTACGGCGGCCGGGCGTACGAGCCGCAGATCGAGGCGCTGCGCTCCGGCGTGGACGTCGTCGTCGGCACGCCGGGCCGGCTGCTCGACCTCGCCAAGCAGAAGTACCTGGACCTGTCCGAGGTCAAGGTGCTGGTGCTGGACGAGGCCGACCGGATGCTCGACCTCGGGTTCCTGCCCGACATCGAGCGGATCATCAAGCGGGTCCCGGAGAAGCGCCAGACGATGCTCTTCTCGGCGACGATGCCCGGCGAGATCGCCGCGCTGTCGCGCCGCTACCTGACCCGTCCCACGAACGTCCGCGCCGAGGCGCACTCGGAGTCCGAGGCGACGCCGCAGGTCAAGCAGTTCGTGTTCCAGGCCCACCAGATGGACAAGCCGGAGATGGTCGCCCGCCTGCTGCAGGCGGAGGGCCGCGGCCTGACCATGGTGTTCTGCCAGACCAAGCGCGCCTGCGACCGCGTCGCCGCCGACCTGGTCCAGCGCGGCTTCGACGCCGCCGCCGTGCACGGCGACCTCGGCCAGTCCCAGCGCGAGCGCGCGCTCCGCGCGTTCCGCAGCGGCAAGATCGAGGTGCTGGTCGCCACGGACGTCGCCGCGCGCGGCCTCGACGTGGACGACGTCACGCACGTCGTCAACTTCGAGTGCCCGGACAGCGCGGAGACCTACGTCCACCGCATCGGCCGCACCGGCCGGGCGGGGCGCGAGGGCATCGCGGTCACGCTGGTCGACTGGTCGGACATCCCGCGCTGGAAGCTGATCAACACCACCCTCGGCCTGGACTTCGCCCAGCCCGAGGAGACCTACTCCAGCAGCCCGCACTTCTTCGAGGCCCTCGGCATCCCCAAGGGCACCCGGGGCACCCTCCCGAAGGACCGCCGGCACGGCCGCGCCGGTCTGGAGGCCGAGGAGCTGGAGGACATCGGCGAGACCGGCAAGACCCGCTCCCGCGACCGGGATCGCGACCGCGGACACGACCGCGACCGCGAGCGTGGACACGAGCGCGGGAACGACCGCGACCGTGGGCACGACCGTGACCGCGAGCGGGACGAGGACCGTCCCCGCCGCAGCCGCCGGTCCCGTTCCCGGACGCGCACCCGCAGCGGCAGGCCCGTCGCCGAGCAGCAGCAGGCGGTCACTCCCGCCGACGCGCCGCAGCCGGTCGCCGAGCCCGCGCCGCAGCCCGTCGCGGAGCCCGTGTCCCGTCCCGTCGCGGAGCCGGCGTCCCGTCCCGCCGTGCAGGACGAGTCCCGCCCCACCGTGCAGGACGAGTCCCGGGACACCCCGCGCCGGCGCAAGCGCTCGCGGGGCCGCAAGGAGCAGCAGCCCGCCGTGCCCGCCACGCCGGACGTCTCCGCGCCGTCCGAGGCCCTGGCCGAGGACCGGCCGAAGCGCCCGCGCCGCCGCGTGACGACGTCCCAGGACGAGGTCCTGGCCGCCGAGCGCGAGGCGCTGCGCAGGGCGCGGGAGGCCGGCGGGCAGACCGCCGAGCCGACCCGCAGGCGCAACCGCACCCGCCGGCCCGCGACCGAGGCTCCCGCCGAGGTCCAGGTCACGG
>NZ_QURH01000074.1 GCF_003428695.1 Actinomadura logoneensis
CGCGCCGGCGGGGTCGCCCGCGCGCGGCTCGGGGGCCGCCGGACGGCGGGAGCCGAGCGGCGGCGGGGTCTCGCCCCGGTCGAGCGCCTGCAGGTGCTGCCGGATGACCCGCAGCGGCAGGTAGTGGTCGCGCTGGGCGGTCAGCACGAACCGCAGCCGCGCCACGTCGGCGTCACCGAACTTGCGGTAACCCGACGGGCTGCGCTGCGGTTCGACCAGCCCCTCCGCCTCCAGGAAGCGGATCTTGGAGATCGTGATGTCCGGGAACTCGGCCCGGAGCAGCCCGAGGACGTCCCCGATCGTCATCAGGGCCCGGGCGGCCTGCGCGCTCATCGCCCTCCCATCGTCGCCGCCTCCCGCCTGGCGTTGCCCGTTCCCGCGCCGTGCGCCGCCCCGGACGGGGCGGGGCACCGGCTCCCCCGGCGTCCCGGCGCGGGCGCCCGCCCGCGCCGGAAAGCTCAGCCGTGCTGCGGGCTGGTCAGGAACACCAGCCGGAACTTCCCGATCTGCACCTCGTCACCGCCGGACAGGCCGGCCTGGTCGATCCGCTGCCGGTTGACGTAGGTGCCGTTCAGGCTGCCCACGTCGCGCACCGAGAACCCGCCCTCGTGCCGGGCGAACTCGGCGTGCTGCCGGGACACGGTGATGTCGTCGAGGAAGATGTCGCTCTCCGGGTGGCGGCCGGCGGAGGTCCGGTCCTTGTCGAGCAGGAAGCGGCTCCCGGCGTTCGGGCCGCGCTCGACGACCAGCAGCGCGGTGCCGGGCGGCAGCGCGTCCACGGAGACCTGGGACGACGCGGGCGGCCCCGGCTCGCCGGCCTCGGCGAACGCCTCGATCCCGGAGATGGAGATCGTCGAGGTGGACTCGCCCGGGGACTCCCGGGGAGGCGGGGGCTGCTGGCCACTGCGAGTCAGCGGAGTGCCACAGTTCGAGCAGAAACGGGCATCATCCGGGTTGGCGTGACCGCACTGCGTGCAGTAGACGCTCGGCATCGATCGGCTCGGCCTCCTACCTCCGGCGCGGCGCCCGCGGCCCCCGTCCGGCTGCCGCCCGCGCCCCGCGCATCCTTCGTCCAACCCACGCCGGGTCACCGTCCCGACCCGGGTGCTCGTGCTCCCGGCACGACACTCGCCATCGCGACGGTTGCCGCAACTTACGCGGGTGAGGCCCGGGGGGTCAACCGGAACGGTCAGCCGGTCGCCCCCACGCTACCTTCGACAATGATCGCAGGTCTACGCCGCCGCGCGGACGGCGGCGGGACACCCGCCCGTCACCTCGCGGTGACCGGCGCTTGACCCGGGACGCCCGCGGGAGCGCACGCGCGGGGCGTCGCGGGCCGCGCTCGCGGTCCGATCCCCCGTGATCCCCTAACCCGACCGTACCGCGCTGACGGTCATCCGCGCACGCGGGGTGACGGTGACCTCCGCCCCGAGACCGCGCAGCGTGCGGACGACGCCGCCCGGGATGCCGAGCGCGGTGGCCATGGTGTGCGGGTCGCCGATGGCGAGGATCCGGTAGGGCGGCGGCAGGAACCTCCCGTCGGCGAGGACGCCCTCGGGACCGTCCACGAAGTAGGTGTCCACCCCGGTCCGCACGTCCCCGACCTGGACGACCTCGGCGCCGGCGTCGCGCAGCTCCTCCAGGGCGTCCAGCAGGTTGGCGGCCCGGACGGCGCGGCGCGGGTCGGTCACCGTGATCTCCACGCCGGGGCCCTGCGCCGGGACGGTGCCGGCGAGCAGCCCGTAGTCGTCGGCGCGGCGGCGGGCCTCCTCCAGGGCGGTCTGGCCGCGCGCGTCGCGCTCCAGCCCGGCCTTGGTGTTCTCCAGGTCGCGCAGGTCCCCGCGCAGCCGCTCCGACCGCTGGGTGAGGTCCGACAGGATCCCGACCAACTCGTCCTGCCGGGCCGTCGCGAACTTGGTGTCGTGGTTGTTGGCCTGGACCTGCGCCACGACGGCGAAGCCGAGCACGAGGCTGAGCAGGGCGCCCGCGAGCTGCCCGCGCGTCAGCCGGGGCCGGAGCATGTCGGTGAGCGGGGCGAGGGGCCGGCGGGGACGCTCGGGAGTGCCCGCGGCACCGTCCTCCCCGCCGGTCGTCCGAGTCGTTCCGGGGGGCTTCGCGGCGTCGCTCATGCGCCGAACAGCTTGCGTCGGATGGCGGCGGCGTTGGAGAAGATCCGGACGCCGAGGACGACCACCACCCCGGTGGACAGCTGGGAGCCGACGCCGAGCTGGTCGCCGAGGAAGACGATGAGCGCGGCGAGGATGGTGTTGCCGACGAACGACACCACGAAGGTCTTCTCGTCGAACACGCCCTCCAGCCGCGCGCGGACGCCGCCGAACATCGCGTCCAGCGCCGCGACGATCGCGATCGGCAGGTAGGGCTGCAGCCACAGCGGCACGGTCGGCTGGAAGACCAGCCCGAGCACCACTCCCGCGACCAGCCCGATCAGCGCGACCACCGCACCACCCTCACCTCTCACTGCCTCTCCCCCGCCGGCCGGGCGTAGCGCGGCGCGGCCGGCGCGGCGGCGGGCAGCCTGGCCGAGTCGTCGGTGCGCACCGCGTACCGGATCCCGTAGCGGTCCCGCAGGGCCGCGAGCCGCCGGTCGGCGTCCGAGCCGGTGAACGCGGCGCGCAGCCGTCCGGCGGAGCCGAGCGCGACGACCTCGTACGGGCCGGTCAGCGGACGGTAGTCCACCAGGACCGCCTCGCCCGCCGTGCGGATCGCCGTGGTGGGGGTCAGCCGCAGCCCGTTGATCGCGACGGCGTCGGCGCCGGCCGCCCAGAGCCCGTTGACCAGGCTCTGGAGGTCCTGATCATAGACCCGGCCGTCGTCCTCGGACGCATCGGAGCCGTGCTCGCCGGGGGCGTCGTCCAGGGTGACGACGAGCGCGGGGCCGGCGGCGGGACGGGCCGCCGCGGCGGCCTCGGCGGCGGCGAGGTCGCGGTCG
>NZ_QURH01000075.1 GCF_003428695.1 Actinomadura logoneensis
GGCGCGGCCGTCCACGCGGCGCCGCGTGCCGCACAGCCGCTCCCCAGGGTCGGCGAGCACCGCGACGGCCGCCCGGGCACCGGGAACGCCACCGCGCCGGCGATGCGGCTCGCCCGCACCGGCGGGGAGACGCCCGGCGGCTCGGCCGGGAGCGCCAACCAGATGTCCCCGATCGCCAAGTCCGTGCGCAAGCTGATCCGGTCCGCCGGCATCCCGGTGCCGGGCTCCGACGCCGGGCCGAACGACCCGCAGGTGCCGCCGCGGCTGCCGATCGAGGGCCTGCCGCTCGCCGTCGCCGGCAAGAAGATCCCGTTCCTCTCGGGTGGGTGAGCGGGCCGGGCGTCGGGTCGCGGGAGTCCCCGACGCGGCGCCCGGTCCCGTCCCGCCCCCTGACAGCGCACCGCCCGGCCGGGCTCCGATCTCCTCGCGGCCCGGCGCGGCGGTGCGCTGTCGCCTTCGGCCGGGCGGCGGTCCGGAAAAAGCATCCGCTAGGAGGAGTGCGTGCAGCTCAGACATCTTCTCGCCGGCGTGGCGGCCGGCCTGGTCGGCTGGGCCGGTCTCGCCGGGCCCGTCCACGCCGCGCGGACGTCCGGCCGTCCGGGGCCGCCGGCGCGTGCCCTCGGTCTGGCGCGTGCCATCGGTCCGGCGCGCGCCATCGGTCCGGCGCGCCACGGTGGACGGCCGGTGGAGCTGATCGTTCCGAAACTGGGGATCGACACCCGGGTGCGGGAGGGCGTCTCGGACGCCGACCTCCACCGGGGCGTCGGGCACTATCCCGGCACGGCCCGGCCCGGGGAAGTCGGCAACGCCGTCTACCTGGGGCACCGCACGACCGGGGCGAAGCCGTTCGCCGAGCTGGAGCGGATGGCGGTGGGCGACAGGATCGTGCTGGTCGCGGGGTCCCGCCGGTACACCTACCGGGTCACCGGCAAGAAGATCGTCCTGCCGACCGACACCCGGGCGCTCGCTCCCGTCCCCATGCGGCCCGGCCGCCGGGCGTCGGGGAGCTGGGTGACGCTCGTGACCTGCTATCCGCGCGGCTTCGACAGCCACCGGTTCATGGTGTTCGGCCGTCTCGTCCGTCAGGGGAGGTAGGGGCCTCATGCGTTCAGTGAGCTTTGTCGGGGCCGCTGTCAGGGGCGCGTTGGCGGCCTCCCTGGTCGCCGCCCCCTTGGTGGTCGGCTCTGCCCTGGTCGTGTCCGGGGCTGCCTCGGCTTCGGTGGGGGACTTCAGTTACCACGTCGGCAAGCGGGAGTACCGCGTCCACAACGCGCCGGACGGCCCCTGCCACTCGCTGCCCAAGATGGGCACCCGCTTCGTGAACCACACCGGCACCACCGTGAAGGTGTTCTGGTCGCGGCACTGCAAGGGCCATTACCTCTTCATGGAGCCCCACTCCGGGAGCCAGGGCGCGCCGCTGTGGGGGTGGAGCTTCCGCTTCCTGCCCTAACCGGGCGCCACCTGGCCGCCGGGCAGCTCGTCGCCCGGCGGCCTTTCCACGCCGACGGGCTCCGCGCTCCCCTCGTCCCCGTCGCCGCCCTCGCCGTCGCGTCCGCCGGTCCAGGAGAGGACGGCGGCGAGGGAGAGCATCGGGACGGCCGGGAGCAGGTAGCGGTAGTCGAAGTCGGCGGTCGCCGACGGCACGACGATCAGCGCGATGCCGAGCAGGAACGGCAGCAGCGCCGGGCCCCTCCCGCGCCGCCGGAGGAGCCCGGCCAGGCCGACGAGCGCGAGCGCGGCGAGCAGCGGCCCGGGGACGTACGCGACGCGCTGGTAGGCGCGGATCCATCCCGCGTACGGCTCGACGACGCGGGGCCGGGCGGTCGCGCCCCCGTACAGCCGGGACGGCCGCACCGCGTCGGGGGGCCGCTTGTACTTCTCCCGGAACCGGTACTCGGCGACGGTTCCGGGAGACGGACGGGCGGTGCGCCGCAGGGCGAAGCCGCGCGTGCTGTCCCGCAGGACCGTCCGGAGGTAGTCGAGGGGCTGGGCGAGGACGGCCCGCTTGGCGAAGTCGGAGGCCAGCGCGTTCCCCCTGCGGTCGGACGAGCCGCCGGGGAAGGTCCGGAACGGCGCGTGCGGGCCCCACATGGCGGCGAACGCCGCGTCCATGCCCGGGGTGTCGTGCGTCCAGTCGCGGCAGAAGATCCGCTGGTCGGCGGGCGGGCGGATGACCTCGCAGTCGGCGAACGCGGCGACGCGTCCGAAGAGGAAGAGGCCGTTGGTGCCGGTCAGGCCCCAGTACCCGTGCTCGGCCCGGTACCAGGTCGCGTACGAGCCGACGACCAGCAGGAACGCGACCACCAGAGCACCGGTCGCGCGCCAGTCCACCCGCCGGACGAGCAGGAACAGCAGCACGACGGCGACCAGCGGCAGCCCGACCGTCCGGGTGACGGCGGAAGCGCCGAGCAGCAGTCCGGCGGCGAGCGCGAGCCGCCACGACGGGACGGGCCGCCACAGCAGCGCCGCGACGGCCGCGACGACGAGCAGTTCGAACAGCGCGTCCGACAGCACGAGGTGTTCGAGCTCGATCTGGTAGGCGTCCAGCAGCACGGGCGCGGCGGCCAGGCAGCCGACCAGGCCCGGCAGGACGGTCCGCTCCGGCAGCGCGGCGCGCGCGGCGCGGTAGGCCAGGACGTAGAGCAGGACCCCGATCGTGAGGCCGAAGAGGTGCTGGACGAAGGCGACCGCGCCGAGGTCGTGCAGCGGGCGCAGCGCCCACAGCATGAGCGAGTAGCCGCTCGGCCGCAGCACCGAGAGGGCCGGGGCGAGCGCACCCCGCAGGTAGGTGCCGGAGTCCCCGAACCACAGGGGGGACGGGTAGCCGGCCATGGCGATCAGCCGCAGCAGCGCCGCCGCGCCGAGCAGCAGCCAGAACGGGCCGTGCCGCCGTGCCGCGGCGTACGGTCCCCGGTCCTCCGTCGCGCGCCCGCTTCCGAGGGGACGCGCCGACGCGTCCACTGTCACGATCTCCCCCCGACGTGCCCTACCCGGCCGGACGCGCGCGGACACGGGCCGACACGTGCGGGGGAGCGGCTTTGACCGGGCCCGGTCACACGGATGCTGACCGCGCCCGGTCACACGGGTGCCGACCGTGCCCGGCCACGCGGGCGACGGCCGGGGCACGGCCACGCGGGAGACGGCCGGAACCGGCCGGGTCCGCGCCCGGCGGACGGAACCCCGGACGGAACCGGCGGCCGGAACCGGCCGGGCGGACGGGTGGACGGACGGGCGCGGAGCACCCTCGGACCGTGGCGGCGGCGGAGGGACGGGTCTCGGCGGCCGTGTGTCCGGTTTGCCCCACCCCGATGAGATCGTTCCACTACGGTTGGGGCACGATGTGCATCGAATCGGCACCGGCCGCCGGGTACCGGGCGACGGCTGACTCGTCCGTTGACCATGGTCGGCGGGAGGAGTAGTTTCCGGCGCGGAACTCGTGCCTGGCCATGAGCAACCGGAGGACCCGCCCAGATGGAACGTGCGGCAGGGCCGACCGGGGGATACGCCGAGGACGCCGAACGGGCGGCGACCGAGGCGCTCGCGGTCGTGGAACCGGCCGTCCCCGGACCGACCCGGCGCGGCACCGGCATCGTCGGGATGTCGGGCCTGCTCGCCGAGGCGCGAGAGCATCTGGACCGGCGCGGCGGCACCGTCGTCCTGACCGGTCCGCCCGGCATCGGCAAGTCGACCCTTCTCGAACGGCTCGCCGGCGAGCACGCCGGGCACACCGTGCTGCGCTGCGCGCCCGCCGAGTCCGAGAGCCAGCTGCCGTTCCTCGGCCTGATCGACCTGCTGTCCACGACCGGCGACGACGTGCTCGACCTGCTGCCCGGGCACCAGCGGGCCGTGCTGCGGTCGGCGCTGCTGCGCGGCGGCGACCCGCCGCCCGAGCGCGGCCCGCTGCCGCTGCGGCTGGCCGTCCTGGACCTGTTCCGGGTGCTGTGCGCGCGGTCGCCGGTGCTGCTGGTGATCGACGACGCGCAGTGGCTGGACGGCCCGAGCGCCGAGCTGCTGGCGTTCGTGGCGCGCCGCGCGGCCGGGCTGCCGCTGCGCGCGCTGGTGGCCGTCCGGGTGGATCCGCGCGGCCGGTACGATGCGAGCTTCTGCCCGGGGCCGGTGCACGCGCTGCACGTCCCCGGCCTGACCGTGGCCGAGGTGTCGCAGCTTCTCGGCGACCGGTGGCCGCGTCCGGTCGCGGCGCGCGTCCACGAGGTCAGCGGCGGCAACCCGTTCTTCGCCCTGGAGCTCGGGCGCGCGCTGGCCGAGTCACCGCCCGAGTCGGCGGACGACACGCTGCCGCTCCCCGACAGCCTGCGCGACCTGATGCTGGACCGGCTCGGCGCGCTGTCCGCCGGGGCCCGCCGGACGCTGCTGACCGCGAGCGCGGCGGCCCGCCCGACCCTGCGGCTGCTGCGCGCGGCGGG
>NZ_QURH01000002.1 GCF_003428695.1 Actinomadura logoneensis
CGGCCGCGCGCCCGGCGCCCCTCCCGGGGCCGGGGTGGACGCGGCGCAGCCGCCCGCCGGGCGGACGAGCCTACGTTGCGGTAGAAGAACGACCGGCGCCACTGGTTGGCGACCGCGTAGTCGAGCCGTCCGTCGTGCTGGACGTCGGCGAGGGCGATGCCGCGCGAGACGCTGTCGTCGTCCACGCCGAGGCGTCCGGCGATGTCCACGAAGCGGCCGTCCGGCAGCCGGGCGAAGAACGGGTCGCGGTCGCCGCCGGAGACGTCGTCGCGGCCGGGCCGGAAGTCGGGCCACGCGCCGGGGCGGTTCAGCAGGTCGTCGTTGGTCATCGCCAGTTCCTGCAGCTGCGGCCAGCGGTTCACCCTGCCCTTGACGAACCCGGTCGCCTGGACGATCTCGGTGCGGCCGTCCCCGGCGAAGTCGCCCATCTTGACGTCCCAGGCCCAGCCGGACCGCGAGAGCCCGAGCGACTCGCTGTGGTCGTCGTAGCGGGCCGTGCCGCCCTGGAGCACCCTGCGGCCCTGGCTCAGCCAGGCGAAGTTGCTCTCCAGCAGCCCGTACTCCTGGGTGATGTTGCTGACGAAGATGTCGGGGACGCCGTCGCCGTCCAGGTCGCCGAACGCGACCCCCATCCCCTTGAACGAGTCCCGTCCGAGCACCTTGGACTTCGGGGTCGTGAAGTGCCGGACGCCCTTGACCTCCTCGAACCTGGGATGCCCGGGGGTGGAGCGGTTGTGCAGCAGCCGGTCCGGGCCGAAGTCGTTGGCGAGGTAGAGCTCGGGGAGGCCGTCGCCGTCGATGTCCTGGACGGCGGTCGCGAGCGTCCAGCCCTTGGACGTCCGGTCCGGCAGCGGGCTCGGCGGCTCGGTGTAGGCCGCCGACGGGCGCGCCCCGCCGCGCGCCGACCGCCACAGCAGGACGTGCTTGCGCCCGCCGTTGTAGGCCGCCGACATCGACCGCTGCATGACCAGCTCGCTCTGCCTGGCGTGCGGGTCCAGGACGCGCGCGCCGTCCGGGAAGTAGTTGGCGACGATCAGGTCGGGGTGCCCGTCGCCGTCCACGTCGCCCACCGAGACGGCGTTGGTGTTCCACGTCCGGTACGGGGCGACGAGCTCCTGCGGGACGAACGCGCCGGGACGGCCGAGCGCGACGGGCGTCCGCATGAACAGGACGGGCGAGCGGCCCCAGTAGTAGACCAGGACGTCGGTCAGGCCGTCCTCGTTGTAGTCGCCGGGGGTGCAGCCCATCGGGGCCATCGTCGGGTCGTACGGCAGCCCGGCGGGGGTGAGCCGGACGGCGGGCATCCGTCCGCCGCCGCCGGGGACGGGCGCGAGCGTCACCGAGTCGTCGCGCGGGTCGACCACGCACGCGTCGACCGGGCGTCCGGCGCCCTCGACGTCGGCGAGCGCGACGGCCGCGCCGACCGACGAGATCCAGTGGTCGATGTGCCGGTACGCGGGCGCCACCTGCCGGACGTCGCGGGGCGAGGCGGTGCCGTTCAGCGGCACGCGCTGGAACGCGAACCGCCGCGCCAGCCGCGCGGCGGCGGCGTCGGAGGTCTCCGGCAGGCTCGCGATGAACCAGCCGGCGACCAGCAGCAGCACGGAGCAGACCTGCACCAGCCTGGATCTCAGGAACCGGCCGTGCGGGGAGCGGGAGCGCGGTGCGCGGGTGGGCTCCGACGAGGAGTGCGGGGGGCGGGAGCTCGGCGGTCGGGTCACCACTGCCCTCCGCCGCCGTCGTGCCGCCGCCACTCGCGGCGGACCAGGCCGCCGTCGTGCCGCCGCCACTCGCGGCGGACCAGCGTCCTCCAGTACTGGTAGTCCTCCAGGGAGTCGCCGTGGTCGGCGGCCTCGTCGTGCGCGATGTCGGTCCACTTCGCGGCGGTGGCCGGGGACGCCGAGCACAGCGTCTCGATCGCGTCCCGGACGTCGCCGGGCACCTCACCGGCCAGCACGCGCGCCTTGGCGGCGAACGCCGCGCCCTGCGCGAGGTCGGCGCGGTGGCCCTCGGCGATCCGCAGCAGCGAGGCCAGCACGTCCGGCGGGCGGACGCCGGTGTACGCGGCGGCCAGCCCGACCCCCGACCACAGGTCGCCGCGCCGGTGCGGAGGGAACCCCGCGATGACGCGTCCGACGGTCTCGGGGTCGGCGCAGGTGTGGAACCACAGCGCGCGGCCCGCGCCCTGGTCGCGGACGGGCATGGCCGGGCCGCGCGCGCCGCGCTCCACCCGGTGCTCGTAGAACACCGGGCCGGGGCGGACGTACGCCTGGTGGAAGCCCCAGCCGTCCCAGGCCAGCCAGCGCGGCAGGCCGCGCGCGCCGGGGACGCCGGACCACGGCCGCAGCCTCAGCCGGGAGTACGCCCAGCCGATGCCGACGTGGACGAGGTGGAAGTGGCGGCGGCCCGGCCCCTCCAGCAGCCCCGCGACCCGGCGGCCCCGGGTTCCGGTCAGGACGTCCAGGAGCGCGCGGCTCATCGCGGCGCCCTCGTAGGCGAATCCGGCCAGGGCCGCCGGGACGCCCGCGGGGGCGGGAGCCGTCCCGGGAGCGGTCGGCGCGTCCGGCTCCAGCGGGCCGCGACCGGACGCGAGGCCGGCTCCGTACCCGGCGGCGAACGCCGCCACCACCCCCTCGAGCCTCCGCCGCACCTCGGGGTCACCGGGGAGGTGACCAGTCTTGTCGAGCCGGATAGATCGGTCGTCAAGGACCAATGGGCGAAAAAGGAATGGGGTCCGCTGGGCAGTGACGGACGTGACCAAGTCGACCTCCTCGGCAGAACTCCCACAGGACTAACAAAAACTGAAGTGAAGCGTCAAGACGGGACAGGTTTAGCTGTCCAGATGCGGCCATAATTCCCATGTCACCGCAGGTCAGCTGCCATATAACCATGCCTACCGGAATTGCAGGCAATAATCGGAGAGATATTCGATACGACCGGGCGAAAATGCGCCGACCGTACCCCGTAACCTCGTTTCCGGTTGTCCTTATCCTGTTTCCGCGGCGGGCTCGGGCGCCGGTTCCTCGAGAAGTCCCTCCAGGGCGTAGGGAGCGGCCTCCAACTGGAAGTCCATGCCCGGGTGGTCGCGCCGGACCGTGCCCTCGACGGCGAGCAGCGACAGCATCGGGAAGGCGAACTCAGGCTCGGCGTACAGCCGGTGCCGGCGCTGGAGGTCGAACAGCCGCACGCAGAACGCCGACAGCCGGAACTCGCCCGCCGTCGCGCCCGCGTTCCGGGCGACCAGGTCGGCGACCTCGCGCCGGAACGCGGCGACGTCGCGCACCCGGTCCGCGCCCCGGACCGAGGCCAGCAGCGCGTCGGCGCAGGCGCCGCCGTCCCCGCGCACCATGCCGCCGAAGAACTCGGCGAACCCGTGCCGCGCCCGGGCCCCGAACCGCCGCACCAGGCCGGCGTCCAGCAGCACCACCCGGCCGTCCGGGAGGAAGTAGACGTTGCCCTGGTGCAGGTCGACGTGGACCAGCCCGCCCACGAACAGCAGCCGGTAGACGGCCCGGACCAGCGTCGTCGCCCGCGCGCGCCGCCCGTCCGGCGGCACGGGGGCGGGCGCGCGCCGGTCCAGCCCCGGGACGAACTCCATCGCGACCACGTCGTCGTCGCACCACCGCGGCAGCGGCGCGGGGACCAGGACGCCGGGCTCGTCCGCGAGCGCCTCCCGCAGCCGGGCGAGGTTGGCCGCCTCGGCGCGGAAGTCCAGCTGGGCCAGCAGCAGGCCGCCGAGCTCGTCCAGGATCTCGGTGAGCGGGACGGCCCGCAGGCCCGGCAGCCGCGCGGC
>NZ_QURH01000077.1 GCF_003428695.1 Actinomadura logoneensis
GGGTCGGCGACAGCCGCGCCTACTGGCTCCCGGGAGCCCGCCTCCACCGGTCCGCCGCCGCGCTGACCCGCGCCGACATCCCCGCCCGCCCCGCCCAGTCAGCGCCCCCCGACCTGTCGGCACGCCCTGACCTGCCGCCCCGCCCTGACCTGCCGGGACCGCCCGACCTGCCGAGCCGACGCGACCTGTCGGCGCGACCCGACCTGCCGGGAGGCCCTGACCTGCCAGGAGGCGGTGATCTGTCGGCGCGGCCCGACTTGGAGGTGACGCGTGCTGACCGGGGTGTTCCGAGGTGGGCGCCTCCGGTGCCGCGGCCCGCTCCCGACCGGGTGTCCCCCGGTGCGGTCTCCGGGCCCTTCCGGCACAGCGCGGCGGGGCGGTCCGCCGGAGTGGCGCGGATGGCGACGGTGGAGTTCGCTCCCCGACGGCTGGGCGGCGGGCAGGCGCTGACCAGGGACGACTCGTGGGCGGAGGAAATGGTCCGGGCCGGGGCGATGACGCCGGAGGCGGCGCACGCCGACCGGCGGGCGCACCTGCTGACCGGCTGGCTGGGCGCGGACTCCGGGGGCGCGTCGTCCAGCGTGGCGGCGTTCGCGCCGGACGGTCCGGGAGCGGTGCTGGTGTGCAGCGACGGCCTGTGGAACTACCTGCCCGAGCCCGCCGACCTCGCCGCCGCGCTCGGTGCGGCGGATGATCCGGTCGGCGGCGTCCGGGTGCTGCTGGACGCGGCGCTCGACGCGGGCGGACGGGACAACGTGACGGTCGTGCTGGTCCCGTTCCCGCCGCCGGACCCGGTGACGGCGGACCTCCCCGCCGGCACCGGAACGGGAGGTTCCGTCGGGTCGGAACCGGCACAGGGGATGTCCGAAACCACGGGAACGGGCGCCGGAACCGGGCCCGGCGCGTCCGACAGACGGAACGCGGCGTCCGGTGGGGGCGCCGTGGCCGAGCCGACGACGAGGGTGTCAGCAACGAGCAGGGAGAGCCGGCGATGACCGACCGTCCGCCGTTCACGATCAGGGTCGACCAGAATCCGTACCTCGGGGCCGGCGGGCAGGAGATGCACGCCATCGTCACGGTGGAGTCGTCCGGCGGCGCCCCGGCCGGACGTCCCCCGGCCGCCGCCGAAGTGATCATCATCGACGCTTCCGGGTCGATGTCGTACGCCGGGAAGATGGCCGCCGCCAAGCGGGCCGCCGAGGCGGCGCTGCGGGTCGTCCGGGACGGCGTGCGGTTCGCCGTGGTCGCGGGCGCGAACAGCCCGCGCATGGTCTACCCGCAGGAGGCCGGGCTCGTCGCGATGAACGCCCGGCGGCGCACGGAGGCGGTGCGCGCGGTGTCCCGGCTGGAGGCGTCCGGCGGGACGGCGATCGGGTCGTGGTTGCGGCTGGCCGGGCGGCTGCTGTCCGGCGAGGAGGGCGCGGTGCGGCACGCGATCCTGCTGACCGACGGCAAGAACCAGCACGAGAGCGCCGAGGAGCTGGACGCGGCGCTGCGCGAGTGCGAGGGCCGCTTCGGCTGCGACGCGCGCGGCGTCGGCACCGACTGGGACGTCGCGGAGCTGCGGAAGATCACCTCGGTGCTGCTCGGCGGCTTCCTCGACGTCCCGGACCCGGCGCACCTGGAGGGCGACTTCCGGCAGATGATGCGCGACGCCATGGGCAAGCGCGTCCCCGACCTCGCGCTGCGCGTCTGGACGCCGCAGAACGGGCGGCTGCGGTTCGTGAAGCAGATGGTCCCGACCGTCGAGGACCTGACGGAGCGGCGCGCCGACCGGGGCCAGATCGGCGACTACCCGCTCGGCGCGTGGGGCGCGGAGAGCCGCGAGTACCACCTGTGCGTGGAGGTCCCGCCGGGCGACGTGGGACGGCAGGGCCGCGCCGCCTGGGTGAAGCTCGTCACCGACTCCGGCGACGAGCTGGCGCACGCGAACGTGCTGGTCGAGTGGACCGACGACGAGGCGCTGTCCACCCGGATCAACGCGCGCGTCGCGCACCACACCGGCCAGTCGGAGCTGGCCGACGCGATCCAGGAGGGCCTGGCCGCACGGCGCGAGGGCGACGAGGAGCGCGCCACGACCCGGCTCGGCCGCGCCGTGGCGCTGGCCAGGCAGGTCGGCAACGAGGAGATCTCCGGGCTGCTCGACCGGATGGTGGAGGTGGACCGGGAGACGGGGACGGTCCGCCTGAAGAAGGACGTGGACGTCGCCGACGAGATGTCCCTCGACACCCGCTCGGTCCGGACCGTCCGGACGCGGCAGGGCGAAGCGGGCGCCGGGACGGGGGCCTGACGGCGGTGACCGGCTCCGTGGGCAAGTGCGGCGCGTGCGCGGCGGAACTGCTGCCCGGCGACGAGTTCTGCGACGCGTGCGGCACGCGTGTGGAGTCCGCGCCGCGCCTGGAGTTCGCCGGTGAGGACGGCTCGGTCCGTCCGTCCCAGGGCGCGGGCGCGGGCGCGTCGCCCGGCGGCACGGCGCGGCCGGGCGGGAGCGGCGGAGGCGCGGCCGTGGCGGCGGCCTGCCCGGTGTGCGGGACGGCCAAGTCCGGACGGTTCTGCGAGGTGGACGGCTACGACTTCGCCACCGGCCGCCAGGCGGAGCGCCCGGAGTCGTTCACCGAGGACTACGGCGGCCATCCGCAGCCGAGGCCGAAGGTCTGGACGGCCGTGGTCACCGCCGACCGCGCCTACTACGACGCGGTCGTCGCGCAGAGCGGGACGGAGGGGCAGGGGATCGCGTTCCCGCCGTACTGCCCCGACCGGCGGCTCCCGCTGACCGCCGACCGCGTCCAGATCGGGCGGCGCAGCGTGTCGCGGGGTATCCATCCGGAGATCGACCTGTCCGTCCCGCCGGAGGACCCGGGCGTCTCCCGGCTGCACGCCGTGCTACTGGCCCAGCCGGACGGCTCGTGGACGCTGGTGGACCTGGGCTCCGCCAACGGCACGACGCTCAACGACGACCGGGACCCGATCCCGGTGAACGTCCCGGTGCCGGTGAAGGACGGCGACCGCGTCCATGTCGGGGCGTGGACGACGATCACCCTGACCGGCCCGGACACCCTCAGGAGCGCGGAATGAGCAGGAGCGCGGAATGAGCACGCCGACACGGCAGCCCGCCGTCCCGCCACGCCAGCCCGCCGTCCCGACCACGGCCCCGGCGCGGCGCGCCGCGAGGCCGCTGGAGCTGCAGCGGGGGCGGCTGGTCACGTTCGTGCGCGGGCGGTGGCTGAAGACCGTCCCGGGCCGCATCCGCGGCTGGACGGCCCTCGCGGTGGCCGCGGTCGGCGCGCTCGCGCTGGCCCTCGGGCTCGGCGTGCAGGACGCCCGGCAGGGCGTGCAGACCATCGGCCACGACGCCGGGCCGCAGGTCGTGGCGACCGGGGACCTGTACTTCGCGCTGAGCGACATGGACGCGCAGGTCGCCGACATCCTGCTGATCGGCCGCGACACCGCGCTCGGCATCGGCAGGGACGAGTCGATGCGGCGGTACGAGCGGGCCCGGTCGGACGCCGGGAGCGCCGCCGTCCAGGCCGCGCAGCTCGCCGGCCGCGACCAGGACCGCCGGCGGACCGTCCAGGAGGTCATCGACGGGCTCGGGCAGTACCAGCGGCTCGTCGGCCAGGCGTTCACGCTGAACGACCAGTCCGGGCACGCGGCCGGGGAGCTGCCGCAGCCGGTGGTGCAGACCTACCGGCAGGCGTCGGACCTGATGAAGCTGGAACTGCTGCCCAAGGCGTACAACCTGACGCTGGACAGCGGCGCGACCGTCCGGCAGTCCTACCAGGAGAAGCGGACGAGCGTGCTGGACGCCCGGTACTGGGTGCTCGCGGCGGGCGTCGCGGCGCTGCTGGTGCTGGTCGCCGGGCAGCTGGCGATGGCGCGCGAGTTCCGGCGGCTGCTGAACCCCGGCCTCGCGCTCGCGACGGTGGCCACGGTGGTGCTGGTCGCGGTGGGCGTCGGCGTGCTGAACGCGCAGGCCGGGCACCTGCTGCGGGCCAAGCGGGACGGGTTCGACTCCGTCCTGACGATGTCCCGGGCGCGCGCGATCAGCCACAGCGCGTTCGCCGACCAGTCCCGCTTCCTCCTCGACCCCGGACGCGCCGACACCTACGAGCAGAACTACCTCGACAAGGCGTCGGCGATCCTCTACGTCGAGCCCGCGGCGGGCACCCCGGCGAACCTCGCGAACTACTACGCGCTGGCCGGGAAGGCGGCGACGCACTACGCCCCGCGGGACCGGTCGGCGTTCCTCGGCCTGCTCGGGGACGAGGCGCGCCAGGTCCGCGAGGGCCCGGAGAGCGACGCGCTCGCCCGCGCGCTGCGCGCCTACGCGACCGTTCTCGGCGACGACCAGCAGATGCGGCGGCTCGTCCAGTCCGGGAACCGGCGCGCCGCGATCGACTTCCGGATGGGACGCGGCTCGTCCGCCATCCGCGACTTCGACGCCTACGACGCGGCGCTGCGCTCCCTGGGCGCCACCCACAGCCGGGCGTTCGACCGCGCGATCCGCCAGGCCGACGGCGGGCTGTCCGGTTGGAAGGCCATCCCGCCGGTCGCCGCCGTCGTGATCGCCGCGCTGGTGCTGGTGGGCGTCCGCCCCCGGCTCGCCGAGTTCGGGAGGATCTGACGATGCCGTCCAAGCCCCAAGGCCCCGGCCGCGCCCGCCGGACGCGCGCGGCGCGCACCCGCCGGACGCGCGCGGCGCGCACCCGG
>NZ_QURH01000079.1 GCF_003428695.1 Actinomadura logoneensis
CGCGGGCCGGGCGCGCCGCGCGTGCCGGACCTGCCGGGCGTCGCGCGCGTGCCGCGGGCTGCGGCACGCTCCGCGACCTGGACTTCCTTCGGCGGTTCGGCGTGCTCGTCGTGGGCCTGCGGCGGCGGGACGGTCCACATCCACTCGCGCAGGCGCTCGCGCTCGTGGGTCAGCTCGCCGATGTCGTACTCGGCGTACTCGAACTCCGGCGACCAGAACAGCGCGTCGAACGGGCACACCTCGATGCAGATGCCGCAGTACATGCACAGCGCGAAGTCGATGGCGAACCGGTCCAGGACGTTGCGGGTGCGCGGCCGTCCGCCGCCCTCGGCGGGCAGCGTCTCCTTGTGCGAGTCGATGTAGATGCACCAGTCCGGGCACTCGCGCGCGCAGAGCATGCAGACCGTGCAGTTCTCCTCGAAGAGCGCGATCACACCCCTGCTGCGCGGCGGGAGGTCAGGCTCGGCCTCCGGGTACTGCCGCGTGACCGAACGCCTGGTCATCGTCCGCAACGTGACGGCGAGCCCCTTGGCAAGCCCGCCTCCTGGCAACCGTCCCACGGCCCAATGATTGCGTACGCGGCGTCGCGGGGGAACGCGCCGGGCGCCGCGTTCGTCTCACCGGAGGGATGCCCTTGGAGGTGGTACGGCGTGTCGTCCGGACCAGAACCGCGTTACCCCACCGGCCCCGTACGTCCCGGAGGGCCGGTGCCGCCCTTCCCTCCGCCGCCCCGGCCGTCCCGGCTGACCGGTCTCGGCTGGGCGGTCGCCCCGCTGCTCACGCTCGGCTGGAGCACGCCGCTGACCTTCATGTACGCGGCGCTGAGGGTCCGGTCCGCGGTGCTCGGGGGCGCCGCGGTGGGGTACGCGCTCGGCATCATCCTCGCGGTGCACTTCTGGCTGTCGGGCGACATGGACACGTTCGTGCTCGGCCAGCTGGTGATGACGGCGGTGTGGATCGGCGGGTCCGTCCACGCGTTCACCCTGCGCCCGAGGGTGTTCGGCCTGCTCGAACCGGCGAGCGCGGCGAACGAGCACGCGGTCCGCCTCGTCCGGTACCGGCGGACGCTGCGCGCCGACGCCCGGCGGCTCATCGCCGAGGACCCGGCGCTCGCGCACGAACTCCACATCGGACGCCCCGACCTGACGCGCCTCTACGACGACGGCGGCCTGGTGGACGTGAACCACGCCCCGGCCGACGTCCTCACCACGCTGCCCGGTCTCACCCCGGCGCTGGCCGACCGGATCGTCCGGCACCGCGCCGAACACGGCGGATTCGTCTCGGTCGAGGAGCTGGCCGTGGACGTGGACCTGCCGCCCGCGCTCCTGCCGAAGCTCAAGGACTACGTGGTCTTCCTCGACTGACGCGCCGTCCCCTCGGGACGCCGGCCCGCCGCCACGCGCACAACCGCGACGGCCTCAGGACGCCTGTGAGCCGACCTCAGGGACGCGTCAGCCGACGGCGACCTTCAGGACGCCGGTCAGCGCGAGCTGCGCCAGGGACAGCGGGACGAGCCACACCCACGCGAGCCTCTGCAGCTGGTCCTCGCGCAGGCGCGGGTAGCTGACCCGCAGCCAGATCACCAGGAACGCGAGGACGAGGACCTTGGCGAGCGTCCACAGCCAGCCGAGTTCGGCGTCCAGGAACGGGCCCTTCCAGCCGCCGAGGAACAGCACGGTGGTCAGCGCGCACAGCACGACGATCCCCGCGTACTCGGCGAGGATGAACAGCGCGAACCGCAGCCCGCCGTACTCGGTGTACGGGCCGAAGATGATCTCGGAGTCGGCGACCGGCATGTCGAACGGCGGACGGCGCAGCTCGGCGAGGCCCGCGACGAAGAACACCACGCCGCCGACCGCCTGCCACGGCAGCCAGTACCAGCGCCACTCGCCGACGATCCCGGGCAGCGACAGCGTCCCGGCCGCCATCGCGACCGAGGACGCCGCGAACACCATCGGCAGCTCGTAGGACATGAGCTGCGCCGCGACCCGCATCCCGCCGAGCAGCGAGTACTTGTTCGCGCTCGCCCAGCCCGCCATGATCGCGCCGATCACGCCGACGCCCATCACCGCGAGCGCGAAGAACACGCCCGGACCGAGGTCCAGCGCGACCTGGCCGCGCGGGCCGACCGGGACGACCAGCAGCACCAGCAGGTACGGGACGAGCGCGACGACGGGGGCGAGCTTGAAGATCCGGCGGTCGGCGGCGGCCGGGACGACGTCCTCCTTCTGGACGAACTTCACCCCGTCGGCGACCAGCTGCGCCCAGCCGTGGAACGCCCCCGCGTACATCGGGCCGAGCCGCCCCTGCATGTGCGCCATGACCTTGTGCTCGATCTGGCCCACCAGCAGCGGCAGCACCGCGAACGCGGCGGCGACCAGCGCCAGCTTGACGACGACCTCAAGCATGCGAGGGCCCCCAGTCGTCGGGGACGCCGGGCGGGCGGACGCGGCGGCGGGACGGCGCGCCGTGCCCCGACTCGCCCGGCTCCTTCGCGCCCGGCCACGGCTTGGCGACGCGCGCGGCGAGGATGAAGTCCTTGCGCAGCGGATGGCCCTCGAAGCCGTCCGGGAGGAGCAGCGGGACGAGGTTCGGGTGGCCGTCGAACACGACCCCGAACATCTCGAACGTCTCGCGCTCGTGCCAGTTCGCGCCCCGGAACACACCGGTCGCGGTCGGGAGCACCGGGTCCTCGTGCGGGACGCGCGTCCGGACGAGCATGTGGTGCCCGCCCTCGAGGGAGTACAGGTGGGCGACGATCGCGAACCCGTCCTCCAGCTCGTCCACCGCGGTCAGCCAGTCGAAGAACGAGCAGCCGAGGTCGTCGCGCGCGAACGTGAGCGCTTCCAGCCAGGACGTCGCCGGGACGTCGGCCGTGACCTCGCCGTGGCTCTCGGACGTGGTGGCGGCTTCACCGAACCGCGTCGTCCACGCCTCGGCGAGTTCGGCGGGCGTCATCGCGTCCTGCCGATCTGGTCATCGCCCTCGTCGTCGTCCGCGAGGCCGGGGATGATCGACGGGTCGTGGTCCTGGAGCCGGGCCCTGCGGCCCCGCCCGGAACCGTTCTCCCTGCCGCGCCCCGACCCGTTCTCGCGGCCGCGGTCGGCGGACGGCGGCGCCTGCTCCGGACGCCTCGCCTCCAGCGCGGCGGGTGGCAGCCGCACGGTCTCCGCGGGGACGGTCGGGTCGTCCGGCGCGGGGATCGGCTCGGGGATCGGCTCGGAGATCGGCTCGGAGATCGGCTCGGGGATCGGCTCGGGGATCGGCTCGGGGATCGGCTCGGGGATCGGCTCGGGGATCGGCGGAAGCGGCATCGTCGTCACCGCGTCCGGCGGCCGGTGGACGAGCGGTTCGGCCTCCGGCCACGCGACCTCGGCGGACGTCGCCGCGCCGGGCTCGTTCGCGGCGGGCGCGGACGCGTCCGGTGCTGACTCTGACGCCGGTCCGGATTCGGAGGGCGGTTCGGGCTCGGATTCGGAGAGCGGTTCGGGCTCGGGGTGCGGTTCGGGCGGTGGCGGCGCGGGCTGGACCGGCCTGCGCAGGACCGTGGCCGGAAGCGGACGCGGCGGAGGCGGCGGCGCGACCGGCTCGGACCCGCCACCGTCGTAGCGGTCCCCGAGCGACTCGGCGGCGATCTTCTCCTGGAGCCGGATGATGCCCTGCAGCAGCGCCTCGGGACGCGGCGGGCAGCCCGGCACGTACACGTCCACCGGGATGATCTGGTCGACGCCCTTGGTGACGCAGTAGGAGTCCCAGTAGGGGCCGCCGCAGTTGGAGCACGCGCCGAACGAGATGACGTACTTCGGCTCGGGCATCTGCTCGTACAGGCGGCGGACGGCCGGGGCCATCTTGTCGCTGACCGTCCCGGACACCACCATCAGGTCGGCCTGGCGCGGGCCGGGCGCGAACGGGATCACGCCGAGCCGGATGAAGTCGTGACGGCTCATCGACGTCGCGATGAACTCGATGGCGCAGCAGGCGAGCCCGAAGTTGAAGACCCACAGCGAGTAGCGGCGGCCCCAGTTGAGCACGAACCGCACCGGCTTCGGCGCGAGCCGGGACAGCGGCCCGACGGTGGGCGGCGGAAGATCCACGGCGCTCATCCCGCCATTGTGGCCCACACCGCGTCCGATCCCCCGGCGCGCGTCCCGGCCGTCGGCCGGAGCCGCCTCCCGCCCCGCTTCTCGAATCACGTGGGGACCCGCGTCCTGGCCTTCGCGCTCACACCCACGACAGGACGCCCTTCTTGCCCGCGTAGGCGAGCCCGACGGCGAGGAAGGCCAGGAAGACGAACATCTCCCCCAGCGTCGTCATGCCGTAGCCGGGCGCGGAGAACACCGTCGCCCACGGGAAGAGGAACACCGCGTCCACCGCGAACACGACGTACAGGTAGGCGAAGACGTAGTAGCGGACGTAGGACTGCGCCCACCCCTCGCCGACCGGGTCGACCCCGCACTCGTAGGTGGTGAGCTTCTCCGTGGTCGGACGGCTCGGACGCAGCAGTCGGTTCGCGGCCAGGCCGCCCGCGACGAGGGCTCCGCCGACGGCGGCCAGCGCGGCGACGACACCGTAGGTGTGGAAATAGTCCTGCACGGGCTCCTCCGGGGACGGGTCCCGTCAAGTATCCCCGACGGGCTCCGCCGGGAGGCGTAGCCGGCCCACGCAGATGACGGGTTCACAAAGCGGACGCTTCGCCTCACGTTGGTGGGTGGAACCGCCGCGTTCCGGTGTGTAACGGCAACAGCGGTGACCGGATGGCCCGGCGGTGTCCGAAGGGGGCGTGATGAGTGTGAGCGCACTGCTCGCCGCCTACGCGCGCGTCCTCCCGAAGGAACCGGAAAGTGGTGTGCCGCGTCGCATGCAGGTGGGCACCACGGACGCCGGACTCCTCCCGGACGGCTCCCGGGAATCGCGCGACGCGGCCGACGCCTGCCCGCATTTCCGCGGCCCGGCGCACGCGCCCGCGACGGCCGCTCGGACAAGCGCGGGCGTCCTTCGGGAGTGGACCGCGGCGCGCCACCGCGACCCGTTCAAGATCAACAGTTCGGGTGCCGCCTTCCGCGAATTCGGGAAGGGCGGACGCGAACTGCCGCGACGCGAATCGGCCGTTCCGAACGCCGCTCCGGACGCCGTGCGGCAGCCGCTCTCGGCGAGCGCCGCCACGACCACCGCGATCGACGTCGGGACGGCGGACGACAGCGTGACGCTGCGCGGATGCGCCAGACCGTCGCGTGGCTGCGCGGGGTCGTCGCTACGCGGATGCGCCAGGTGGTCGCTACGCGGATGCGCCGGGAGGTCGCCGCACGGACGCTTCGCGACGCCGCACGGACGCCTCACGACGCTGTGCGGATGCGCCGCGACGCTGCGCGGATGCGTCGCCACCTCTCCAACGAATAACTCGTATCTCACAATTGCCCACCAATTGGGGGCCAGAGGATCACACGCCCTGATCTTTGCTGCACACTGGACAGGCATTTGAGGTCATATGACCTGGAAGGATGTGACCGGATGAGTAGTCCTCCGCCGCCGCCGCCCGGATGGGACCCCCCGGCCGGTCCCTCCTGGCCGCCTCCGCCGCCCGAGGGCCCCGGAGGTTCCGGCGGGACGGGCGGGCCCGGGTACCCCGGAGCGCCCGGTGCCCCCGGAGCGCCCGGCTACGGGCCGCCCGGCGCTCCCGGCGCGCCCGGATACGGCAACCCCGAGACGCCGCCGCCGTTCTACCCGCCGCCGCCCGGCCAGGGCATGCCGCCGGGGATGCAGCCCGGCCCCGGCATGCCGCCCGGACCGGGGATGCCGCCGCCCGGCAAGCCGCGCGGCAACGGCGGGCTGATCGCCGCGATCATCGGCGGCGCGGTGCTGCTCGTCGCGATCATCGTGGTCGTCGTCGTGGTGGTGGTCGTCAGCAACAGCGGTGAGAAGCCGGCCGACCGGCTGGCCAAGGCCGCCGACGCCGTCGCCGCCGCGCGGGTGCTCAGCTACAAGGGCACGATCGGCTCGACGTCCGACTCGCTGAACGGCGAGGTCAAGGTGACCAAGGGCGGTCGCGCGTACGGTCCGGTCACCTGGAGCGGCAACAACGTCACCTTCCTGTCGGCCGACGACAAGCTGTTCGTGAAGGCGCCCAAGTCGTACTGGTCGGGCAAGTTCACCTCGACGGTCAACAGCGGGATGCTCAAGGACGGCGACCAGTGGGGCGCGCTCGGCTCGTCCGAGCTGTCGGTCGACTTCAAGGACAACCTCACGCCGACCGCGGTCGCCGACCAGATGCGCAAGTACAGCAAGTACCGCCTCACGACGACCAAGACGGTGGCGCAGGGCAAGAAGGCGATCAAGATCACCGCGATCGGGACGAGCTTCTACCTCACCGCCGACGGCGACCCGCAGCTGCTCCGCTACGAGAGCAGCTACCCGACGGTCAACGCGGACGTCACCGCGCTGTCGGGCGGCACGGCGGCCCCGGTGATCAGCGACATGCGGGCCCAGATGGGTCAGCTGACCGACGCCATCGACTCCGACCACACCGCGCGCATCCAGGGCAAGGCCGAGTTCGTCAGCTGCAGGACGTTCGGCAACCCCTGCACGGTGAAGGCCGAGGTCTGGAGCACGCGCGGCACGCTGCCGTCCATCACGGTGAAGGTCACCTTCCGGCTGACCGAGAAGCAGGACGGCGGCAAGTACTTCGGCGACTGCACCAGCACCGGGACCGTCACCTCGTACGACGACGTGCCCGTCCAGTGCACGATCTCGGGCGGCGAGTGGGCGCGCACCGGCAAGAACTACCAGCGGGTGTGGGTGACGCCGTACGCGGTGTCGCTCGCCGCGTCCTCCAACGACGTCCAGACGCTGCAGCGGAACCTGGACTCGGAGTGACGCCGGGTCGGAGTAACACGGACTCGGAGTAACACCAGGGTGCCGGCTCCCTCCGGGGGCCGGCACCAGGCACGACACGACACCGTGCCGGACATGGCGCCGGGCACGGAACCGGCGGACGAGTGCCGGACGGGCTGCACCACCGCGCCCCGTCCGGCACTCTTTGTTGTTGACCGGTCGTCGGCAGGAAGAGCGCTGTGAGTTCCAACCAGGAGGGGACCTCCCCCGCACCCCCTTCCCACCCCCTCGGAACGTCCGCCGGGAACCGTCCGCCCCGGCGGCGGAGTTCTCCGGAGGACGGCGCGGAGACGGCACGAGGCGACCTCGGAGGCCCCGCCGGTCCGTCCGGTCCAATGTCGGGCGCGTCCGGTGGCGCACCGACCGGCCCGAGCGGCTCGGCCGCCCCCGGCGGTGCGCGTGGTCTCGGCAGTCCCACCGGTCCCGCCGGTCCGGGGGGTCGCGGCGGCCCGACCGGGCCCGGTGGTCCGGGTGGTCCGGGTGGTCCGGGCGGTCTCCGCAGTCCCACCGGTCCCGCCGGTCCGGGGGGTCGCGGCGGCCCGACCGGGCCCGGTGGTCCGGGTGGTCCGGGTGGTCCGGGCGGTCTCCGCAGTCCCACCGGTCCCGCCGGTCCGGGTGGTCGCGGCGGGCCGAACGGTCCGGGTGATCCGGGTGGTCTCGGCGACGGGACGGCGCGGGGGCCGCGGAAGCTGGTGCGGCGGGTGCTCGGAGTGCCGTCGCCGCTGCTCATCGGCGGAGCCGCGGTGATCGCGGTCGCACTGGCCGCCGCCGCGTTCATGCTCTCGGGCGACGACTCCGGCAAGAATCGGCGGCCCAAGGCGAAGGCGCGCGCGACCGCGGCATGGGCGGCGTCCGCGCGGCAGCGCCTGCTGGCGGCGTCCGCGGTCCGCTACGACGGGACGGTCCACCGCGACGGGAAGGCCGTCCGGCTCGTGCTCACCGTGTTCGACGGCGGCGCGGCGTCCGGGACGCTCACCGCGGGTCCCGAGCGCGCGGACGTCGTCGCGGCGGGCGGCGACACCTATCTCCGTGCCCCCGCGTCCTTCTGGAAGACCTACGGCGGTGAGCCCGGGCACGCCGCCGACTACGCGGGCCGCTGGACGAAGGCCCCGGCGAACCTGCCCGGCCTGGACGTGAAGGCCGTGTTCGCGCCGGACATGATCGCCAAGCGGCTCGCGGGCGCGGGCGAGCCGTCCACCGAGACCGTCGGCGGTGTCCGGGCGTACCGGGTGAAGACGCCGCGCGGCGACTACTTCTTCGGGGTGGACGCGCCGAACGCGCTCGTCCGCGTGCAGGCGGCGGTCGGGGACCAGCCGGTGTTCACCGCGGGCGCCGTCGCCAGTCCCGCCCGGTCCTTCGCCGAGGTGCGCGGGCGCGTCGCCGCGCTGGCGGGCGCGGCCGACTCGGCGCTGCGGTTCCGGCCGGGGAAGCTGTCGTTCGTCAACTGCGACCAGAACGTGGAGGGCTGCACGGTCAGCGTCCCGGCGACGCTCGTCCGCCCAGCCGGGTCGCCGCCGGACGGCGCGCGGGCGACCCTGCTCGCCACGATCGTGGCCGACCGCCGCACGCTCGGCTCGTGCACGGGCTCGGGCGCCGTCCCGTCGAACGGTTCGCTGGTGCTGCGCTGCACCGTGACGAGTTCGGGCTGGCGGTCGTGGATGAGGTCCGCGATGGACGACCCGGGCGCGCACGCGTACGAGGCGCACGCGCGGGTGCTGGGCGAGGCCGTGTCGGCGTCCCGTGTCTCGGAGCTGCTCACGCAGCTCGACCGGCACCGCCCCACCGCCGCTCCCTGACCGCCTGCGGATTGTCACCGGTGGGTCAGGAAAGCCCTGGGAGAGGTGCCGTGACCTGGAACACAAGCGGGAGTCGGGGCAGGGGTGGTGCGTACCGGCGCGCAAGCCGCTGCTTATAGTGCGTGGCGTGAACCCCGTGCCCCCGGAGACCTCCCGACGAGCCGCGCTCTTCCGGCGCCTCCACGTCGACTACTGCCGCCTGGCCAGCTGCCTGTGTCGCCGTCGTGCCTGAAGGACCGGATCAGACCGTCCCCGGCGGAGCGGTACCGGTCAGGCCCGCAGGGGCCGCCTTCCGGGGCCGCTGCGAAGGGCCTGCCGGCCGGGCCTGACGGGCCGTCCGGCGGTCGCGTCTGACGGCGGGCCGCCAGGGTGCCTCCGGACGGCGTGCCCAGCGGACGCCCCGGCCGGGCGCCGACCGCGAGTCGGCCGACCGAGCGTCGGGACGTCCACTCCGCGACTCGGCGGGGCGGCCCGGGCAGGACGGCGGCTCCACAAGGCGGCGGCGGCTCGGCGGGGCCGGATCCGGATTGCGCAAGAACAGCGACACGACAGCCCAATCCCGGTGATATGCCCGGATTGCGGGGTTGCGGGCCCTCCGGTCGGCCGACCGAGGCACCGCGGCCCGGACATACGATGAAGGTAAGCCTAAGTAGCGCCACGATCCCGGGCGCCTCCGCCGGGACGGACGCTGCGTGTCGAGGAGGTCTTCCTCTGTGACCAAGAAGGTCCAGCAACTCGACCGCGTCATCATCCGCTTCGCCGGGGACTCCGGCGACGGCATGCAGCTGACCGGTGACCGCTTCACCCAGGAGACGGCGGCGTTCGGCAACGACCTGTCGACCCTGCCGAACTTCCCGGCCGAGATCCGCGCCCCGGCCGGAACCCTCCCCGGCGTGTCCAGCTTCCAGTTGCACTTCGCCGACCACGACATCCTGACCCCCGGCGACGCCCCCAACGTGCTCGTCGCGATGAACCCGGCGGCGCTCAAGGCCAACCTCGGCGACCTGCCGCGCGGCGCCGACCTGATCGTCAACACCGACGAGTTCAGCAAGCGGAACCTGGCCAAGGTCGGGTACGCCGCCAACCCCGTCGAGGACGAGTCGCTCAGCGAGTATCGGGTGCACGCGCTGCCGCTCACCTCGATGACCGTCAAGGCCCTCGAGGACTTCGACATCTCCAAGAAGGACGCCGAGCGCGCGAAGAACATGTTCGCGCTCGGGCTGCTGTCCTGGCTGTACCACCGTCCCACCGAGGGGACGATCGCCTTCCTGGAGCGCAAGTTCGCCCGCAAGCCCGAGATCATGAAGGCCAACATCGCGGCCTTCCAGGCGGGCTGGTCGTACGGCGAGACGACCGAGGCGTTCTCGGTGCAGTACGAGATCAAGCCCGCCGACCACGAGCCGGGCCTGTACCGCAACATCACCGGCAACACCGCGCTCGCCTACGGGCTGGTCGCGGCCGGCGACCGCAGCGGCCTGCCGGTGTTCCTCGGCTCCTACCCGATCACCCCGGCCTCCGACATCCTGCACGAGCTGTCCAGGCACAAGCGGTTCGGCGTCCGGACGTTCCAGGCCGAGGACGAGATCGCCGCGGTCGGCGCCGCGCTCGGCGCGTCCTTCGGCGGCTCGCTCGGCGTGACCACCACGTCCGGCCCGGGCATCGCGCTGAAGTCGGAGACGATCGGCCTCGCCGTCGCGACCGAGTTGCCGCTGCTGGTCATCGACGTGCAGCGGGCCGGGCCGTCCACCGGCCTGCCGACCAAGACCGAGCAGGCCGACCTCATGCAGGCCATGTACGGCCGCAACGGCGAGGCCCCCGTTCCGGTGGTCGCGCCGCGCTCCCCGTCGGACTGCTTCGACGCCGCCCTGGAGGCCGCCCGGATCGCGGTGAAGTACCGGACCCCGGTGATCGTCCTGTCGGACGGCTACCTCGCCAACGGCTCCGAGCCCTGGAAGATCCCGGCGGTCGACTCGCTGCCGGTGATCGAGCCCGCCTTCGCGGAGCCGCACCAGGAGGACTTCCAGCCCTTCAAGCGCGACCCCGAGACGCTCGCCCGGCCGTGGGCCGTGCCCGGCACGCCCGGCCTGGAGCACCGGATCGGCGGCCTGGAGAAGGCGGACGGCTCCGGCAACATCTCCTACGACCCGGCCAACCACGACCTGATGGTCCGGCTGCGGCAGGCCAAGGTCGACGGCATCGCGAGCGACGTGGCGCCCCTCGAGGTGGACGACCCGTCCGGCGAGGCCCGGGTCCTGGTGCTCGGCTGGGGCGGGACGTACGGCGCGATCTCGGCGGCGGTCCGGCGCGTCCGCAAGGGCGGCGGCAGGATCGCGCAGGCGCACCTGCGGCACCTCAACCCCTTCCCGGCCAACACCGAGGCGGTGCTCCGCTCCTACGACAAGGTCGTGGTGCCGGAGATCAACCTCGGGCAGCTCGCGATGCTGCTGCGCGGCCGGTTCCTCATCGACGTCGTCAGCTACAACCGCGTCCGCGGCCTGCCGTTCAAGGCCGAGGAGCTCGCGGGCGTGATCCGGGATGTGATCGACAGTGAGTGAGACCAACGGCAACGGCGTCAACGGCGGCGGCGCGGCGGGCGGGCCCCTGGCGCTGTCGCTGGTGCCGAAGACCGACGCCAAGCAGACCATGAAGGACTTCAAGACCGACCAGGAGGTCCGCTGGTGCCCCGGCTGCGGGGACTACGCGATCCTGGCGGCCGTCCAGTCCTTCCTGCCGGAGCTCGGGCTGCGCAAGGAGAACATCACCTTCGTCTCCGGCATCGGCTGCTCGTCCCGGTTCCCGTACTACATGAACACCTACGGGTTCCACTCGATCCACGGCCGCGCCCCGGCGATCGCCACCGGCCTGGCCACGTCCCGCCCCGACCTGTCGGTGTGGGTCGTCACGGGTGACGGTGACGCGCTGTCGATCGGCGGCAACCACCTGATCCACGCGCTGCGCCGCAACGTCAACCTGAAGATCCTGCTGTTCAACAACCGGATCTACGGGCTGACCAAGGGCCAGTACTCGCCCACCTCCGAGACCGGGAAGATCACCAAGTCCACCCCGATGGGCTCGCTGGACTCCCCGTTCAACCCGCTCTCGCTGGCGATCGGCGCGGAGGGCACCTTCGTCGCCCGGACGATCGACTCCGACCGCAAGCACCTGCAGTCGGTGCTGCGCGCGGCGGCCGAGCACCGCGGCACCGCCCTGGTCGAGATCTACCAGAACTGCAACATCTTCAACGACGGCGCGTTCGACCCCCTGAAGGACGCGTCGGTCCGCGACGACATCACCATCCGGCTGGAGGACGGTCAGCCGATCGTGTTCGGCGCCGAGGGCCAGAAGGCCCTGCGCCGCACCCCGACCGGCTCGTTCGAGGTCGTGGCGACGGCGGACGTCGACCCGTCGGAGATCGCCGTGCACGACGCGTCCAACCCGGACCCGTCCCAGGCGTTCGCCCTGTCCCGCCTGGACTCCCCGGCCTTCGAGCACACCCCGATCGGCATCTTCCGCAACGTGGACCGGCCGTCCTACGACGAACTGATGCGCGCGCAGCTCGACGAGGCCGTCGAGACCCAGGGCGAGGGCGACCTCGCCGCCCTGCTCGGCAGCGGCGACACCTGGCGCGTCGACTGACGTCCCCCCGACGCACCGGCCACGCCGAACGGCCACCCCAAGGAGGGGCCCACTTCCAAGGAAGCGGGCCCCTCCTTGCCGTCACTCCACCCCCTCCGCCACCACCAGCCCGCTAGCCTCAACCCCGCCCGCCCGCCGCGCCGCACTTCCCTCCCCGCCCTTCGCGCCCTCCGCGCCCTTCGCGCCCGCCCGTCGCGTCGCGTCGTCGCGTCGCACTTCCGCTTCCCCCACCCCGCCTACCCGTAGCGTCGTACCTCTCGCTCCCCTCCACCCCGGCTGCCCGTCGCGTTCTTCCTTGCCCGCCGTCCCCGCCCGCCCGGCCTCCTTCACACGCCACCGAGCCCCGGCACCCCCGTGGCGCTACCCCCTGAAAGCAGGGGACGCCGCCCCCCGACCATGGACGAACAACGCGAGCGACGCGCTGATCATCCGCTCGGGGAGCCCTCGTCCAAAGCCCCCGGAGCGCGATCGGGACGCGAGGGGTTTTGTGCATCAAGGCCAATTTCGACCACGCCTCCGAGCGGGTTTTACTCACTCGTTCATGGCCGTTTTCCCATGGGTGACGACCTGGGCCCCGCCAAGGGATGCGTCGGCAGCCCCCTTCCTGCAAGACTTGGAGATCAACTGTCGGGGAGGTGACGATGCGGGTCGTTCCGCGCCGCAGCAAGGGTCGTC
Organism: Actinomadura logoneensis; assembly: GCF_003428695.1. Taxonomy (GTDB): domain Bacteria; phylum Actinomycetota; class Actinomycetes; order Streptosporangiales; family Streptosporangiaceae; genus Spirillospora; species Spirillospora logoneensis. The sequence continues at coordinate 12,996 of NZ_QURH01000079.1, forward strand.
AGGAGAAGTCCGCCGACCCCAAGCCCGAGCGCGCCGGGAAGGGCCGCCGCCGCGGCACCGACCCCCTCGACCCCGCCACGCCCGACCAGCCGCAGCCCCAGGCCCTCGACCAGGGCAGCGAGACCAAGCCCGCCCCGAAGCCGTCCTCCCCTGACCCCGCCTCGGAGCACGCCTCCTCAGCGTCCAGCTCACCCCAAGCCTCCTCGTCGGGAAGTCCCTCTTCCTCGGCCCCTGCGAGGCGCACCGCGTCAGCGTCGAAGAACGCCTCCGGCGTGACACCGCCACAGAGCCCTTCGTCCACCTCACACGACGACACCTCCCCCACGCTCTCCCCAGACACCGCTTCCACGGCCGCGACCGCCTCGGACGCGTCCTCCCCAGGTACCGACCCCACGGCCGCGATCTCCCCTCACGCGGCCTCCTCGGATACGACCTCCTGGGGCGCGACCGCCTCCGAAGCGACCGCCCCAGATCGGGCCTCCACGGCCCAGGCCCTCACCGACCAGGCCCCCACGAACACGGCCCCCACGGGCCAGCCCCCTGTGGAGCGGGCCTTCACGGACACGGCCTCCCCCGAAGCGACCTCCACGAACGCGGCCTCCACGAACGCGACCGCCTCTAGCACGGCCTCCACGAACGTGACCTCCTCCGACGCTGCCCCCACGAGCGCGCTCCCCACGAACCCGGCCTTCTCGGAGGCGGCTTCCTCGGGAGTGCCCTCCACGAACGCGGCCTCGTCCGACGCGGCCTCCACGGACACGGCTTCGACGGACGCGACCGCCTCTCACAAGGCGTCCTCGAACGGGGCCCCCTCCGACGCGGCCTCCACGAACCCGACCCCCACGGGCACGGCCTCCACGAACCCGGCCCCTGCGGGCACGGCCTCCACGAACCCGGCCCCCACGGGCACGGCTTCCTCGGGCACGGCTTCCTCGGAGGGGCCCTCCTCTGCCACCCTGCCCGCGTTCGAGTCCGCCGGGCCTCCTCGGAAGCTCGGGCGGCGCGAGCGGAAGCGGCTCGAACGTCTTCAGGCCGCGACCGCCACGCAGCAGGCCGGGACCTCTCCGGTCCCTCGCCCCGGCACATCCGACGACGCAGGCACCGGCCAGGCCGCGACGACCGAGCTCACAGCGCCGTTGTCTCGCGTCCCCTCACCGGGGATGTCCGCGGACGAGGCCGAGCGCGTCACGTCACCACGGAAGCCCGCGGACGCCGCCGAGCGTGTCGCCTCCCCCAGCGCGGGAGCATCCGGTGCTTCCTCCCGCGCTGGAGCGTCCGGCTCTTCCCGCGCTGGAGCGTCCGGCTCTTCCCGCGCTGGAGCGTCCGGCTCTTCCCGCGCTGGAGCGTCCGGCTCTTCCCGCGCTGGAGCGTCCGGCGACGGCGAAACCGCACCCCTTCCCGCCGAGTCGGCGGGTTCTGGTGCGGCGTCGGCGGGCTCGGACGCGACTCCGACCGGCGGCAAGACGGCCGCCGGCAAGACCGGTCGCTTCCGGAAGAGGGCGGCCTCCGCCGGGACGGCGACCGCGGGCTCCGCCCAGCCACGCGGCGGTTCTCCGACGCTTGGCGACTCCTCCGCAACGGACGCGGCACCCCGACCTGGCAGCACCCATGCGTCGGGCGAGGCGACCGCCCCAGGGGCCGGGCAGGCACGCGGGAAGAGGGCGCGAGGCGGCAAGGGGGCAGCGGCCGGACCGACGGCGTCCCAGGGCACGGTGGGGGCCGGAGGGACGGCGTCCACCACTCTCACCATGCCGCGAGGCGCCGACGACGACCCGGAGAGCCCCGACGCCAGGCGACGGGCGCGCTCCAGGGCGCGGCAGCGCGAAGCGGCCGAGGTCAAGCGGAGCCGTGCCGAACTGCGCGGCGGACGGGCCCGGCCGGACGGCAGGGACCAGGGCGCGCGCGAACACCGGGCCGCCCTCGTCACCCTGGTGCTGACGCTGGGCATCCTGATCGCGGCCGTGGCCGTGACGGGCGCCCTGATCGCCGGGTCCATGAAGGAGCGTCCGATCGCGCTGGCCTCCCCGCTGCAGATCTTCCCGGTCTCCCAGACGAGCCCCGGCCAGTGCCCGGCGGGCACGCAGGGCGTCACCGGGCAGACGACCACGGGCCTGGTCTGCTACCAGCTCACCCAGGGCATGTCGATCCGGAAGGTGACCGACCTGCGGGTCCAGCGGGGTCGCACCGGGGGCGCCTACGACGTCGCCGTCACCCTCCGCCCCTCCGACCGCAAGGCGTTCGCCCAGCTCACCCGGGCGACGCTCGGACGGGACGTCGCCTTCGTCACCGGTAATCGGCTGATCACCGCGCCGCGCGTGGAGATGGCCATCACCGACGGCAAGGTCGTCATCACCGGGACGCCGGACCGCGCCTCCGCCGACCGCCTGGTCCACGACCTCAAGGGCCGCTGACCCGGACTCCGCCCGGCACCCCCGCTCCCGAGACCCCCCGGACTCCTCCTGGGGCTCCCACTCCCGAGAACAACCGGGCTCCTCTGGGCGCTCCCACTTTCGCTCTCAAGAACGCCCAGGCTCTTTCCCGGGCTCCCGAGAACACTCGTCCCGCTCTGACGAGACCTCATCGAAGGCTCCCCTCCGCCCGCTCATGCGGACCGTCGACTCCGTTTCCATCGTCGTCGTCGCCGGTCCGCGTCACAAGCCCGTCCACAACCTGTGGACAACTTCGGGGTCAGCCGGGCAGAGAGGTGCCCTGAGCTGCCTGGATCTCCAGTTCGATCTTGAGGCTGTCCCCCACGGCCGCGATGCCCGCCTCCAGGATCTGGTTGAACCGGATGCCGAAGTCGAGGCGGCGGAGCCGGGTCGTGGCGCGGAAGGCGGCGCGGACGCCGCCCCACGGGTCGGGCCCCGTGCCGAGGTACGTCAGGTCCAGGTCGACCGGACGGGTGTGGCCGTTGAGGGTGAGGTGGCCGTGGACGGTCCAGCGGTCGTCGCCGCGCGGGGTCAGGCCCTCCCCGCGGTACTCGATGACGGGATGTTCGGCCACGTTGAGGAAGTCCGCCGAGCGCAGGTGCTCGTCGCGGGCCCGGGTTCCGGTGTCGATGGACGCGGCGTCGATCCGGGCGACGACCCGGGACGCCTCGACCGGTTCCGCGATGTCGATCCGTCCCTCGAAGGATGTGAACCGGCCGCGCACGCTGGACAGGCCCAGGTGCTGGGCGAGCGCGGCGACCGACGAGTGCGCCGGGTCGATCGTCCAGGGGCCCGGGGGCGGCAGCTCGACACCGCCCGCCCGGGCGAGGACGACCGTGCCGAGGTCGGCTCGTCCGGACGCGGTCACGATCAGCGTTGACGCGGCCGGTGCGTAGCCGACGGCGGTCACGATCGCCGTGTACGCGCCGGGCGGCGGGGCGGGCGCGGCGAGGTCGCCGTTCTCGCCCGCCTGCACCCGCGCGACCTGCGTCCCCGTCGGGTCGGTGATGGTCACGGCGGCGTGCGGGACGGCCCAGCCGTCCCGTGTCCGCACCGCCGCGCGCAGCCCCCGGCTCACTTCCATGTCACAACGCCCGCATTCCGAAATCGTGGTTCCCCGTGTCCCCGGAGAGTCCCGGGGGTTCTTCCCTGTGGCGGTGAAGCCCTGGGGCCGTCCCGCACGACGGCCCCAGGGGGCGTCACTCGTCCGGGAAGCCCAGCCGGAGGTCGTGGTCCTCCAGGCTGCCGCCCGACAGGTTGAGCCCGGTCGCGACCGGCGGGAAGCCGGACGCGATCACCGTGTACTGGCCACCGGTCAGGTCGGTGAAGGCGTACTCGCCGTCCGGGCCGGTCGTCGTAAGGCCGACGACGTCGCCCGCCGCGTCCACGAGCGTGACGCGGGCCCGGCCGACCGGCTGTCCGGCGTCGTCGCGGACGACACCGCGCACGTGCACGCCCGCGGGGAGCCGCACGTCCTGCCGGGTCTGGCCGTTTCCGGTCACCTCGACCTGGAGCGCGGCGGGACGGTGCCCGGCGGCGCTGACCGCGATCGTGAAGGTGCCGGACACGACGTCCTGGAACGTGTACTCGCCGGACGCGTCGGTCCGCGCGCTGCCCACGACCTCGCCGCGGACGTCCGTGACGACCACGGTCGCGCCGTCGATCGGTGTGCCGTCCGCGTCGGACACGGTCCCCACCAGCCCGGCGTTGCCCGCCAGGACGAGGTCGAAGTCGACCGGACCGTCGCCCACGGCCAGCGTCGCCGCGCGCGGCTCGTGCCCGCCGGTCGCGGCGATCAGCACGTACGTGCCGGGACCGGGGGTGACGAGCGCGTACGCGCCGTCCGGCTGCGTGACGGCACGGCCGAGCTGGCGTCCGGCCACGTCGATGAGGGTCACCGCGGCGGACGCGACGGGCAGCCCGCCGCCGCCCCGGACGACACCGCTGATCGTCGCGCCGCCACCGGAGCCCGGCGCACGGAACGCCTCGGGCTCCGCGGAGACCGCCCCGGAGGCGGGGAAGGCCTGCGCCTGCGTCGCGGCCGGCTCGGTCACGCCGCCCATGCCTGCGGTCCCGTTCGGCGACGGGCTACCGGCGACGGCCGCACCGCTCGTGGGCGCCCCGACACCGGCGAGTTCGCGGTCGGTTCGGGCGTGCCGTCCGGCGGAGGCGGACGCGACCGCGGCGGCGGCCGGACCGGCGGCCGCGGCGGGTCCGCCCTCGGGCTGCTCCACACGGCCGACGGCGCTGCGCAGCGGCAGTTCCTTCAGGAAGAGCACCACGACGAACCCGACCAGCGCGACCGGGACGCCCACCATGAACACCGTCTGCAGCGACTGGGTGAACGCCTCCAGGACGATGCCCTTGAACGGCTGCGGCAGGTGCTGGACGGCCTCCGGGGTGCCGAGCGCGCCGCCGCTCGCGGGCGGACGGACGTGCGCGGCGGCCAGTCCCTCGGTGAGGTGGTGCGTGAGCCGGTTGTTGAGGATCGCGCCGAACGCCGCCGTGCCGATCGCGCCGCCGAGGTTCCGGAAGAACGAGACGCCGGACGTGGTGGCGGCGAGGTCGGTGATCGCGGCGGCGTTCTGCGCGGCCAGGATCATGATCTGCAGCGTGAGGCCGAGGCCCGCCCCGAGCACCGCGATGTCCGCGCCGATGACCAGCTTGCTGGAGTCGACGTGGAGCTGCGACAGCAGGTACATCGAGCCGGCGACCAGCGCGAGGCCGACGACGGGGAACCACTTGTAGCGGCCGAGGCGGGTGACGACCTGGCCGGATCCGGTCGAGGTGACGAACATCGCGGCCACCATCGGCAGCGTCATCAGCCCGGACTTGGTGGGCGACATGCCCTTGACGATCTGCAGGTACTGCGGCAGGTAGATCATCGCGCCGAACATCGCGACACCGACGGCCAGGGAGGCGATCGAGCAGAGCACGAAGGTCGGGTTGCGGAACAGCCGCGGCGGCAGGATCGGCTCGCGCGCCGCGCGCTCGGCGAACACCGCGCCGACGAGCAGGACGAACGCGATGGCGGCGAGGACGTAGGTCCACGTGGAGTTCCAGTCGAACTCCTTGCCGCCCATGGTGAGGATCAGCATGACGACGGTCGCCGCGCCGGTGATCGTGAAGGCGCCGAAGACGTCGATGCGGGTGTCCCGCTTGATCTTCGGGAGCTTCAGCACCTTCTGCATGACCGCGAGCGAGATGATCGCGAGCGGCACGCAGACGTAGAAGCACCAGCGCCAGCCGAGCGCGTCGGCGTCCACGATGAAGCCGCCGAGCATCGGCCCGGCGACGGTCGCGACGCCGAACACGGCGCCCATGTAGCCGGAGTAGCGGCCCCGCTCGCGCGGCGGGACGACGTCGCCGAGGATGACCTGCGCCAGCGCGGACACGCCTCCGACGCCGAGCCCCTGGAACGCGCGGGCGCCGATGAGCTGGCCGATGTTCTGCGACAGTCCCGCGCCGACCGAGGCCAGCACGAAGATCACCAGCGCCGACTGGAACATCAGCTTGCGGCCGAGGATGTCCGACAGCTTGCCCCACAGCGGCGTGGAGGCGGTCATCGTCAGCAGGGACGCGCTCGCCACCCAGGACAGCTGGTCCTGCCCGCCGAGGTCCCCCACGATCGTGGGCAGCGCGGTGCCGACCACCGATGTGGAGATCATCGTGGTGAGCATCGCGATCATCAGCCCGGAGAGGATCTCCAGGATCTGCCGGTGCGTGTAGCGCACCGGCGCCGGCCCGCGTCCGGCCGCCGCGGCACCCGGACTCTGCGGCAGCACGCCCGCTTGAGCCACTCTGTCTCCCATCCCATCAATTACGTGTGTTTTGCATATATGCTATGTAGACGTCCGTTTACTTGCAACGCGGGGATACTGGAAGCGACCAGGATCACGTTGGAGCCGGAGCGATGACCGACCTCACCAGCGACCTCACCGGCGCCCGCCCCGACCGGGCGGCGACGGGGGCGCGAGCCCTCTACGCCGCCCAGGCCCCCGGCCCGGGCGCCGCCCCCGCCACGGCCTCCAGCGCCGCCCCGGACGCGGCCTCCCCTACGGGCTCCGGCACGGACACGGGCGCGAATCCCGGTGCGGACCCAGGCGCGGCCTCCGCTACGGGCTCCGTGGCGGCCTCCGGTGCTGACTCCGGCACGGCGTCCGCCACGAACCCCGGCGCGGCCCCCGGTACGGACCCCGGCGCGTCCGCCGCGGCCCCTGGCGCGGACCCCGGTTCGGTCCCCGGCGCGGCCTTCGGTGCTGATCCAGGCGCGGCCTCGGCTGCGGACCCCGGCATGGACCCGGGCGCGGCCTCCGGTGCAGTCCCTGGTGCGGACCCCGGTGCAGACGCCGGTGCGGGCCGTCCGCAGCCGGACGACGACTGCGCCGCACACGGCGGCCGGCGGCGGAACCGCGAGGCGACCGAGCGGCGGCTGCTGGACGCGGCGCGCGACCTGTTCGGGGAGCACGGCTACGACGGAGTGACCGTCCGGATGATCGCAGCGGCGGCGGGAGCGAACGTCGCGCTGGTCAACCGCTACTTCGGCTCGAAGGCGGCGCTGTTCGGGCACGTCCTCGCGGGCGAGTCCGCGCTGCGCGAGGTGATCGTCGGCACGCCGGACGCCGCGCTCCTCCCCCGGCGCCTGGCCGAGCACGTCGCCCGGCAGACCCACAGGGTGCCGCCGAGCCCGCTCGTCCGGATGCTGGACCGCTCGGTCGGCAACCCCGAGGTCCAGGAGATCCTGCGGGGACACATGGACGAGGTGCTGGTGGAGCCCCTGGTCGCCAAGCTCACCGGCCCCGGCCGGCGCACCCGCGCGACGCTCGCCGCGATGATCATCATGGGCGGCGGCCCGGTGCGGCGAATGCTCGACATCGACGACCTGCGCTCCGCCGACCGCGCCGAGCTCACCGAACGCCTGACCGCGATGTTCACCGCCGCCCTCCGCTGAACCGTTGTCGCCGCCGGGCGGCCCGCTCGGTGTGACCGCTGCCGTTGCTCATCCGTCGACGGACGACCTCTGAGCGGCGTCAGGACGGTCGCAACGCACCGCTTGCCGCTGAATCCACCGTTGAGCTGCGGGTTCTGCCCGGTGGACGCCGTCGCCGTCTCGGCTCGTCTCGTCCGAGCGCTCGCCGCGCCTCCGCGTGAGGCGACCAGTTGGCCGGAGGCGGATCCTGCCTGAGGAGGACGGGGTGGCGGACGGTACATCTCGGGGCGCAGGAGCGCTGGGGACCAGCGGCTGAGCGACCGGGGTGAGCGGCCCCGTAGTCTGCCGGATATGCGGGTGGGCGGGGGAATTATGCGTCGCTGGAGGGCCTTCGGAGGCCCCGGACGGCGCTGGACGGCCGTCGGAGGCGTCGCGGCTCTGGTCGCCGCGGGCGGGCTGGCGTACGGGATCGGCGTGTCGGACGGACCGGCCGTCCGGTCGTCCGAGCAGTGGATCTCCGTGGTGGACGGCCCGCGCGACGACCAGCACGTCCGGCTGGACACGGCGTTCTACCGACCCGCCGGAAGCGGACGCGTCCCGGCGGTGCTGCTCGGGCACGGGTTCGGCGGGACCAAGGACGACATGCGCGCCGAGGCGCGGCGGCTGGCGCGGGACGGGTACGCCGTCCTGACCTGGTCGGCGCGCGGCTTCGGGCGCTCCACAGGGCAGATCGCGCTGGACTCCCCCGACTATGAGGTCAAGGACGTCCGGCAGCTGATCGACTGGCTGGCGCGCCGTCCCGAGGTGCGGCTGGACGGGCCCGGCGACCCGCGCGTGGGGATGACCGGCGAGTCCTACGGCGGCGCGATCGCGCTGATGACCGCCGGACACGACCGCCGCGTGGACGCGATCGCCCCGCGCATCACGTGGAACAGCCTGCCGGACGTCTTCTTCCCCAACGCGGACGGCCAGGGGCCGGGGACGGGCGTGTTCAAGAAGCTGTGGGCCGGGCTCTTCTTCACCAGCGGCGCGGGCGGGACGGCCTGCGGCCGGTTCCTGCCGGAGCTGTGCGCGATGTACCAGCGGGTCGCCGAGTCCGGGCGTCCGACGCCGGAGGCGGTGCGGATTCTGGCCGCGTCGAGTCCCGCATCCGTGGCGGACCGAATCCGGGTGCCCTCACTGCTCATCCAGGGACAATCCGACTCGTTGTTCCCCCTGGACCAGGCGGATGCGAACGCGCGGGCGATCGCCCACAACGATTCGCCCGTGCGAACCGTTTGGTATCAGGGGGGACATGATGGCGGCGATCCCGAGACGAGCCGACTGGAGGGCTATGTACGCACCTGGTTCGACACCTATCTGAAGAACGGCGGCGAAGCCTCGACGGGCGACGCCGGAAACAACGGCGGCACAACAGCCCCGAGCAGCGGCGGCGCGACGGCCCCGACCGGTGGCGCGACGGCCTCGAGCGGTGGCGCGACGGTGCCGAACAGCGGTGGCGCAGCGGGAGCTACCGGCGGTGGTGTGACGGTCCCGGGCGTCGGTCGTGTCGGGACGTCCGCGCCGAGCAAGGGGACGCCGGCCGACGGCTTCACCGTGACCCGCACGGGAGGCGTCGACTCGTCCAGCCAACGCGTGGTCGTGACCGCCGCGTCCACGGGGACGTATCCGGGGCTTTCGGCGAACCCGCGCGTTCTGCCGTTGCACGGCGCCGCGCAGCCCGTCCACAACCCGGCGGGCGGGACCCCGGCGGCGGTCTCCGCGCTGCCCGGCCTCGGCGGCCTGGACGCGCTGGGCTCGCTCGGCGGTCAGGCCATGGGCGGCGCGGGCGGCTTCGCCCTCGACATCCCGGGGCAGTCGGCCGTCTTCGACACGTCCGCGCTCACCGAGCCGTTCCGGCTCACCGGAGCGGCGTCCGTGCGCCTCAAGGTCACCGGCCGGCAACAGGACCGCCAGACCACCAGCCCGCCGCAGGACGGCACGCCCCCGAAGGTCCCGCAGGCTGGCGAGGGCACCGGCCCGCAGGACGGCAAGCCCACGAGTCCTCCCCAGAACGGCACGAACCCCAGCCCGCCACAGGACGAGGCGAACGCCAGCCCGCCACAGAACGGCACTAACACCAGCCCGCCACAGGGCGACGCGAGCACCAGCCCGCCGCAAAACGGCACTAACACCAGCCCGCCACAGAAGGGCGCGGGCACCAACTCGCCTCAGGATGGGAAGGGTGTGGGGCTGCCTCGGGACGGCGCGTCGCTGTTCGCCAAGATCTACGACGTGGCCCCGGACGGGAACGCGACCCCTGCCCGGCGGCTCGCCGCGCCGTTCCACGTGTCCTCGACGGACGACGTGCAGGTGACGCTGCCCGCGATGGACTACCGCTTCGAGGCGGGGCACCGCATCCGGATCGTGGTCGCGACGACCGACATGGGCTTCGCGACGCCGCCCCGGCCCGCCTCGTTCACGGTCGCGGCCACGTCGGGCCTCACCGTGCCCTCCGTCCCGTCGCTGCGCACTCCGGCCGCTCCGCTTCCCGCCTGGGTCTGGGCACTGCCCGCCGGCGCCGCCGCGCTCGCCGCCGGGATCCTGCTCACCGGCCGCCGCAGAACGTCCGCGCCATCCCCGCTCGGCCCCGAGGCCCCGAACGTCACCCCGCAGGCCAACCGCCCGGCCGATACCCGCGAACCCGCCGCTGCGACCGTCCTGCCCGGCGTCAATGGACATTCCAAGAACGCCACCGCAGAAGAACCCGAAGACGCCGCACGCACAGAAGAAAACCGCGCAGAGACGAACGCACATCCCACCCTCTCCGCCGCAGAAGGCGGCAAGCCGCCCAGCGAGACCAGCGAGCCCGCCTCGCGGAGCAACGGACGCGACACGGCAGCCGGCGCACAGCCCGGTACCGCCAGCGCACAGCCCGAAGCCACCAGCGAGGCGGCGCGCGCGGCCCACAACGGCGGCGCACGGACCGAGGCGCGCGGCCTCAGCCGCCCGAGCACGAGGGAGCGCCCGAGCACGAGCGAGGCGTTCGATCCCGCGCTGGCCGACGTCCCGCTGCAGATCAGCGGTCTGACCAAGGCTTACGCGAACGGGTACCGCGCCGTCTCCGAGCTGTCGTTCCGCGTCGAGCGGGGCCAGGTGCTCGGCCTGCTGGGCCCGAACGGCGCGGGAAAGACGACGACACTGCGCATGCTCATGGGCCTGATCCATCCGGACGAGGGCGAGATACGGATCTTCGGCCACCGGGTCGGTTCCGGGGCGCCGGTGCTGTCGCGGCTCGGGTCGTTCGTCGAAGGGCCGGGGTTCCTGCCGCACCTGTCCGGACGCGACAACCTCGACCTCTACTGGCGGGCGACGGGCCGTCCGGCCGGGGCCGCGCACCTGGCGGAGGCGCTGGAGATCGCGGACCTCGGCGCCGCGCTCGACCGCGCCGTCCGCACCTACTCGCAGGGCATGCGGCAGCGGCTGGCCATCGCGCAGGCCATGCTCGGACTGCCCGACCTGCTCGTGCTGGACGAGCCGACCAACGGCCTGGACCCGCCGCAGATCCGGGAGATGCGCGAGGTCCTGGTCCGGTACGCGGCGTCCGGCCGGACCGTGATCGTGTCCAGCCACCTGCTCGCCGAGGTCGAGCAGAGCTGCACGCACGCGGTGGTCATGGCCGGCGGACGGCGCGTCGCGGCCGGACCGGTCAGCGAGATCACCGGCACCGGACGCCGGCTGGAGGACGCGTTCCTGGAGATCATCGGAGAGGGATCATGACCGGATCCGCCCGTCTCGACGGCGGCGCGCCGTCCGCGCCCCGCCGGGCCGTCCCGCCCCCGCCGGCGGACGGCCCGAACCCGGACGGGTCGTCCGCCGGGTACGCGGTCGGGCGGACGCTGCCGCTGCGCGTGGAGGCTGTCCGGCAGTTCCGGCGCCGCCGGACGCTGCTGGCGTTCGCGATCCTGCTCGTCCTGCCGTGGCTGCTGGTCGCCGCGTTCGAGATCGGCGGCGAGCCGTCGTCGCGGCAGGGCGCGCCCGGCCTGGTGGACGTCGCGACCGCCGGCGCGGTGAACTTCGCGCTCTTCACGCTGTTCGTGTCGGCGGGCTTCCTGCTGGTCGTCGCGGTGGCGCTGTTCTGCGGCGACACGGTCGCGAGCGAGGCGGGATGGTCGTCGCTGCGCTACCTGCTCGCCGCGCCCGTGCCCCGCGCGAGGCTGCTGCGGCAGAAGCTCGTCGTGGCCTTCGCGTACGCGGTCGTCGCCGTCGTCAGCCTGCCGCTGATGTCGCTGGTCGCAGGGGCCGTCGCGTTCGGCTGGCACGACGTTCGGCTGCCGACGGGCGGGACCGTGCCGGTCGGCACCGCCCTCGGCCGGATGGCCGTCGTCGTGGCGTACGCGCTGGTCAGCGAGCTGGTGGTGGCGGCTCTGGCGTTCCTGCTGTCGGTCCTGACCGACTCCCCGCTGGGCGCGGTGGGCGGCGCGGTCGGCCTGGTGATCGTCAGCAACATCCTGGACGCGGTGACCGCGCTCGGCGGCTGGCGCGACTTCCTGCCCACGCACTGGATGTACGCGTGGACGGACGCCCTCCAGCCGCAGATCCAGTGGTCCGGGATGATCAAGGGCACGGCGGTCTCGGTCTCCTACGCCGTCGTCCTGCTGGCCCTGGCGTTCCGCCGATTCCGCGCCCGCGACATCGTCTCCTGAGCCCGGCCCGATCCGACTCCGGGTGATCGTCCGGCGACACAAAGCACACCCGGCTTCCGCAAAATCGGTCGAACGCGCAGAGGGCGTCCCATAAGCTCATCGAACCTCGCGTTCGGCGGGTACGTCGAACACGGTGAGCGCGACATCGGCTCGATCGAACGGGTTAAACCCGGCCCGACGGGGGAGATGATCACCATGGCACGGCAGCAGCTCGTCAAACGCCCGAAGCCCCCACGTCAACCGAGCCCGCCCGACCTCAGGACGCCCTCGGGACGCCTCCTGCCGTACTGACCCCGACTTCCACCGCCTCGCGCGGCCCCAACGAACCGGAGCGCCGGGCCCCCGCACACGGGGCCCGGCGCTCCG
>NZ_QURH01000076.1 GCF_003428695.1 Actinomadura logoneensis
CAGCGCCTCCCGGCCCGGGACCGGCCGCCGCGCGGGCTGCCCGGACGTGCGGGGACGGCCGCGCCACCCGGCGACCGGCAGCCCGAACTTGGTCACCAGCCGGTCGGTGAACGGGGTGAGGTGCAGCCGGGCCAGCCGGACCGGCCGCTCCCCGCGCCGCACCTCCACCCGCGCGCCCGGCGGCAGGTCGAGGGTGCGGGCACCGTCACACCACAGCACCGCGCCGGGGGTGTCGGGCTGCACCTCGATCGCGACCGCCGAGCGCGGCGAGACCATCAGCGGGCGGGCGAACAGCGCGTGCGCGCTGATCGGCACGACCAGCATCGCCTCCACCTCCGGCCACACCACCGGGCCGCCCGCCGAGAACGCGTACGCGGTCGAGCCCGTCGGCGTGGCCATCACCACGCCGTCGCAGCCCCAGTGCGACAGCGGGCGGCCGTCGATCTCCACGACCAGCTCCAGCATCCGCTGCCGCTCGGCCTTCTCCACGGTCGCCTCGTTCAGCGCCCACGTGGTGCCGGTCACCGACCCGTTGCGCCGGACGACCACGTCGATGGTCATCCGCTCCTCGACGTCGTAGCGGCGCTCGATGACGCGGTCGACCGTGGTGGCGAGGTCCTCGCGCTCGGCCTCGGCGAGGAACCCGACGTGCCCGAGGTTGACGCCGAGCAGCGGCGCGCCCGCCGGACGGGCCAGGTCGGCCGAGCGCAGCAGCGTGCCGTCCCCGCCGAGGACGATCACGACCTCCACGCCCTGCGCGGCGGCCGGGGTGCGCGGCCAGACCTCCACCATGCCCGGGCAGCCCAGGTCCTCGGCCTCGCCCTCCAGGGCGCGGACCGCGATGCCCGCCTCGGCCAGGCGGCCGATCACCAGCTGCGCGCTGCGGACCGCCTCGGCCCGGCCGGTGTGCGCGACGACCAGCACCGTCCTGTCGCTCATCGGCGGACCCTCCGGGCGGGGCTGCACGGAATCTCGGTCACTGGGGTCCCTCCGCGACGGCGCGCTCCAGGTCTGCCTCGGCCAGCGGCGGCGCGCCCGCCCGCAGCCACAGGAAGTACTCCACGTTCCCCGACGGGCCGGGCAGCGGCGACGCGGTGACGCCCAGCACGCCCAGGCCCAGCGTCGCCGCGTGCGCGGCCACGTCCCGCACCGCGTCGGCGCGCAGCGCCGGCTCGCGCACGACGCCGCCCGCCCCGACGCGGCTGCGGCCCACCTCGAACTGGGGCTTCACCATGATCGCGTAGTCGGCGTCCGGCGCGACGCAGCGCTGGACCGGGCCGAGCACCAGCTTCAGCGAGATGAACGACAGGTCGCCGACCACCAGGTTCGGCGGCTCGGCCTCCGGCTGCCCGAGCTGCCTCGGCTCCAGGTCGCGGATGTTGACGCGCTCCAGCACGGTCACCCGGTCGTCGGTCCGCAGCGACCACGCGATCTGGCCGTACCCGACGTCCACCGCGTACACGTGGTCGACGCCGGCGCGCAGCAGGACGTCGGTGAACCCGCCCGTGGACGCGCCCGCGTCCAGCGCGACACGGCCCTTGACGTCCAGGTCGGCGAACGCCTTGAGCGCGCCCGCGAGCTTGTGCCCGCCGCGCGAGACGTAGTCGGGGCCCGCCCCGTCCTCGGCGACCAGGATCGCCGCGCCGGCGTCGACCTGCGTGGCCGCCTTGCCCGCGACCTGCCCGCCGACCTTCACCCGGCCGTCCGCGATCAACTGCCCGGCCTGCTCGCGGGAGCGGGCCAGACCGCGCCGCACGAGCTCGGCGTCCAGCCGGCGGCGGCTCACGACGCGCCCCCGGGGCCGCGCGTGCCGCCCTGCC
>NZ_QURH01000099.1 GCF_003428695.1 Actinomadura logoneensis
CTCGCCGCCCGCCTGCTGCTGCCGCTCCGCGACGACCCGCGCGCCCGCCCCCTGCTCGCCGCGCTCACCGGCGCGCCGTCCGCGCCGCCTACTCCGTCCACCTCGGAGGCGTCGCCGGAGCATCGGCCATGAGGATCTGCGTGGTCGGGGCGGGGCTCGCCGGCGCGCTGCTCGCCTGGCGGCTGCGGCTCACCGACCGGACCGCGGAGGTCGAGCTCTCCGGCCCGCCCGAACCCGCCGACGCGACCGCCGCGTCCGGCGGCCTGGTGCGCGGCTACGAGCCCGACGCCGGGCAGCGCGCCCAGGCGACCGCGTCGCTCGCCGAGCTGTACGGCAGCCGGCTGCTGCGCGGCTGGGCGGAGTACCGGGAGACGGGCTCGGTGTACATCCAGGCCGGACCGCCGCCGCACCCGTCCGACCTGGCCGGGATCTGCGCGGCGCTGCCCGGCTCGGCCGCGCTCGCCGACGCGCCCGGCTTCCCGGACCGTCCGCCCGCCGTCGTCGAGCGGCGCGCCGGGCACGTGTCGCCGGGCGCGCTGCGCCGCGAGATCGTCGCGGACTTCCTGCGGATCGGCGGACACCGCGCCACCGCGTCCGCCACCGCCCTCACCGAGGAGCCGGACGGCGCGCTCACCCTGCACCACTGCACGCCATCCCCCGCGCACGGCATGACCACGGCGCGTGCGGGGTGCGGCGGGTCCTGCGGGACGTTCGACCTGGTCGTGCTGGCCGCCGGGCCGTGGACGCCCGGCCTGCTCGCCCGCTTCGGCCTGCCGTGCGACGGGCTGCGCACCAAGCGCATCCAGTACGCGGTGCACCGCGCCGAGAACCCGCCCGTCCGGGGGTTCGTGGACGAGACGACCAGCCTCTACGGACGCCCCCACCGCGACGGCCTGCTGATCGGCGTGCCCAGCGACCGCTACGACGTCGACCCCGACGACCGGCGGCCCGAGCCGGCGCTCGCGCACGCCGCGTCCGCGCTGGCCCGCGTCACCTTCCCCGCGCTGCGGCTCGGCCCGGCGGTCCGGACCGTCGTCGCCGCCGACTGCTACCACCCCGACCCCGGTCTGCGGCTGCGGCCGGTCACCGGCGCGCCGCCCCGGCTGTCGACCTTCACCGGCGGCAGCGGCGGCGCGGCCAAGACCGCGCTCGCCGCGTCCCTGTCCGCCGCCGGAGAACTGCTGCGGATCCGTACCCCCGCATGACCCTCGTGGAGGCACTGCCCATGTCCGAGTTCGACATCCCCCACCACCACACCGTCGGCGTCGGCGCGGGTCCGGCGAACCTGAGCCTGGCCGCCCTGTTCGAGGCCGTCGCGCCGCACCGGCTGGTCCTGCTGGAACGGCGCCCCGCCGCGTCCTGGCACCCGCAGCTTCTGCTGTCGGGCGTCCGGATGCAGACGTCCTGGCTGAAGGACCTGGTCTCGCTCGTCGACCCCACCCACCGGCTGTCGTTCGTCAACTACATGGTCTCCACCGGACGGATCTACGCGCTCATCAACGCCCAGTTCAACGTCATCCCGCGCCGGGAGTACCAGCGGTACCTGGCCTGGGCGAGCGAACAGCTCGACGGCATCCGCTACGGCGTCCAGGTGGACGAGATCTCCTACGGCGAGGACGTCGGGTTCTCCTACGTCAGCGACGGCCGGACGATCGCCCGCTCGGACCACCTCGTCCTCGGCCTGGGCAGCGTCCCGTACGTCCCGCCGGGCCTGTCCGGGATCCAGGGGGACGACGCGTTCGTGCCCGAGGAGCTGGCCGCGCGGCTGCCCGCCATGGACCGGGCCGCGCCCGTCTCGGTCGTCGGCGGCGGCCAGACCGGCGCCGAGTGCGTCATGGAACTGCTCGGCGCGGGCTTCACCGACATCACCTGGCTCGGCCGGCGGCCCTGGTTCCAGCCGATGGACGACTCGCCGCCCGCCAACGACTTCTACCGTCCGGCGTACGTGCAGTTCCTCCAGCAGGTCACCCGCGAGACGCGGCGGCGGCTCGTGGAGGGCCAGACGCTCACCGGCGACGCGATCACGCCGGGCATCCTGCAGGCCATCTACCAGGCCAACTACGACGGGATGCTCCGGCTCGACCGGTACCCGCTGACGATGCGTCCCGGCCGGGACGTCACACTGGCCGAACGCGACGGCGACGGCTTCGTGCTGTCGGCGACGTCGGCGACCGGCCACGAGAAGGTCGCCGCGCGGTACGTCGTGTTCGCCACCGGACGCGCGTTCGCCCCGCCGCCGCTCGCCCCGGCGCTCACCGAGCTGATCGACCACGACGACGCCGGGCAGATGATCGTCGACTCGGACTACTCGCTGCGCTGGAAGAACGCCGACCGCAACAAGATCTTCGTGCAGAACCGGGCGCGGTTCACGCACGGCGTCGCCGACGCGAACCTGACCCTGCTCCCGGTCCGCGCCGCGACGATCATCAACTCGCTGTTCGAGCGGGAGGTCTACACGGTCCGCGACGCCGAGCCCAGCGTCGTGTGGGGGTGAGCGGCGTGCCGATCGACTACGACGGCCGGGTGTTCCGCTCGTCGGCGGCCGAGACGGCGTCCGCCGGCGAGGTCCCGGTCGGCCGCTACCACCAGGCCGGCGACACCGTCTGGGCCGACTTCGACGGAGGCCGCGTCGTCCGCGGCTACCTGGTCGGCCGGCGCGCCCCCGACGACAGCCTGGAGCTGGCGTACTGCCAGGTCCTCGCGGACGCGACGGTGGTCAGCGGCCGGGTCCGCTCGACGCCCGAGCTGCTGCCGGACGGCCGCGTCCGGCTCCGCGAGGAGTGGGAGCGCTACGGCCCGCACGCCTCCCGCGGCGTCTCGGTGATCGAAGAGATCCCCGCCTGACCCTCCGCCGGTACCGCGCGTCATGCGCAGGCCCCGCGTCCCACCGCGGCGCCCGCGGGACGTGCCGGTCCCGGGCATATGCCGGTCCCGGGCACATGCCGGTCCCGCGGCACGTCGCGGTGCCCGCACGTGCGCCGGTGTCCCCCGCCCCTCCGGGACGCCGGTCGCGGACGGCCCGTGGAGAGCCCCGTCCTCCACGGGCCGTGCGCGGGGCGGTCCCCTTCGCCACCTGGGGATGACTCCATGGCGCCCACGGGTGGCCTGCCGGGTACACCCGGGCGCTACGGGGTGGACGGATGCCCCTTCGCGGCGGACAGTGATGCGAAGGGGTCACACAGCGTCGAGCGGGGGCGAGACGTGATGAGGAGGACCGTCGTCGCGGCGGGCGCGATCCTGCTGTGCCCGGTCACGGCGCTCAGCGGGTGCGCGCGCGGGTCCGTCGGCTCGACCATCAAGCCGGTCGGGGTCGTGACCGTCGACTCCCACCGCGGCTGCAAGCCCGGCTCCCGGATCGGCGCGTGGCACGGCCTTCCCGAGATCGAGGGGACGGGACGGAACGCGACCCTGTGGGCGCTCGCCGACCGCGTTCCGTTCCGGGCCGACCGCGACGTCCGGCTCACCCTGCGGATGACGGGCGGCGGCGACCTTCGCGTGCGGACGCGCGGACCGGGGACGCCCGACCTCGCGCCGCTGTCCGGCCCGTCCCCGGGCGGGGCCTCCTACGACCGTCCGGGCGACGAGTGGACGCTGGTGTACCGCTTCCCCAGCGCGGGATGCTGGCACCTCAAGCTCCACCGCGACGCCTCGGTGGCGGGCCTCTGGCTGACCGTCCGCCCGTAGGCGACCTGCCACCGGCCCGGCGCGGGCAGGGCCGGAGCCGGGGCGTGACCGGGACGGCATGACCGCCCGGTCATAACGTCGCCCGGCCGGGCGGCGATCATCACATCCGGTCAGGAGCGCAGGTCCGTGACGTAGTCCTTCAGGGCGCCCATGGCGTGGCGGTGCGCCTGCGGCCCCCAGGAGATCCGCGCGACGCCCAGCTCGGCGAGACGGGAGACCGTCAGGCCGGGCAGGCAGAGCGCGTTGACCGGCCCCGGCAGCTCCTTGACGAGCGTCGCGAGGGCGGTCTCGTCCCGGAGCAGGATCGGGTAGACCGAGTCGGCGCCGGCCTCCAGGTAGCGGCGGCCGCGGTCGAGCGCGGCGTCGATGTCCTCCGGGGTCGGCTCGCCCTTGCCGAGGAAGACGTCCACGCGGGCATTGATCACCAGGTCGGTGCCGTTCGCGCGCGCCGCCTCCCGGACGGCCGCCAGGTACTCGGCCTGCGCGGACGCGTCCGTCAGCCGGCCCGCGCCGTGGTCGGTGTCCTCCAGGTTGCAGCCGACCGCGCCGATCTCGGCCAGCCGGGCGACCAGGTCGGCGGCGGGCAGGCCGTACCCGGCCTCGGCGTCCACGGTGACCGGCAGATCCTCGGCGGCCCGGACGATCCGCGCGGCGACCGCGAACATCTCCTCCATCGGGGCGCCCTCGTGGTCCTCGTACCCCAGCGACGCGGCGATGGCGGCGCTGGCGGTCGCGAGCGCCGGATATCCGGTGGTCGCGACGACGCGGGCGCTCGCGGCGTCCCACACGTTCGGCAGGATCAGCGGGTCGCCCGGACGGTGCAGCTCGCGCAGCCGTGCGGCCCGGTCGTTATGGGCGGTCATGGCGGTCCTCTCGTTCGGGTTCGGTGGTGTCCACACACAAGACGCCGGAACGGGCCGGGATGTGACACCCCGGCCCGCCCTGGGCGGAACGCCCGCCGTGCTCCCGGTCAGCCGTGCTCCGGTCAGCGGTGCTCCGGTCAGCCGTGCGCGGTCACCCGGATGATCTTCACAGGGTGCTTGGGCAGGCCGTCCTGCGGGCCGCTCTGCGGGATGATGCCGCCCGCGGCGATCTCGTCCAGCACCTCCATGCCCCGGGTGACCTTTCCGAGAACGGTGTACGCGGGCGGGATGTTCGCGTGCGTGTGGACGATGAAGAACTGGCTGCCGTTGGTGTCCGGCCCCCAGTTGCCCATCGCCACGGTGCCGCGCGGGTAGGTCTCCTTGCCGGTCAGCTCGTCGTCGAACTTGTACCCGGGCCCGCCCTCCTCGGCGCGGTAGATGTCGCCGCACTGCAGGACACCGAGCCGCTCGGAGTTGGTCAGCCGCCAGCACTGCGTGTGGTCGTAGAACTTCTGCCTGGTCAGGCTGACGAAGCTGGCGACGGCGCAGGGCGCGTTCCGCCGGTCCATGCGGATCCGGACCTCGCCGTGGTTGGTGACGATCCGGACGTCCACCGTCCCGTGCGCGCGGGCCTTCGCCTTCGGCGGGTGGACGGGCTTGGCGGCCGGGTTGTCGGGCGTCGGGGTGAAGACGCAGTGGGCCGTCCGCGCCTTCGACGCCGGGGCCGCCGGGGCTGCGGCGTTCGCGGCGGCGGACGGGACGGCGACGGCCGCTCCGGTGAGAGCGGCGAGGGTGGTGGCGGTCAGGACCTGGGACATCCGGCGCGTTCTCATCCCGCCAACCTAGAGATCATCTCGTCCGGCGGGCTTCGGCAAAACCCCACGAAAGCGAATGTCGGTGGCGTGGGTCACCATGGAGGTATGTGCCGAAGCATCAAGACGCTCCGCCCGCCCTACGCCGAGGACGTCTCCGAGGACGACGTGCGCGCGGCGGCGCTCCAGTACGTCCGGAAGATCTCGGGCTTCCGCGCCCCGGCCGCGCACAACGCCGAGGCGTTCGACCGCGCCGTGGAGGAGATCACCCGCGCCAGCGCCGCCCTGCTCGACTCCCTGGAGATCCGCGGAGCGGCCAAGGTCTGACCCTCCGACCGGACGGACGGTCGGAGAACGGCGACCGGCCGACCGCGTGAAACGACGGCCGGCCGGTCGACGATGCCCATGATCACTCGAGGGATGCCCGCCTCCCCTCCGAGCGAGGCCCCCGTGGCCGCCCCGCGAGGCACCGTGGCGGCTCGGGCGAGGCTCACTCGACGGGTACGGCGTGGGCCTGCTCGACGGATTCGCCGGTGGTGCCCGCTCGGCGAGTTCGCCGGGGGCCCACGCGGCGGGTTCGGCGGTGGGGCCTACTCGGCGAGTTCGGCGGCGACGAGCTCGGCGATCTGGACGGCGTTGAGGGCCGCGCCCTTGCGCAGGTTGTCGCCCGCCGCGAACAGCGCGAGGCCGTTCTCCACCGTCTCGTCGCGGCGGATGCGGCCGACGTAGGTCGGGTCCTGCCCGGCGGCCTGCAGCGGGGTCGGGACGTCGGTGAGCGCGACGCCGGGCGCGTCCGCGAGCAGCTCGGCGGCGCGCTCCGGGCTGATCGGACGGTCGAACCGCGCGTTGATCTGCAGCGAGTGCCCGGTGAAGACCGGCACCCGGACGCAGGTCCCGGAGACCTTCAGGCCCGGGATGCCGAGGATCTTGCGGCTCTCGTTGCGGAGCTTCTGCTCCTCGTCGGTCTCGGCCAGCCCGTCGTCCACGATCGAGCCCGCCATCGGCAGCACGTTGAACGCGATCGGGCGGACGTACACGTCCGGCTCGGGGAACGTGACGGCCGAACCGTCGTGGGTGAGCGCGTCCGCGCCCTCGACGACCTTCACCGCCTGGCGGTGCAGCTCGTCCACGCCGGCGAGGCCGCTGCCGGATACCGCCTGGTAGGTGGCGACGACCAGCGCGGACAGCCCGGCCTCCTCGTGCAGCGGGCGCAGCACGGGCATCGCGGCCATGGTGGTGCAGTTCGGGTTCGCGATGATCCCCTTGGGCCGGACGCGGGCGGCCTCGGGGTTGACCTCGGAGACCACCAGCGGGACGTCCGGGTCCATCCGCCAGCCGGACGAGTTGTCGATCACGACGGCCCCGGCCGCGGCGACCTTCGGCGCGATCGCGAGCGAGGTGGTCTTGCCGGCCGAGAAGATCACGATGTCCAGGCCGCTGTAGTCGGCGGTCGCGGCGTCCTCGACGGTGATCTCCGTGTCGCCCCAGGCCAGCGTCCGCCCGGCCGACCGCGCCGAGGCGAAGAGCCGGAGCTCGTCCACCGGGAAGTTCCGCTCGGCGAGGATCCTGAGCATGACCCCGCCGACCTGTCCGGTGGCGCCGACGATCCCGATTCTCATGCCGCTCCCTACGCTGATGCCGTGACCTGGGATAACAGAGTCTGCCGAGCCCCCGGGGGAGCCGTCCAGTCAGTTACCCTTCAGAACGACTTTAAGCACTGCTACACGGTGTTCGCGCTCACCCGAAAGATCGACGGCGCCGGCACGCCCACCGGACGGCCGCGCCGACCACTCTTCCGGCCCCCGCCGATCGAGCCCCGCGCGAGCCCGCACCGGCGGAACGATCAGCGGAAGGCGTCCAGGCCGGTGA
Organism: Actinomadura logoneensis; assembly: GCF_003428695.1. Taxonomy (GTDB): domain Bacteria; phylum Actinomycetota; class Actinomycetes; order Streptosporangiales; family Streptosporangiaceae; genus Spirillospora; species Spirillospora logoneensis. The sequence continues at coordinate 7,229 of NZ_QURH01000099.1, forward strand.
TCGCCTTGCCCAGGGTCAGCAGGTGGACCTCCTGGGTCCCCTCGTAGGTCAGCACCGACTCCAGGTTGTTCATGTGCCTGATCACCGGATACTCCAGCGTGATCCCGTTCGCGCCGAGGATCGTCCGGGCCTCGCGGGCGACGTCGATCGCGGCGCGGACGTTCGCGAGCTTGCCGAACGAGACCTGCTGCGGGGTGACCCGGCCCTCGTCCTTGGTGCGGCCGATGTGCAGCGCGACCAGCCCGGCCTGCCCCAGCGCGACCTCCATCCAGGCCAGTTTCTCCTGGGTGAGCTGGAACGCGCCGATCGGACGGCCGAACTGCTCGCGCGTCCGCGCGTACTCCACGGCCGCCTCGTAACACGTCCGCCCCGCCCCGACCGCGCCCCACAGGATGCCGTAGCGCGCCTCGGACAGGCAGCTCAGCGGCCCCTTCAGCCCGGTCACCCCCGGCAGGACGGCGTCACCCGGCAGCCGCACCCCGTCCAGCACCAGCTCGGACGTCACCGACGCGCGCAACGACATCTTCCGGTGGATGTCGGACGCGCTGAACCCCGGCGTCCCGGTCGGGACGACGAACCCGCGGATCCCCTCGTCCTCGACCCTCGCCCAGACGACCGCGACGTCCGCGACCGACCCGTTGGTGATCCACATCTTGGCGCCGTCCAGCACCCAGTCCGAGCCGTCGCGGCGCGCCCGGGTGCGCATGTCGCCGGGGTCGGAACCGCGGTCGGGCTCGGTGAGGCCGAAGCAGCCGATCGCCTCGCCCGCCGCCATCCGCGGCAGCCACGCGGTCTTCTGCTCCTCCGAGCCGAACCTGTGGATCGCCGCCATCGCCAGCGAGCCCTGCACGGACACGAAGCTGCGCAGTCCCGAGTCGGCCGCCTCCAGCTCCCGGCACGCCACGCCGTAGGCGACGGCGCTCGCCCCCGCGCAGCCGTACCCGTCCAGATGCATCCCGAGGAGACCGAGTTTCCCCAGCTCAGGAGCCAGTTCACGGGCGGGGAACGTGCCGTCCTCGAACCACTGCGCCAACCGCGGGGTGATCTTCTCGGCGACGAACGCGCGGACGGTGTCCCGGACCATCCGCTCCTCGCCGGTGAGGCCGTCGTCCACGCGCAGCACGTCCATCGGGCATCCCATCCGTCGGGGGCAGGGGCGACGCCGCAAGGGTATGACGGCCCTTTTCTCGGGGACGCTCTCAGGGTCGGTTCAGGGCGAATCCCGATGCCGCGACGCGGCCGGGAGGGGGAGGATCGGAGTATGAACACGCAGAACGACACCAAGCAGCTCCGCCGCACCCGCGACGGCCGGATGATCGCCGGGGTCTGCTCCGGCGTCGGCCGCTACCTGGGAATCGACCCGAACATGGTCCGGCTGGGCCTCGGCGTCTTCACCCTGTTCGGCGGCGCGGGCATCGCGCTCTACATCATCGCCTGGCTGGTCATGCCCGAGGACGGCGCCGAGTCGTCCGTCGCCGAGGACCTCTTCCAGAAGGCCAAGGAGTCGCCGACCGTCCAGGACGCGACCCAGAAGGCCACGCAGAAGGCCAAGGAGACCTTCGGCGGCAAGAACCACCAGTGATCAACCGGCACCGGGAACCACCGGTGATCACGCGCCGTCCGCGTTGACGTCACCCGGGCCGTCGCGGGCTCACGACGCCGACGCGGACGGCCAGACGCCGCCGGATCGCGGAGACCGCGCCTCACCGGGCCGGGTCTCCGCGCCGCCGGGCGTCTCCGTCCCTGCGGCGGCGCCGTCCGCCACCACGTAAGACCCGCCCGGCCCGGACGAAACCCGCGGCTGCTGCGGCGCCTGCGGCTCGGACGAGGCCCGCGGGTGCTGCGACTCGTGCAACGCGGCCGGAACCTGAGGGTGCTGCGGCTCGGTCGGGGCATCCGGATGCCGCGCCCCGGACGCACCGCCCCGGTGCTCCAGCCCCGGCGGAACGTGAGGGTGCTGCGGTCCGGACGCAACGCGCGGGTGCTGCGAGCCGGGCGGAACGTGAGGATGCTGAGCCCCAGGCGGAACGTGCGGGCCCGGCGACCCGGGCGGAAGGTGCGGGGGCTGCGGCGGGCGCGGCTTGGACGGAGCGACCGTCGCCTGCGCCTCCCCCAAAGGCGAGGGGCCAGGGGAATCGTGCGTCCGGCGAGGATCGGCGCCGGGTTCGCCTGATGTGCCGCCGTCGCCGTGGGCCTCCCGGGCCAACTGCTCACCCCGCTCGTCCGGCCCCTGCCGCCCCTCCTGCGCCTGCTGGTCGGCCCGCCCACGCGCCAGGCCCCGCCGCCCGTCCCCGGCGACGGCGGGCGGCTCGTGAGGCGTGGCCGAGCGCTCCCGGGCCGCGGTGATCAAGGCGCCGCGGAGCTGGTTCCAGGTGAGGGTGAGCATCGCGGCGACCGAGAGGCCGAGCACTCCCGCGAGCGCGACGACGGTCTCCGGGCCGAGGTACTGCGCCGCCGCACCGCCCGCGAGGATCCCGATGCCCTGGCCCGCGAGGATGCCGGACTGGGCGAGGCCGAACGCGCGCGCACGGCCGTCCGCCGGGACGGCCGCGACGAACGCGGCGTTCGCGGCGAGCTGGTAGGCGCCGCCCACCCCGGACAGGGCGTAGATCGCGACCACGCCCCACAGCGGCGGATGCGCGCCCGCCACGATCAGCGGCGCGCAGGACAGCATGGCCATCCACCCCATCGAGCGCAGCCGGTTCGTCGGCCGGACGCAGCGGCTGAACACGAACGCGCCGATCACCATCCCGGTCGGCATCGCCGACATCAGCACCCCGACCGTGAGGGCGCTGTGGTCGAACGTGGCCGCGTACGGCGCGGCGATGCCCTCCGGGAGGACGTAGAACGCGCACAGCCACGCGAACAGCACCAGCACCCGCAGCACGGGGTCGCCGAACACCAGGCGCGCGCCGTCCCGCGTGCCGCGCCACAGGCTCCGGGTCTCCCGCTCGCGTTCGCGCGGCGCGGGCCGTCCGCGCAGCCCGGCCAGCAGGATCAGCGCGGACGCCGCGAACGTCACGGCGTTGATCCCGAGCGCCTGGTAGGTGCCGACCACCGCCACGATCGCGCCGCCCGCCGCGAACCCCAGCATCTGGGTGCCCTGGTGGGTGATGTTGTTGATGGCCGATCCGGCGACATACCTGTCACCCTCCAGGACGTCCGGGAGCAGGGCCGCGCGGGCGGCGGTGAACGGCGCGCCGAGCAGGACGGTGAGGAACAGCAGCACGCACAGCGCCCAGAACGGCATCGCGCGCAGCGCCATCAGCGCCACCAGGACCGTCCGTGCGAGGTCGCACGCCACCATGACGGTGCGCCGCGGGAACAGGTCGGCCAGCCCGGACAGCACCGGCCCGCCGACGATCGGCGGCAGGTAGGTCAGCGCGTAGGTGAGGGCCGTGTACAGCGCCGAGCCGGTCCGCTGGAACACCAGGACGGCCAGCGCCACCTGCGCGAGCTGGTCGCCGACGAACGACAGCGCCTGGGCCAGCCACAGCGCGCGGAACTCCCCCACCGCGAACACCTCGCGATAGGTGGCCTGCGCCTCCGCCGGCCGCCGGTGCCGACCGCTCTGCCGTCCAGCCACGCGCTCTCCACTCCGCTCTCCCCTCCTCCCATTAACTCACGCTGCGTGGCAGTTATGTGACCTACCGTGCCCAATTCATGGCACTCATTGCCGAGCGGACGCCTTGATCCGCCCGTGATCTGCGCCGACCCGCCCCGGCGGTCAGTACCCGAGCTCGTGCAGCCGGGCGTCGCCGATGCCGAAATGATGGGCGATCTCGTGCACGACGGTGATCCGGACCTCCTCGACGACCTCCTCGGCCGTCCGGCAGGTCCGCAGGATCTCGTCACGGTAGATCGAGATCTGATCGGGCAGGACCCCGGCGTACCAGTCACCGCGCTCGGTGAGGGGTACCCCCCGATACAGGCCGAGCAGACCTGGCTCCGGCGCCTCGTCCTCGACGACGATGACGACGTTGCGCATGTGCGCGGTCAGCTCGGCCGGGATGGTGTCGAGGGCCTGCGAGACCAGGTCCTCGAACGCCTCCCGCGACATCTCGATCACATCGCCCATTCTGCTCCACCGGAGGGAGACGCCTTGCCGCGCAGCAGCCGGAAGCCCCGCATCCCGGCCTTCCGCGTCCGCCTGCCCGCCCCCGTCCACACCCGCCTGTCGGCCGCGGCGACCCGCCTGCGGACGCCGCGCATGCGCCGCACGGGCCGGGTCCTGGCGGTGATCGCCGTCGGGCTGCTCGGCGGCCTCGCCGGACTCCTGGTGGGCGGACGGGTCGACACCCCCGTCGGCCCCACGGACGTGGCGCTCTCCCTCCGCGCGTCCTGGGACGGCGGGACGACCATCGCCATCCCGCCCCTCGGCGCCCTGCACCTGGACACCCACTGGGGCCCGGTCGCGCTGCGCGCCCAGGTCACCCAGCTGCGCCTGGAGGACGCCCGCGCGTTCATCGAGAGCGCCGACATCTCCGACCGGCAGATGACCGACCGGATCGCCGGACAGCTCTGGCACGGCGTCTGGACCATGCTGCTCCGCGCCGTCCTGGCCGCCCTGTTCTGCGCGTTCGTCGCCGGCCTGCTGATCTTCCGCTCCTGGCGGCGCGCGCTCGCCGGCTCCGGCGTCGCGCTCGCCGGGATGCTCGCGGTCGCCCTGGCCGCCTGGCTCTCCTTCAGCCCCTCGTCCCTGGCCGAACCGCGCTACACCGGCCTGCTCGCCAACGCGCCCCGCGTCGTCGGCGACGCCCGCAACCTGGTCGAGCGCTTCACCTCCTACCGCGCGCAGCTCGCCCGCCTGGTCGGCAACATGTCCCGGCTGTACGCCGCGACGTCCAGCCTCCCGACCTACGAGCCCGACCCGTCCACGCTGCGGATCGTGCACGTCTCCGACATCCACCTGAACCCGGCCGCGTGGGACGTGATCCGCTCGGTCGCCGACCAGTTCCAGGCCGACCTGATCATCGACACCGGCGACCTCATGGACCACGGCACCCGCGCCGAGGACAAGTTCGCCGACGACATCTCGACCTTCCGCGTCCCGTACGTCTACGTGCGCGGCAACCACGACGCGCGCGGCACCCAGAAGGCCGTCGCGCGGCAGAAGAACGGCGTCGTCCTGGACGACACGACCAAGCAGATCGAGAACCTCACGATCTACGGCGTCGGCGACCCCCGCTACACCCCGGACAAGTCCACCCGCGGCGACAGCGTCGGCGACGACCAGATGCGCGCCGAGGGCCTGCGCCTGGCCGAGAAGCTCCGCGCGTCCGGCACCCGCCCCGACATCGTGCTCGCCCACGACCCGGCCGAGGGCGCCGCCTTCTCCGGCCTGACCCCGCTGGTCCTCTCGGGCCACCGGCACAAGCGCGACACCTCCCTCCTCCCGACCGGCACCCGCCTGTTCGTCCAGGGCTCCACCGGCGGCGCGGGCCTGCGCGGCCTCGAACACGAGGAGCCGACCCCGATCGAGCTGTCCGTCCTCTACTTCAGCCGCGCCACCCACCGCCTCCAGGGCTGGGACGACCTGCGCCTCGGCGGCCTCGGCCTGACGTCCGCGCAGATCGAACGCCACCTCGAACCCAAGCCCGACCACCCCGTCACACCGCCCGCCCCGTCCCCCGCCCCGACCCCGTCCTCCCCCTTCCCGTCCCTGCCCGCGTCCCAGTGGCCGACGAGAACCCCGTCCGCACCGACCTGCCCGCGTCCCAGTGGCCGACGAGAACCCCGTCCGCACCGACGACTTCGCCGTCCCGTCCATAACCGTTTGTGCGTCCGCCCACGTTGTCCCCTATGCTGGGCACAGGTGGGCCACGCCCACCTTGGGCCCCCTTCGTCTAGCGGCCTAGGACGCCGCCCTTTCAAGGCGGTAGCGCCGGTTCGAATCCGGTAGGGGGTACGTCACAGACAGCCATTGCCCCGCCCGCGCCAGCGGCCGGGGCATTCGCTTTTGCGGGCATTAGCGCGCCTTGGGCCACTTGTCACTGCACCGGCTCAAACAAGACCGGACCGCACGCACTCTTTGCCCCAATGGCTGGTCACTTTCGAACGCGCCGCTCTACGCCGGGCAAGTGATCGCCAGACGCCTGCCGTCGGTGACCGTCACACCTTGCGGGCTGACATCAGCTGCCAATGGCGGACTGTGCGTGGGGCAGCGGTCGCTGGGGTGGGTGTGCTTGGGGTGGAAGTGGGATTAAGGGGGTGTTTGGGGGGTTTACGGGCTGTCAGGGGGTGGGGCTTACAGGCTGACAACAGGGGATTCTTGTGGACGGGGTGGATTGTCGGGGAGCATGATCCGCGCTCGGGGTGAGGCCGCTGTGGGGTGGTGCTCGCCCTGGGTGCCGGGGTCCCTCGCGCCTCACCCGCCGCCGCATCGGGGACGCCGGCGTTCGGGTCCGTCCCGGGCCGCCGTGTCGCGGGCCGGGTGACGGGCCGAAGTTCCATCCTCCGACCCTGGTGAAAGGGAAGAGCATGAAGTTGCTCGGCAAGGCTCTGACCGCGGCGACCGCCGTGGCTGCGCTTGGTGGGGGCGTTCTCGCCACCGCGGGACCCGCGTCCGCCGCCGGTCGTAACGGGACGTGCGACAACGGCGAGTTCTGCCTGTACTACAACAGCAACCAGAAGGGTTCGCTCTCGGACTTCACCGGGTCGATCAGCAACTACGGGGACAAGCAGCCCGGTTGCTACGACTTCAAGAGCGCGGGCGCCGGCAAGGGGAAGTGCGTCAAGAACGCCGCCGCGTCGGTCTGGAACCGCAGCAGCAAGACCGTGCGGGTGTACTTCAACAGCAACTACGGCGGTCGGTACCAGGACTTCAAGCCGGGCGTTAAGGGCAACCTCAACGCCGGTCTGAAGAACCAGAACGCCTCCCACTCGTTCGGCGTGCCGAAGCCGGGCGGCGGCCAGACGCCTCGCAACGACTACGACCACAACGCGCGCGGCTTCGCCCAGAACAACTGCACCGCCTTCGCGGCCTGGCGCATCGCGAGCCGGCTCGGGGTCCGCAACTTCAACAACCACTGGAAGACGACCTGGGGCAACGCCGGCATGTGGGACAACGCCGCGCGCCGGGTCGGTGTGCGGGTCGACAAGACGCCGAAGGTCGGCGCGATCGCCGTCAACGACGTCCACAAGGTCGGCCACGTCGCGTACGTGAACAAGGTGTACTCGGACGGCTCGTTCGACGTCGAGGAGTACAACTGGAACACCCCGCTGCACTACGGCACGCGCCACCACCTGCGGGTGAGCAACGCGCAGTCGGCCTTCCAGTGGATGCTCCACTTCTGATCGCCCGACTCCGGTTCCCCGCCGCGGCGCGGCGGGGAACCGGCCCCGGGTGAGTGTTCAGCCCCAGTACCCGGACCGTTCCGACGTATGTCGCCAGGACGGAACCGAAGGCCGTCAGCGTCGCCGTCGGAAGACGGTGGTCGCGTCGCGGACCTGGGAGGGCCGCGACGCCGGGTTCGAGGAGCTGGTCGATGCGGGTCGGAGTGCTTTCGCTGCGCGTGGCGGTCGCCGGGGCGGCACTGGCGGCAGGGGGCGGACTCGCGGCGCCGGCGCAGGCCGCGCCGTCGTTCTGCGGGCATGACCAGCGTGCGACGCCCGACGCGCGGTACCTGTGCGTCAAGACCGGCGACCTGCTGGACGTGCGGATCGGCGACGTCAAGCCGACCCAGCCGTCGCTCGGATACGACGAGGTCTACTACAAGCTCGGGCGTTACACGCTGGGCAAGGACGCGGTCAACAAGAAGTTCGACGACTGGTGCGAGGCGGACGGACGGGTCGCCGCGGCGAGCGTGAAGCCGGGCGCCCGACTGGACGATCCGTCCTCGTTCACCTGCGAGCTGCCGGTCGGCGGGGAGACAGCCGCCAGCGTCGCGGCGATGAAGACGGTCGTCATCGGCCCTGGCGGCCGTCCGTACCTGACGGACGGGCACCACACGCTCACCTCGTTCGCCGAGACCCCGGACGGCGGTCTCGACATGCATGTGCGACTCCGCGTGCTGGGGAACCTCAGCACCTTGCCCCGGAAGAGGTTCTGGGCGGAGATGGCCGCGCACAAGTGGGACTACCTGCGTGACCCGGAAGGCAAGCCCGTCAAGGTGAACAAGCTGCCGGACAGTGTCGGGCTGTCGAACTTCCAGGACGACAAGTACCGCAGCCTTCTCTACTTCGGCCGCGACATCGGCTACACGCAGAACAGCGTCCCGTTCCAGGAGTTTTACTGGGGTAGCTGGGTGCGGGACGGCAAGCCGGTCGACCTTTCCACGTGGAACGCAAACGACCTGGCGAGCTACCTGAGCACCGTCAAGACGCTGACTCAGAAGATGACGGCCCTGCCGAAGAGCACGGTCGTGGACAGCGGATTCACCGCCGGGCAACTCGGTGCGCTCGACCAGTGGAATGCCGGGGCGCCCGCCACCAAGGGCGAGTTCGACAAGCTCAGCAAGCCCTACGACGCGTCCAAGCCAGGCAAGCTCGCGTACGCGCTGGAGTACAAGCGCGTCCATGGGCTGAACTGACGTCCGGCGCGAACACGAAGCGAACCGAGCCGGACGACGTTCCTGGTCGTCGTCCGGCCCGGAATCGGCATTGCGCAATTGCGCGGGGGTTGCGCAGAGCTGCCCGTTCTCCCGGGCCGCGGACGAAGACGACGCACAGACTGGACGGCGAGGTTGACGCCGTTTCGGGAAGGTGCGCGTGGACGAGTCGTGGCGGGTGGCCGGGGTTTCGCCGTTGGAGAGCGGGGACCCGCGGCAGGTCGGGAACTACCGGCTGCTCGGCAGGCTGGGCGCGGGCGGGATGGGCGAGGTCTTCCTCGGCAGGTCGCCGGGTGGGCGGCCGGTCGCGGTGAAGGTCATCCGGCCCGGGATCGCGGCGCACGCGCGGTTCGCCCGGGAGGTGGAGGCGGCCCGGCGCGTCGGCGGGTTCCACACCGCGCAGGTCGTGGACGCCGACGCGGAGGCGCGGCCCCCGTGGCTCGTCACGGCGTACGTGGCGGGCCCCTCGCTGCGCGAGGCCGTCGAGGAGCACGGGCCGCTGCCGGCGCACACCGTGCTGGCGCTGGGCGCGGGACTGGTCGAGGGGCTCGGGGCGGTCCACGCCTGCGGGATCGTCCACCGCGACCTCAAGCCCGCGAACGTGCTGATCGCCTCGGACGGGCCGCGCATCATCGACTTCGGCATCGCGCGGGCCGTGGACGCGTCGTTGATCACCGCGTCCGGGTCGATGGTGGGGACGCCCGGGTACATGTCGCCCGAGCAGGTGCGCGGCGAGCACGAGCTGGATCCCGCGAGCGACGTGTTCTCGCTCGGCTGCGTCCTGGCGTACGCGGCGACGGGCACCGGCCCGTTCGAGGCCGGGTCGACGGCGGGGGCGATCCAACGGATCCTGTTCTCCGAGCCGGATCTGAGCCTGGTCCCGGACGGGGTGCGCGAACTGGTCGCCGACTGCCTGGCCAAGGACCCCGCGAAGCGGCCGGGCGTGGACGATCTGGCCCGGCGGCTGGCGGGCAAGGCGGCGGGGCCGGGATGGCTTCCGACGGCGGTCGACTCGATGGTGGCCGAGCGGTCCGTCGAGTTGCCGACCAGTCCGGACGTCCCGGGTGCCCCGCCCACCCGGAAGGACGCGCGGCACCGCCCGCGACCTGCGAAGAGGTGGAGGCGCCGGTACCTGGTCGGGGCTCTGGCCGCCGCCGTGTGCACGATCGTCTCGGCGGGAGCCGTGGCGGCGTGGGCGTCGGGGTTCCCCTCGCGCGGGTCGCACGAGTCGTCCTCGCCGCGGTTGGTCGCGCCTCCGATCGCGTCGGCGCCGACCTCCGCGTCCACGGCTCCGACCGCGACACCGACCACCGGCGGGACGGACCGGACGTCCGGCGCGGAACCCACCGCCGACGACTCGTCCGGTGCGTCCCCGGCGCGGACGCCGGTGCGCAAGGCCGGGCCGTCGAGCGCTCCGTGGACGAACTGCCGTCCGTACGTGCCCGTGGCGCGGGCGCAGCTCGCGATCGATCCGTGCGTGCGCCTCTCGCGGCACGGGCTCGACATGGTGGTGAACGTCCGGGCGCTGAGCTCGGCGGGGACGTCCGGGACCGTGTCGGTGTGGGTCTGGGTCGCCAACGAGACCAACAGCAAGTACCGCGCGAGTCTGCACCGGTGCCGCGTGTCCCTCGCGTCGTCCGAGGACGAGGGGATGTGCGGCCCGTTCTCCTACACGCCCGACGGTTCGGGCACGTATCACGTGGCGGCGAGCGCGGCCCGGTCCGGCCAGGCGCTTCCGCCGGAATGGCCGCCGCAGTTCACCGGGACCGGGACGCAGCCGGTGACCTGGTCAGGCTGACCCTTCCCGGTCGCTCGGGGGCGTCGGGCGGTTACGTGGGGGTTCGGGCGTTTACACTGTGGCCCACCGCACACGGACTGCCACTGGGGAGACGCATGGGCCGGATGCCGCGTCCCGGACGCCGCCCGCTGCCCGTGCCCGATCCGGGCAGTCCGCTCGGCCTCTTCGCCCGTGACCTGCGCGCCCTGCGCGAACGCGCCGGGGACCCCAGCTACCAGGCGCTCGCCCAACAGAGCGGCCGGCTCGGCTCGCCGTACTCGGCGACCTCCCTCCGCAACGCCGCGTCCGGACGGGCCGTCCCCTCGTGGGAGCTGACGCGGACGTTCGTCCGGGCGTGCGCGGCGTTCGCCCGCGAGCATCCCGAGCGGGCCGACGACCGGCCGCACGCCTGGGATGAACCGGTCCTCCTCGACGCCTGGCAGGCGCGCTGGCGCGAGGCGGCGCTGCACGACGCGCTCGCGGACGCCCCGTCCCGGTCCGCGCCGCGGGACGCGCCGCGGAGCCGTCCGCCCAGGCCGCTGACCAGGTTCGTCGGCCGCGGGAGCGAGCTGGACGAGGGCGCGCGGCTGCTCGGCGCGGCCCGGCTCGTGACGCTCACCGGCGTCGGCGGCGTCGGGAAGACGCGGCTGGCGCTGCGGCTGGCCGAGACCGTCGCGGACCTCTTCCCGGGCGGGGTGCGCTGGGCGGAACTGGCCGCGCTGACCGCTCCGGAGATGGTCGGGCACACCGTCGCCGCCGCCCTCGGCGTCCCTCTGGAAGGTCGCACGCCGCTGGACGCCGTCGCCGAGGCGCTGGGGCCGCGCGCGCCGGACGGCGACGTCCTGCTCGTCCTGGACAACTGCGAACACCTCCTCGACGCGACCGCCGCGCTGTGCCACGCGCTGCTGCAGGCCGTCCCGAACCTGCGCGTCCTGGCGAGCAGCCGGCAGCCGCTGAACGTGCCGGGCGAGCACGTCCTCCGCGTCGGCCCCCTACCCGTCCCCGGCGACGCGCCCCCGCCCGAGCACACCGACGCGCACAGCAACCCGCTGCCCGAGGACGCCGGTTGCGGCGCGGCCGTGGAGTTGTTCGTCGACCGGGCGGCGGCGGCCGTGCCCGGGTTCCGGCTGACCACGGAGAACCGCGCGGCGGTCGAGCGGCTGTGCCGGAGGCTGGAGGGCCTGCCCCTCGCCCTCGAACTGGCAGCCCGGTGGCTGCGCCTGCTGTCCGTCGAGGAGCTTCTCGAACGGCTCGACCAGCGCCTGAACCTCCTCGGCGCGGCGGGCGCGGACCGGACCGCCCCCGCCCGCCACCGCACGCTGCGCGCCGTCTTCGACTGGAGCCACGACCTGTGCCCGCCGGAGGAACGGCTCGTCTGGGAACGCCTGTCGGTGTGCGCGGACGGGGTCCGCCTGGCCGACGCCGAAGCCCTGTGCGCGGACGCCGGGCTGGGTACAACCGCCGGGCCGGGCACGGACGGCGGGCTGGGCGCGAGTGCCGTCCTGGACGCCATCGCCGGGCTGGTCGACAAGTCCCTTCTCCTCAGGGTCGAGTCGGGCGACCGGACCCGGCTCCGGATGCTGGAGACCGTCCGGCTGTACGGACGGGAGTGCCTGGCCGCCTCGCGGCGGGAGGCCGACGCGCGGAGCCGCCACCGCGCCCACTACCTGGGGCTCGCCCGCCGGGCCGAGGCCGAGTACGGCACCGCCCGGCAGCAGTCGTGGCTGCTCAGGCTCACCGGCGAGCACGCCAACCTGCGCCAGGCCCTGAGGACGGCGGACGGCGCGGAACCCGGCACGTTCGAGGGCGCCTTCGGCCTGTGGCTGTACTGGATCGCGGGCGGCGACATCGGCGAGGGCGCGCACTGGATGCGCCAGCTCGCCGAGAGGCATCCGACACCTCCGGACGACGCGTCCGCGCCCGCCTGGTGCCGCGCGATGTGGACGACCGCCTTCCTGGTCCGCATGCACGGCGACGTCGAGAGCGCGGAAAGCGTGATCGACCGCATCGACGCCGTCCTCGCCGAGCACGGCGCACGCGGCGCGGACGAAGGCGAATGGGCCGGGATCGCGGCCGCCACCGCTCAGCTGCGCGGGCTGTCCGCGCTGCTCCTGAGCGACGCCGAGGGCACCGAGAAGCACTCGGCCGCCGCGTTGCGCACCGCCGAGCGGCCCAGCATGCTGACCCGCCAGCAGGCCCTCGCCCAGCTCGGGCTGGCGGCGTCCATGCGCGGACGGCACGAGGAGGCCGCGCGGCTCATCGGCCGCGCGCTGGAGATCGCCGAGGCGAGCGGCGAGAGCTGGCACCGCTCCTACCTGCTGTGGATCCTCGCCATCGAGGACATCGAGACCGGGGCGCCGGACCGGGCCCTCCGGCTGCTGCGCAGCAGCCTCGCGCTGAAGCGCCGCCTCGGCGACCGGCTGGGCGCGGCGACGGTGAGCGAGACGCTCGCCGGGGTGCTGGCGCGGTGCGGCGATCCGCGCACGGCGGCCGTCCTGATGGGGGCCGCGCAGGCGGCCTGGCAGCCCGCCGGGGCGCCGCAGCTCTGGGGGTTCGCGGCGCTCGTCGAGCATCGGGAGCGCGCCGTCGCCGAGGTGCGGCGGCTTCTCGGGCGGGACGCGTTCGAGCGCAGCCACGGCGAGGGCGGACGGGCCGGGCTGGACCGCGTCCTGGACGCCGTCCTCGACTGACCCCCGAAAAGATGATCAATAAGTCGGACGGGGGATGTAGCATCCCACCACTTCCATCACTCCCCCGCACAAAAGGTGTCAGCATGAAGAAACTCTCCGCAGCCGTCCTCGGCGGTGCGGTTCTGGCGACGACGCTCGCCACGGCGCTCCCGGCGTCGGCGGACACCGGGCACCGGGTCGCCCCGGGCTCGTCCTTCCGGTCCGGGTCCGACGTCTCGTCCGCCGCGAAGATGGTGCGGACGGGCAAGATCCACTACTACAAGGCCAAGGAGATCCGCGGCGCGAAGGTCTGGGGCCACTGGTACTGGGCGCGCAAGGGCAACGGGCCCGCGTTCGTCTTCCTGGTGACCAAGGTCAAGGACACCCGCGGGGACGGCAAGAGCGCCGGGTTCTGCTACGACCTGTGGGGCGGCAAGAGCCACGAGCCGGTCCGCGACATGTGCTACGTCAACCGGCTCGGCGCGGGCAAGACCCGCCGGATCGCCGGGGCGATCGACGGCGCCGACCACTTCCGCGTCTACGCGGCCGTCGGCCGCCTGGACACCAAGAAGCACATCTTCTACACCTCGCTCAACGGTCCCAAGCTGCGGGTCCGCTGAACCGAGCGCACACGCGGGTTTTGACGACGGCCGGGCCCTTCGGGTTCGGCCGTCATTCCGTGGGCATTCGCACCCTTCGCCCCACTTGTCTCCCGGCGCCCGGGGGACTACTCAAGAGGGAGATCACCCTCCGACTTTTCGAGCGTCCGGGCCTCCGGGCTCACGAACCCGCATCGGGAACCCGCCCCGGGAAGCCCGACCCCTCGACCCCCCGAACTCCCGAACTCCCGAACTCCCCGAGGAGAGTTGAATGCGCCGAATCCTGCTTGGTCTCGTCCCGCTGGCGATCGCCGGGACGGTCTCGACGGCGCTGGCCGGCACCGCCGAGGCCGCCGTGAACCGAGCACCGGATCGGGCGGCCCTGGCCCCGCACGCCGCGCCGGGCGCGAAGGACGGCGTCACGGCCGCGGCCCGCACCCTGCACTACGGCGACAAGGGCGCGGCCGTGAAGTACCTCCAGAACCGGCTGCGCGCGCTGCACTACGACCCGGGCGCGGTCGACGGCCGGTACGGCAAGGACCTGCGCTACGCGGTGTACGCCTTCCAGAAGGTCAACCGCATCACCCCGAGCAGCACCGTCGGGGCCAGGACGTGGAAGGCCCTCGCGCACCCGGCGCAGCCGCCGCGCGTCCTCAAGGGAGGGGCGGCCAACCGCGTCGAGGTGTCCAAGAAGCACCAGCTCGTGGTCGTGTACCGGAACAACAAGGTGCAGCTGGTCACGCTCACGTCCACCGGGTCCGGCAAGCGGTACTGCTCGCAGGGCAAGTGCTCGTACGCCACGACGCCGTCCGGGAACTTCCGCGTCCTGCGCAAGATCAACGGCTGGCGGCACGCGCCGCTCGGCGGGCTCTACAAGCCGCTGTACTTCCACGGCGGTTACGCGCTGCACGGGTCGCCGAGCGTCCCGCTGTACCCCGCGTCGCACGGCTGCGCCCGCATCCCGATGTACCACACGGCGGACCTGCTGTTCCGTCTCGTCCCCGTCGGCACCGCCGTCTACGTGCGCTGACCGTTCCGGCACGGCGCGGTGGAGGGGTCGCCCACCGCGCCGGGTCGGTCCGGGGGCCCGGGGGTCGGTGGCGGGCTCCGGTCGGTCTGGCCCGGCGCGATGGGCGTCTTGCGGAACAGATTGATTACTCTCCGCAGCCTCTTCATTACCCTGGAGCATGATCGGTAACCGCGCGATGGGCATCCGGTGAGACGAACGGGGAACCGGGAGCGGCGAGACGTCCGGGAGCGGGCCGCGCGGTTTACGATTGCCCCAACATGCAAATGTCGGACGCAGCGGGGACGGTTCCGGTGACGCGCAGACGGCTGGGGCAACTGGAGGCGGAGGTGCTGGCCGCGCTGGCCGCCGCCGAGCGGCCGGTCTCGACCGCGCAGCTACGCGACGCGCTGACCGGCGCCCCCGCCTACACGACGGTGAACACGATCCTGTTCCGGCTGCTCGGCAAGGGCCTGGTCAGCCGGATGCGCGAGGGCCGGCACTTCCTCTACAAGCTGGCCGTGGACGAGTCCCTGCTGGTCGCCGACCAGATGCGCGCCCGGCTGCGGGTCGCCAGCGATCCCCGCGAGGTGCTCGCCCGCTTCGTCGCGACGCTGAGCCGCGAGGAGGAGCTGACGCTGCGCGCGATCCTGGCCCACCCTCACGAACCCGCCCGCGAACACCCCGACCTCGAACGGACGTGACCTCACCGCGCGGACCTGGGCCGGTCGCACCGTTGTCAGGCACTCACGTGCCGGGTGTCCGGTTTCACCCGGCGCCTGCGGTATTCCTTCGTCCGGGCGTGACAATGACCGTGTTGACCTCAAGCGTGACTGAGGTCCTACCGTTCTCGCCATGGACGACATGTGGCACGGCGACGACCTCGATCTGGACGCCTACCTGAACCGCATCGGCTTCACCGGGGAACGCGCCCCCACGCTCGCCGCGCTGCGCGCCCTCCAGCGGGGACACACCACCTCGATCCCCTTCGAGAACCTGGAGCCGGTGCTCGGCCGGCCCGTCCTGCTGGACGTGCCGTCCCTCCAGGAGAAGCTGGTCCGCTCCCCGCGCGGCGGCTACTGCTTCGAGCACACCGCGCTGTTCGCGGCGGTGCTGGAGCGGTTCGGGTTCGACTTCACCGCGCTCGTCGGCCGCGTCGTGATCGGCGCGCCGGAGGGGTCGGTCCGGCCCGCGACGCACGCGCTGGTGGTCGTGCGTCCCGAGGACGACGAGCGCGAGTGGCTGTGCGACGTCGGGTTCGGTTCCGGGCCGCTGGAGCCGCTGGTGCTGGCGGAGGGCATCGAGGTCGAGCAGGACGGCTGGGGGTTCCGCCTCGTCCGGTTGCCTGACGACGAGTTCGGCGTCCGGCACTGGACGCTGTACCAGGACGGTCCGGACGGCTGGGTGCGGCGGCACGTGTTCGCGCAGGTCCCGGCGTTCCCGGTGGACTACGCGGTGGCCAGCCACTACGTCGCCACGCACGAGCGCTCGCCGTTCACCGGGCGGGTCTTCGCGCAGAAGTTCACCACCGACTCGCTCCGCCAGCTCGACAACCTGACCCTCACCACGATCCGGCCGGACGGCAAGCGCGAGATCCGCGAACTGGAGCTCTCCGAATTCGCCGGAGTGCTCGCCGACTTCGGCCTCGTCCCGCCCGCCGAGGACCTCGAGGCGCTGCTGAAGGTCGTCGGCTAGAGCGCGTCCGCCAGGAGCTCGGCCAGGTGGACGGCGCGGCGGCCCGTCCCCTGGCCGATCTGGATCCGGCACGAGAAGCCGTCCGCCAGCACCAGGGACGCGTCGCGCGCCTTCGGGTACAGCTCGCGTTCGGCGCAGCCCTGCGAGACCTCCCAGTGCCCGCGCGCGAACCCGAAGTCGCCCGCGAGCCCGCAGCAGCCCGCGCCGACCACGTCCGTCCGGACGCCTAGCCGGTCGAGAACGCGCAGGTCAGGGGCGTAGGAGCCCTTCGCCTCCTGATGGCAGTGGACCTGCGCGACGGCGTCCCCGCCGACCGTTCCGAACGGCCACGGATCGGCGTCCGCGACGAGTTCGGCGAGCGTGACGACGGAGGCGGCGAGCCGCCGGGCGCGCGGGTCGTCCGGCAGCAGTTCGGGGGCCTCGGCACGCAGCATGACCGTGCAGGACGGTTCGAGGCCGAGGATCGGCAGCCCGGCGTCCAGCGCCGGTTCGAGCACGTCCAGCGTCCGGCGCAGAACGCGTCGGACGACGTCCAGCTGCCCGGTCGAGTGCCACGTCAGCCCGCAGCAGACGGCGCGCGGCGGCAGCACGGCCCGGTACCCGGTCGCAGTCAGAACGGCCACGGCCGCGCGCCCGACCTCGGGCGTGTGGAACGCGGTGAACGTGTCCGGCCACAGCACGACCGCCCGCCCGTCCCCCGCATCAGGCCGTCCACGACGCGACCGCGCGTCGGCGCGGAGGGTGCGGCGGAGGGGGCTGATCGCGAAAGGCGGGAGGTCGCGGCGCGGTTCGATGCCCGCCGCGCGCTTCACCGCCCCCGCGATGACCGGTCGGCGCAGCGCCGCGTTCGCGACCGCCGCGACGCCCGGGACGGCCGTCGCGAGCCGGGACCACAGCGGCAGCCATCCCATCGAGTAGTGCGCCATCGGACGCACCCTGCCCGCGTAGTGCCGGTGCAGGAACTCGGACTTGTACGTGGCCATGTCGACGTTGACCGGGCAGTCGCTCGCGCACGCCTTGCAGGACAGGCACAGGTCCAGGGCGTCGCGCGCCTCGGTCGAGCGCCAGCCGTCCGGCAGCGACTCGCCGCGGAGCAGTTCGGCCAGCACCCGCGCGCGCCCGCGCGTCGAGTGGACCTCGTCGCGGGTCACCTTGAACGACGGGCACATGGACGTCCCGCCGCGGACGGTCCGGCACGTGCCGACGCCGACGCACCGCTGCACGGCGGCGGCGAACGAGCCGCCGTCCCCGGTCAGCGCGTGCACGGGCGTGATCGTGAGTCGGTCCGCGCCCGGGCCGGGACGCAGCCGCTCGTCCAGCGGCTCCGGGTCGGTGACGACACCGGGGTTGAACGCCCGGCCGGGGTCGAAGAGGTGCTTGAACGCGGCAAAAGCCGTCCGCAGCTCCGGCGAGTACATGCGGTCCAGCAGCTCGGAGCGGGCGCGGCCGTCGCCGTGCTCGCCCGAGACCGAGCCGCCGTGCGCGACGACGAGGCCGGCCGCGTCCTCGGCGAACCCCCGGTACGCCTCCGGACGCGCCGCCAGCGGGAAGTCGAGCCGCACGTGGAGGCAGCCCTCGCCGAAATGCCCGAACGGAACGCCGCGCAGCCCGTGCGTCCGCATCAGCGCGTACAGTTCCCGCAGGTAGGACGCCAGGCGGTCGGGCGGGACGGCCGAGTCCTCCCAGCCGGGCCACGCCTCGCCGCCGTCCGGCAGCCGGGTCACGATGCCCGCGCCCGCCTCCCTGATCCACCACAGCTCCCGCATCCGGCGCGGATCGTCCACGACGACCGAGTGCGGCGCGACGCGGGCCAGCGCCGCCGCGGCCTCGCGCGCCGCCTCCGGCGTGTCCCCTCCGGCCTCGCAGTACAGCCAGCCGCCGCCCGCCGGCAGGTCGGATCCGGCGGTGCGCCGTCCGGGGCGGGCGCGCAGGGCCGCGAGCAGGTCGCTCGCCATCCCCTCGACGGTCAGCGCCGCGCCGGACGCCGCGATCGCGGGCGCGGCCTCGGCCGCCGCGTACACGTCCGGGAAGCCGAGCACCGCGAGCGCCCGCGCCTTCGGCGGCGCCACGAGCCGGACGGTCGCCTCGGTGACGATCCCGCACGTCCCCTCGGCCCCGACCAGCGCCTTCGCGACGTCGAACCCGTTCTCGGGGAGCAGGTGGTGCAGGCCGTAGCCGGACCCCTGCCGCTCGAACCGCCCGAGCTCGGTGCGCAGCACGCCCAGGTGCGCGTCGCGGAGCGCGCGCAGCCCGCGGTCGAGCGCCGGATCGTCGACACCGCCGCGGCGGGCGGTGACGTGCCGCCCGTCCGGCAGGAGGAGCCGCAGTTCCAGGACGTTCGCGGCGGTCGTGCCGTACGCGACGCTGTGCGAGCCGCACGCGTTGTTGCCGATCATCCCGCCGAGCGTGCACCGCGAGTGCGTGGACGGGTCGGGCCCGAACGTCAGCCCGTGCTCCGCCGCGGCGGCGCGCAGGTCGTCCAGGACCACCCCCGGTTCGACCACGGCCGTCCGGGCCTCGGGATCGACCGCGCGGACCGCCGTCAGGTGGCGCGAGACGTCCACGACCAGGCCGTCGCCGATCGCGTTCCCGGCCACGGACGTCCCGCCGCCACGGACGGTCACCGGGATCCCGGCCTCGGCCGCCGCCCGCCGGATCCGCTCCAGGTCCCCCGCGGTGCGCGGCTCGGCCACCGCGACCGGCACCCGCCGGTACAGGGACGCGTCCGAGGAGTAGGCCGCCCGCGTCGTCAGATCGGTGCGGACGATTCCGGAGAGTTCTCCGGCCAGGAACCCGAACATGCCCTCACGGTAACCAGAGTCGCCCGGCCTCCCCGTGGCCGGAGCGGGACGCCGCCGGAGCGGGACGCCGCCGGAGCGGGACGCCGCCGGAGCGGGACGCCGCCGCAGCGCGCCGCCGTCCCGCTTCGCACACTCGAACACACGGAATTCCGTGAAGCGGGAATCAGCCGGATCTTGGCACCATGTCACATCGTCCGGCGCGAATAGTTGTCAGAAGTCCGCGCCACCGCTCGTGGCTCAGCTCCATCTCTCCGCGCTCGGGCGCCCGCGAATCCCGCACGAGCACCACGGCGCGCCAGGGCGCGACCTCGACACACTCCTCCTGAGCACCGCTCACGCTGCTCTTGCGCCAGGTCAGCGCGTCCCCCCGGTCCGACCGAACGACCATCCAGCAACCCTCCATACATTGCTGGCGGGAGTCACCTCGCCCGTGAACGGACCGGCACACCCACCGAGCCAGGGTCGAATAGGGCATAACTCACCACAGCCTTGTGGCCTCTCCGCTCATGAGTGTAGGCGTTTGTCCTTTTCGCGCCTACACTTCGCCACAAGATCAAGTTACGCCCTATATGACCTGACGGCCCGATAGGTGTGCGTTTCGAGTTATCCCTCCCTCACCCCTCCAACTCTTCGGCGACCTGCCGGATGAGTTCGACGGTCCGGTCGGCCGGGAGCGCGGCTTCAAGCATGCGTTCGAATATGTCGCGGTACTCGGCGACCTGCGGATCCTCGCCGGTGATCGTCGCCGCGGTGCCGGGCCTGCCCTCCAGGTACAGCACGTCCGACAGCTCGCCCTCGAACTCCAGCAGGACGAACGGTCCGTACACGCCCTGGTGGTAGCCGGCCCGGAACGGGATGACCCGGACGACGAGCCGGTCCTCGTTCTCGACGCGGTCGACGATGTGCTTGAGCTGCGCCGGCATGATGCCCGGATCCTCGCCGACCCCGACGTGGCGGCGGATGGCGGCCTCGTCGAGCAGGTAGTACTGCCGGGGCGGGTTCGCGCGCTCGCGCAGCCGGCGCTGCCGCTCCAGGCGGAGCTCGATCGCCATCTGCTGGGCGGTCGGGTTCGCGAGGTCGGACGTGATCACCTGCGCGTAGTCCGAGGTCTGCAGCAGTCCCGGGATCAGCGCGTTGTGGAACTGCCGGATGACCGACGACCCGGCCGTGTAGCCGGTGAGGCTCAGCAGGCCGTCGCTGACCAGGCTCCGGTACTTGTTCCACCACGGCGTCTCGCGCGCGCCGCGGGCGAGAGTCTGCAACCGCTCCTGGCGGCTCTCGGACGTCACGTCGTACGTCATCAGCAGCGCCTGGAGATCGGTGCGGGTGATGGAGCTCTTCCCGCCCTCGACCCGGATCAGTTTGGACGGCGACCACTCCAGGGTGCGCGCCACCTGCTCCTGGGTCAGACCCTTCTCCTTGCGGAGCCTGACGAGTTCGCTGCGCAGCAACGCGCTGTCGACTACAGGACCCTGGTCCGTGGCCATCTCAGCCTCATCCTCACTGGAACGGGCGCAGGTGGGCGCGTCCGGCGTCCAAGCCCCGAACGAGCGGCACCTTCACCCGCTATCCGCTCGTTCTCACGTTGTGTAGTTGGAAGCATATAGCCGGTTGCCACATGGCAACCAGTAACAAGTCACATTGCTGGCGGTCGAGACGGAAGCAACCGGCCCGCCACCCGTCCACCCGCCGGGAGGCGTCCCGCCATCCGGCGACCGCCGAGGGCCGAACCACCGGGCCGCCCGCCCGAGAAGTGGTCGCGACTCCACCTCTGTCATGGTTTCAATCCTCTTCCTTGCGGTAAGGCAGGTGTTAGGATGCAATGTAGCAAATCGGTAGACGCTCGGATGCTCCACACCAGACTGAAGGGTTCGGGGCCCGGCCATCCCTCACCGCGCGTGAGGAGTTGCGGCTCCGTCCGCGGAGGCGCGAGCGCGCCGATCGACGCGCCGAAGCCCGGGAGGCACTGACGACGGACGCCAACCGCCCTACGGGGACGTGAGCAGAGCCGCCCCGGATCCGTCTCGACCACCGGTTCGCAGGCCAGGGGGATCGAGAGGGGACCGGGGGCGGCTCCGCAGGGGATCGCCAGGTCGCCCGCCGGAACTCGCCGTCCGCACCGAACATCCGGCTGCGGGCGCGATGACCAGCGGAAACGATGACGGTCTTCGTCAATCAAAGCACGCTCGACCGGTTCTCACCAGAGCCGGATCGGCTTCCGTTCCGGCAGCGCTCCAGCGTTGCGGGAGAGGTCGCGGAGGCCGACCACGGCGGGCCCGGCGCCCCGGCGCCCGGCCCGTGCAGCGCTTCGATTCCGGCGGTTCGAACCGCCCCCTCCCCCCTGTTGAGGGTTCTATGACCACATATCCGGATCGGCACAACCTTTTCGATCCCGACGAGCCCCCCGAACCCCACGAACCCCCTGCCTCCAAGCCCCGGCAGACCCCCGAGCCCCGCGAGTCCGCCGAACCCCGCGAGCCCGCCGGATCCCGCGAGAGCGCCGGACCCGCCGACGACACCGCCGCCCGCGCCGACGACTCCGACGAGAAGACCCGGCGCGACCGTCCGGCGGAGGAACTGCTCCGCGAGCGGGTCGACCGGCTCCGTGCCCAGGCGGAGCGGTTCGGCCCGCGCGGCGAGCGGCCCTACGCGCGGGAGCTGCGGATCACCGCCCAGGAAGGACGGTGCACCGCGCCGGAGGGACGCACCGCGCCGACCGCGGACACCTCGGACAGCTCAGCGGGCACCTCAGCGGGCATCGGTGACGATCTGCTCGCCCCGACCCAGCCGATGGCCTGGCCCCTCGAGGAGGACGGCGCGGCGGCCCCCGCGCGTCCGGGCGGGACCGGTTCCGGAGAGTGGCCGCAACTGGCCGGGACCGGTGCCCGCGGACTCCCGCCCGTCCCGGCGGCCGGGTTCGGACGCGCGCCGGGCCGAGCCGTCGAGGGGGCGGCCCGGCCCGGCGTCCCCTCCGTTCCGGAGGTCGTCCCGGACGCCGTCGCGGCGGCCCTGCCGGGCACGGTGCCGAGCGCCATGCCGGGCGAGCTCGCGGCGGCGGCCTCCGGGGGCGGCGGGCTGCCGCCGTTCCCCGGCCCCTTCGACGAGCCCGCGCTGCCCGAGCCGGAGGGCTGGACGGCGGGCTCGGCGGACTTCTGGTCGGCGCTGACCTCGGTCGAGCGGATGCGCTTCCTCAGGTCGTCCGCAGCGGAGGTCTTCCCCGCCGGGCACGTGCTGTGGCGGCAGGACGTGCTCGCCGACCACGTCGCGGTCATCTGGTCGGGGAAGGTGACGATCCGGGTGAACGAGAACGGCGTGGAGCGCATCGTGGCGGTGCGCGGCCCCGGCGATCTGATCGGCGAGCGGGCCGCGCTGCTGGTGCGGACGCGTTCGGCCACCGTCGTCGCGCTCGACCGGCTCACCGTGCTGCGGATGCCCATCGGCGAGTTCGCCGCGTTCCTGGCGGCGTTCCCGCGCGTCCTGGCCGTGCTCGACCAGCAGATGTACGCGCGGCTCACCCAGCCGCGGATCGGCGGGTACGACGCCCCGGCGGTCGCGCGGCCGACGCTGCCCGCCTTCCGCGGCTCGGGCCCGCCCCGGCTCCCGCGCGACCTGGCGGGCACGCACGAGTGGGCCGGCCAGGTCTGCTCGATCATGTTCGTGGACGTCGTGGGCTTCTCGGCCCCGCACCGCAACGACCAGGACCGGATGGAGCTGCGGCGCGTCCTGTACGAGGCGGTGCCGGCGGCGCTGGAGGGCTCGGGCGTCCCCTGGGCGGCCTGCTACCACGAGGACCGCGGCGACGGCATCCTCATCGTCGTCCCGCCGCAGACCCCGCCCGACCAGGTGGTCACCCCGATGCTGTCGCTGCTCACCGCGCGGCTGCGCCGGCACAACCACGCCGCGAGCGAGGCGATGCGGCTGCGCGTCCGGATGTCGCTGCACATCGGCCCGGTGATGCCCGACCGGGAGGGCGTGAACAGCGCGGCGGTCATCCAGGCCGCCCGCCTGCTGGACGCCCCCGACCTGCGGCACCGCATGGCCGACACCGACGCGGACGTGGGGTTCGTGGCGTCCGAGTACGTGTACGACAACGTCCTGGCCTGGGGGCCGGGCCTCATCAACCCGCGCTCGTTCCAGCGCATCCGCTTCCGCGCGAAGAACGCCGCCTACACCGGCTTCATGCACCTCTCGCAGGCCACCTCCTGACCGTCGGACCGCGATCACCCCGCCGGACGGCGGCACGGGAGCACGCCGGCCGGTTCGCGGTCCACCCGGACACCGTCCCCCGCCTCGGGCGGGGGACGGCCTCAGGAGGCGACTCGACGAGGTCCGCCGAGTCCCGCGGCGCGCGAGCCCGCGGGGCTCGGTCGTGCGCCGCCCGGGATCAGCGGGACCGGGGGCGGCGGGGGGCCGGGGGCCTGTCGCGGAAGCCCTCGGTGAGCTGGCGCTCGGCCTGGTCGAGGTAGTCGGCCATGCGGTCGGCGGCTTCGTCGAAGGCGCCCCGGTCCAGCAGCGCGGCGATCTCCTTGTTGCGGGCGAGGTAGGGCTCGTGGAAGGGGCCCGGGTCGGTCATGGAGTGGAAGGCGAGGCGGCCCTCGGCGAGGAGCTGCCGCATCGTCCGGTTCAGGCGCGGGCTGCCGTGCAGGGCGACGACCGCCTGGTGGAAGTGCATGTTGGCGCTGCCGACGGCCGTCCAGTCTCCGGCCTCGGCCGCCTTCAGTCCCTCGGCGACGGCGGCGCGCACGGCCGCGGGGTCGGCCGCCCCGGGGTGGAGCGCCGCGTGCCGGAGCGCGGTGAGCTCCAGGACGCGGCGGGCGGCGTAGATGTCGTGCAGGTCGTCCTCGGTCAGGTCGCGGACGCGGACGCCCCGGTGCAGTTCGAGGACGAGCAGCCCCTCGTGCCCGAGCAGCCGGAACGCCTCGCGCAGGGTGTTGCGGGAGACCGAGAGGGCGGCCATCAGGTCCGGATCGGAGTCCGACAGCGGATCGCCGGGCCGCAGGTCGCCCTCGATGATCGCCGTGCGGAGCACCTCGGCGGCCTGCTCGGCGAGGCTCATCCGGCCCATCCCGGCGTTGGCCGCCGCGAGCGCGGCCCACTTGCCCGCTCCGCGCGCCGCCGACGCCCTTCCGGCCTGTTCCGGGACGCTCCCCGCACGCGCCGGAACGTGCCCTGACCGCTCGGGAACGTGCCCTGACCGCTGGGGGACGTGCCCTGGCCGCTCGGGGGCGTTCCCGCCCGGGCCGTCGCCGGGTCCGTCGCCGGGTCCGTCGGCAGTGTCTGGCCGCATCCGGTCACGCTCCCTGGTGCGCCGCCGGGCGGCGGAGATCCACTCGCCGTCCGCGCAGTCTGGAGGATTGTTGAACAACCCCTACGACACCGTAGGACGGCGCGGAAGGCAAGCGCCGACCGCCGGCCGCGAAGGAGCGAATGCAGAATTGTCCAACAAGAGGCTTGTTGGACATGGGGACGGAACCTACCGTCGGTCTGGACGCCGCGGACCCGGACTGTCCGCGGCCCGGCCAGGCCAGGGAGGCCGCCATGGCCCACTCCTCCACCGAGACCGCTCCCGCCCGGCAGGCCCGCCGCGCACGCCGCCTGCCGCCCGTCTTCGGGGCGATGTTCCTGATGGCCACCAGCGCCATCGGCCCGGGCTTCATCACCCAGACCACCAGGTTCACCGCACAGCTCGGCGCCGCGTTCGCGTTCGCGATCCTCGCCTCGGTGCTTCTCGACATCGCCGTCCAGCTCAATGTCTGGCGGATCGTCGGGGTCGCCGGCCGGCGCGCCCAGGACCTCGGCAACACCGTGCTGCCCGGCGCCGGCTACGTGCTCGCCGGGCTGGACGTCGTCGGCGGCCTGATCTTCAACCTGGGCAACGTGGCGGGCTGCGCGCTCGGCCTGAACGCCCTCCTCGGCCTGGACGTCCGGACCGGCGGCGCGGTCTCCGCGCTGCTGGCGGTGGCGGTCTTCCTGGTCCGGCGGGCCGGGACGGTGATGGACCGGGTCGTCGTCGTCCTCGGCGCGCTGATGATCGCGATGACGCTCTACGTGGTGTTCGTGTCGCGTCCGCCCGTCCGGGACGCGCTGCGGCAGACCGTCGCGCCGGACCGGCTGGACTTCCTGGTGATCACGACCCTCGTCGGCGGGACGGTCGGCGGCTACATCGTCTACTCCGGCGCGCACCGGATGCTCGACTCCGGCGTCACCGGCGCGGACCGGGTCGGCGAGATCACGCGCGCGTCCGTCAACGGGATCCTGCTCACCGCGCTCATGCGGGTCCTGCTGTTCCTGGCCGTGCTCGGCGTCGTCGCGGGCGGGTACGTCCTGAACCCGGACAACCCGGCGCCGTCGGCGTTCCAGCACGCCCTGGGCGAGGCGGGCGTCCGGCTGTTCGGGCTCGTCATGTGGATCGCCGCGATCACCTCGGTGATCGGCGCGTCCTACACGTCGGTGTCGTTCACCGTCTCGTTCCACCCGCTGGTCGAGAGGTACCGGAAC
The DNA here is from genome assembly GCF_003428695.1 of Actinomadura logoneensis. GTDB lineage: Bacteria > Actinomycetota > Actinomycetes > Streptosporangiales > Streptosporangiaceae > Spirillospora > Spirillospora logoneensis. Next base: position 32,823 of record NZ_QURH01000099.1, read on the forward strand.
GCGCTGGTCGTCGCGTTCGTCGCCGTGACGGCGGTGCTCTACCTGGCGATCGGGGCCGGTCCCGTGCGGCTGCTCGTGCTCGCGGGCGCGCTGAACGGGCTGATCCTGCCGGTCGGGCTCGGGCTGCTGCTGTGGGTCGCCGCGCGCCGCTCGGACGACCTGCTGCACGCCTACCGCTATCCGCGCTGGCTGCTGGCGGCGGGACTGGTCGCGTGGGTCATCACCCTGTACCTCTCGTGGACGTCCCTGACCAAGCTCGGCACCCTCTGACACGGCCGTCCCGAGTCCTCCCGGTCACCGCGTCCCCCGTCCCTTCACCGGACGGACCCGGGGCAGCCGGAGGACGAACCGGGCACCCTGCTCGCTGTCGGCGAGCGTCAGGGTGCCGCCGTGGGAGCGGGCGATCTCGCGGGCGATCGGCAGGCCGAGGCCGGTGCCCGTGGGGTCGCGGTCGCGGCTCTCGCGGAGCCGGACGAAGCGCTGGAAGACCAGCTCTCGGTCCTGCGGCGGGATGCCCGCGCCGTCGTCGGTGACGGTCAGCACCGCGTCGTCCCCCTCGGCGGCGACCGACACCCAGATCCGGGAGGCGGCGTGCCGTTCGGCGTTGGTGAGCAGGTTGGTCAGCAGCCGCGCGAGCTGGAGCCGGTCGCCGCGCACCACGACGCCCTGGTCGAGGTCCGTCAGGGTGTGGGTGTCCCGGACGGCGCGGGCGAGCTCGGTCGAGACCAGCAGGGCGAGGTCGACCTCGTCGTCACCGGCCTCCGAGGAGGCGTCCAGGCGGGCGAGCGCGAGCAGGTCGGTGACGATCGCGTTCAGCCGGTCCAGGGACACCAGCACGTTCTGCGCGACGCGCGGCCAGTCGGCCTGGTCGGGGTACAGCAGCGCCTCCTCCAGTTGGGTGCGCGCGCCGGCGATCGGGCTGCGCAGGTCGTGGGACGCGTCGGAGGTGAACCGGCGCTGCCGCTCCAGCGCCGCGTCCAGCCGGTCCAGGGTGGAGTTCGCGGTCTCGGCGAGGTGCCGGATCTCGTCCTTGACCGGCGGCACCGGCACCCGCCGGGCGGACTCGGTCGCGGTGATCTCGGCGAGCTCGGACCGGATCGCGTTCACCGGGGCGAGCGTCCGGTCGACGGTCCGCCGGGTGAGCACCACGGTCAGCAGGACGACCAGCAGTCCCGTCGCGAGGAGGAACGCCAGCAGCGGCCCGCTCGCGTACCAGGGGCCGGCCCTCTCGGCGGCGTAGACCGTCCAGTCGCCGTCCGGCTGGAACACGCGGAAGGCGATGACGTCCATGCAGCCGTGCAGGCCGTGCGGCGGGCAGAGCACCCGGTAGGCGCTGACGGTGTCCTCGCCGGGGACGAACGACGCGATGGGCGGCTTGCCGATCAGGTCCCGCGTCGCCGACACCACCCGGCCGCGCGCGTCGAGCACCTCGGCGGCCTCGATGCCCTCGGTCGGCGGAAGCTGGCCGGGGAGCCGGTCGCGCTTGATCATCTGGATGATGCGGAGCGCCGCCGTCGTGGTCTGCTGCCGGTCGTAGTCCTCGACCCGGCCGCGCACGCCCACCACGACGAGCACGCCGACGATCACGCAGGCCAGGGCCGCCACGCTCCCGGCGACCAACGGCATGCGCACGCGTATCGGCAAGGTCCGCAGTCTGGTCACCCGTCCTCCCGTGGGGAGGTAACCACTCCATGTTTCCCGTTTCCCTCTCGCCACAGGCCAACCGGCGATAAGAGGGAGCAAAGAACTCGTCATTTTGCGACGACAAGCCCTCAAAAGCGGCCTAGTTACCTCAGATCGGTCAGCGCGCTTCCCCTGCCCGTACCGCCGGAAACGCCCGACCTTCCCTTCTTCGGCGCACGCGCGCCGCACCCCGTCGGCACGTCGCAACGTACGCGACCGCGCCCGCGCCCGCGCCCGCGTCCGCGTCCGGCAGACCGTGCCCTGCCTCCGTCCCCCTTCCGCTCCGCCCTGCGCGGTCAGCCCGCCGCGTCCGGCTCGCCCTCCGCAACGGGACGGCGGCGGACCGGCACCCGCGGGCGCGGCAGTCGCGGGAAGCGGCGGGGATCGCGCTGACCGTCCGGAGCAGCGGGCTCGGCATCGGCGGCGTCCAGGACGGCCCGGTCCGGCGGGCACGGGAGGGCGAGGCGGGTCGGCCGGCCGCGTCCGCGCAGGATGATGTTCCGGCCGAGCCGCCACTGCCCGGCCTCCGCCTCGGCGGCGAGCCCGACGACCGTCCCGGACGCCAGCACCCGCTCGTCGTGGCTCTTGGCGAGGTCGCTGAGCCGCGCGGCCTCGTTCACCGGATCGCCGATGACGGTGTACTCGAAGCGCTGCTCGGCCCCGATGTACCCGGCGACGACCGGACCGGCCGACACGCCGATGCCCGCGGCCACCCCGGGGACCTCCTCGCGCAGCCGCCGGCCCAGCTCGCGCGCCGCGCCGAGGGCCGCCCCGGCGGCGTCGTCCAGCCCGGACGGCGCGCCGAAGATCGCCAGCGCCGCGTCCCCCTCGAACTTGTTGATCCAGCCCGCGTGCGCCCCGACCACCCGGACCACCACGGCGAAGAACGCGTTGAGCAGCTCGACGACCTGGTCCGGGGACCGGGTCTCGGCCAGCCGGGTCGAGCCGGCGAGGTCCACGAACAGCACCGCGACGTCCCGGGTCTCGCCGCCGAGCTCGATGTCGTGCTCGAACGCCAGGTCCGCGACCTCCTCGCCGACGTGCCGGCCGAACAGGTCCCGCAGCCGCTCGTGCTCGCGCAGCCCGGCGACCATGTCGTTGAACCCGGCCTGGAGCTGCCCGACCTCGCTCGCGTCGTACACCTGCACCTCGGCGGACAGGTCGCCGCGCGCGACCCGCGTCATCCCGCCCCGCACCGCCTTGATCGGGTCGGCGATCGCCCGGACGGCCAGGAACGTCACGCCCGTCCCGACGCCGATGGCGGTCGTGCCGAGCGCCAGGATCGTCAGGGCCAGCTGGGTCGTCCGGATGCCGGGCGTCACCAGCGCGGCCACCCCGACGCAGAGCAGCCCGAACACCGGGACGGCGGTGCCGAGCGCCCAGGCGAGCATGACCCGCGTCGTCACCCCCGGCAGCCGGACCTCTCCCGGCACCGTCCCGTCCGGCGTAGGGGAGGCGGCCGGCGCCGCCGAAGGGGCCGCCGCGGAGGCGGGAGGGGCGCTCTTCAGGGCGAGGGCGGCGGCCGGACGCAGGAGGCGTTCGGAGAGCAGGTAGACCAGCGTGCACGTGGTGATCGCGCCGAGCAGGCAGGTGGACCCGACCTTCGTCGCCATCCGGGCGTTGAACAGCGCCGCGTCCAGCGCCGCCCAGCCGACCGCGCCGACCATCCACAGCATCCCGACCAGGAGGGTCAGCCGGAGCGGGCCGAGCAGCACCGCCCGCCGCTGCACCGCGTCCGGGACGCCGCCGTCGCGGGCCAGCCTGATGACCGGACGCCACAGGACCAGGCCGGTGGCCATCGCGACCGGACCGGCGAGCACCGGATAGCTGAAGAACGCGACGGTGTTCACGAGCCGGACGTGCTCGATGCCGTGGATGGGCGGGTCCGGGATGACGAAGGTGGCGAACAGCAGCACCACCAGCGCGCCGCCCAGGTTCGCCGTGGCCACCACGATCAGCAGCACCCAGCGGACGCGCAGCTCCAGCATCGTCCGCGGCGCGATGGGGATGAGGTCGAGTCGCGCGGCCAGGCCGCGCTTCACGGTCCTGCCGGTCACCGGTCCTCCCCCGTCGGGTGCGTCCACGATAGATCGCGCCCGGCCGGCGGCCCAGTCCGACTCACCCCGCGATGCCCGCGTTCACCCCACGATGCACCCCCGTAACGGCCGGTCCTGGCCGAAAGTCCCGAAAACGCGGCGGAGGCCCCCAGCGGATGCTGGGGACCCCCGTGCGCGGAACGCCTCGCTTCGGCGGGGACGTCAGACCGTGGCGGGCGCCTCTTCGGCCTGCTCCGCGCCGCGCACCGACGAGCGGCGCACGAACGGCCAGGCGACCAGCATGATCGCGGCCCAGCCGAGCATCACCCACAGCGCGATGCGGGTGTCGGCCTCCCACGCGATCGTCACCGTGACGAACGCGAAGAACGCCAGCACCAGGTAGCTGGTGTAGGGCGCGCCGGGCATCCGGAAGGACGACGCGGGCAGCTCACCGCGCGCGACCTTCCGCCGGTACACCAGGTGCGAGACCACGATGACGCTCCAGACGAGCAGCGCGCCGCCGGTCGAGACCGAGGTGATGTAGTCGAACGCCTTGCCCGGCGCGACCGCGTTCACGACCACGCCGATGCCCATGACCAGCGCGGAGATCACGACGGTCAGCACCGGGACGCCGCGTCCGTTCAGCCGGCTCAGGATCGCCGGGCCGTCGCCGTTCACGCCCGCCGTCCGCAGCATCCGGGACGTGGAGTACAGCCCGCCCGCGTTGCAGGACGACAGCGCCGAGGTGAGCACGACGAAGTTCACGATGTCGCCGCCGTGCGCGATGCCGACCTTGTCGAAGGCGAGCACGAACGGGCTGGAGTCCGGGGTGAACTCCGACCAGGGCACCACCGACAGGATGACCAGCAGCGAGCCGAGGTAGAACAGCGCGAACCGGATCGGCAGCGAGTTGATCGCGCGCGGGATGTTCTTCTCCGGGTCCTTGGCCTCGGCGGCGGTCACGCCGACCAGCTCGACGCCCAGGTAGGCGAACAGCACCATCTGCAGCGTCATGATCACCGGGGACGCGCCCTCGGGGAAGAACCCGCCGTGCGACCAGAGGTTGTCCACCGCGGCGGTCTTGCCCGCGTCGCCGAACCCGAACGCGACGACGGCGATCCCGATCGCGATCATCGCGACGATCGCGACCACCTTGATCATCGCGAACCAGAACTCGAGCTCGCCGAAGAGCTTCACCGAGATCAGGTTCACCGCGAACAGGATGATCAGCGCGATCAGCGCCGTCTTCCACTGGTCGAAGTGCGGGAACCACTTCTGGATGTACTTGCCGGCGGCGGTCAGCTCGGCCATCCCGGTGGTGACCCAGATGATCCAGTACGTCCAGGTGGTGGCGTAGCCCCAGAACGGACCGAGGAACTCGCGCGCGTACCCGGCGAAGCCGCCCTCGGCGCGGCGGTACATGAGAAGCTCGCCGAGCGCGCGGACGACGAAGAACAGCATCAGGCCGGCCACCAGGTAGGTGACGATCAGGCCCGGTCCGGCCTTGGCGATGTTCTTGCCCGCGCCGAGGAACAGGCCGGTGCCGATCGTCCCGCCGATGGCGAGCATCTGGATCTGACGGGTGCCGAGCCCCCGCTGGTACCCCTCGCCGGGGGTGGATTCGGAGTCAGCCATGAGCCGCCTTTCTCGTTCCGGACGCACCCGATGGGAGCGGTGCGCCACCACGGGGAGCTGGTGCAGAAGGCTACAAAAGCGAACTACGTGCTTTAAGCGCCACACCATGCACCAAACCCGGTACCTGACCGCGACCGGCCCGTTACCTGGCGTGGATCTTCCTCCCCGGATTCCAGATCGGGACACCTCCGACATCCACCCCGAAACCAGCAGGAGCGGTCCTGAAGGCCCGTCCCCACCGCGCCGCCCGACGTTTCCGCACTCCCGCCCCCCGCGGAGATGATCTTCCGTACACTGACGCCTCTTCGCAGCTCCCCCCGACGAGGAAACCCCCGCATGAAACGCTCCCTCCTCGGGCTCGCGGCGGTCGCCGCGTGCCTCGCCCTGTCCGCCGCCGGCTGCGGCTCCTCCGAAGGACTCGAGAAGCCCGTCCTGACCGTCGGCGTCGTCCCCGTCCCCGACTCCGCGCCCCTCGCCATCGCCCAGCAGCGGGGCTACTTCAAGGACGAGGGCCTCACCGTCAAGATCCGGCCGGTCAAGGCGTCCCCGGACGCGACGCCCCTGCTGCTCAACGGCTCCCTGGACCTGGCGCTGCTGAACTACGTCTCCACGTTTACCGCCCAGGACAAGGGCACGGCCGCCTTCCGCGTGGTCGCCGACTCCTACCGGGGCTCCAACGGCTCGTTCGCGGTCCTGACCGGCACGGCCCCGGGCGTCCAGGGACTCGCCGGACTGCGCGGGCGCAAGATCGCCGTCCCGGCCGTGCGCAGCGTCACGGACCTGCTCCTCGCCGTCCAGCTCCGCAACGCCGGCCTCGACCGCGACAAGGACGTCACCGTCGTCCCCGTCCCGCTGCCGAACATGGGCGCGGCCCTCAGGCAGGGCACCGTGGACGCGGTCGCCGCCGCCGAGCCGTTCGTCACCGACATCCAGGCCGCCCACGGCGGACACCTGCTCTCCGACCTGGTCACCGGCCCCACCGAGGACTTCCCGATCTCCGGCTGGGGCGGCACCGCCAAGTTCGCCGAGAAGAACCCGAGGACCGTCGCCGCCTTCCAGCGCGCCATCGCCCGCGCGAACAGGGCCGCCGCCGACCGCGCGACGGTCACCAGGGCCATCCCGACCTACACCCAGATCCCCGCCGTCACCGCCGCCAAGATCTCCCTGGGCGCCTACCCCACCCGCCTGGACGCCGCGAAACTCCAGCAGGTCGCCACCCTCATGACCCAGTACGGCTACCTCCAGAACACCCCCGACGTCCGCAAGATGATCACCCCGGCCCCGAAGTGACCGGCCCCGGCGAACCGGGGCCAACCCCTCCGATCCGGCCGCCGCTTACCGAGTTGGCACTCACCTCGGGCATCCCGTAAGCTCATGCCTGTCGCCGAGAGCGAGGGCCGAAAAAGCCCCGGTCACGGAACACCTCCGAACCAGCTAGACTCGGAGCACGCAAGGTCCTGTGGAGCAGCTAGGAGTGCTCGCCACCCTGTCAAGGTGGAGGCCGCGGGTTCAAATCCCGTCAGGACCGCAAGACGCGCCCGTCGCGCGTCATGGGTAGGTAGCTCAGTCGGTACGAGCGTCCGCCTGAAAAGCGGAAGGTCGGCGGTTCGACCCCGCCCCTGCCCACACTCTCTGAACAGCCAAAAAGCCCGGACACGTGATCGTGTCCGGGCTTTTTGACAGCAACGGTGACAGCAACGTCCCGCTACGAGCTCAGCCGAGGACGTCCCCCAGCTTCCCGAGCGCCGCCCGCTTCTCCTCAAGCGAGGTGTGAGCGTAGATCGTCATCGTGACGTCGATGTCACTGTGTCCCGCGATCTCCCGGACGACATCCGGGGCCACTCCGAGGTGGAGCAGCAGCGAGACGCAGGTGTGCCGCATGTCATGGAACCGGACGCCATCCAGACCCGCCGCCTCACGGACACGGCCCCAGCTCCGACGCAGGTTGTCCGGCTCCATCGGCGTCCCAACACGCGACGGGAAGACGAGCCCGTGTTCCTGCCAGTCCGGCCAGGCCTCCGCGCGCTCCTCCAACTGGCGGGCCCGGTGCTTCGCCAGACTGACCGCGCAGAACAGCGGCAGCGGGATGGTCCGCTCGGAGTCCTCGCTCTTGGGCGCGACGAACCGCAGCGCTCCCCCGACCCGCTGAAGGGTCTGCACCACTTCGAGCGAGCCGCCCTCGACTCCTTGGCCTGAGCAGGTCTTGCAGTCCGGACCGTCAGTCTCACCGCCCTCCCCATCGCAGGCCCGGCAGCAGATCCAGGTCACGTCATCCCAGCGCAGGCCGAGGAGTTCCCCACGCCGCAGGCCGAGGCAGAGCGCCAAGACGTACAGGGCGTGAAGCCGCTCGTCCTCCGCCGCCCGCAGGACTGCGCGGGCCTGATCAATCGTGAGGCCCCGGTTGACCCGGTACTTGGGCGCGGAGACCCGGACGAGCTTGGCGACGTTGCGGGGCACGATCTCCTCCCGGACAGCCGACTCCAGGGCGTTCCGGAGGACAGCGTGGATCGACTGGACCATGCGGGTTGAGAGCAGCGAATCGCAGCACTTCCCGCCCTTGAGGGCACAGCAGCGCGGGACATCCCGTGCGGCGTCGACCCCGTGCTTGCAGCAGAGGCACTGAGCCCGGACACGCGAGATGAAAGCTCGGACGTCCCGTGCGGCCAGCTTCCCGAGCCGCTTATTGCCCAGCTCAGGGATCAGGTAGAGCCGAATGACGCCCTCGTATCCCTGGACCGTCTTGGGCTTCCGTTCAGGCCGGACGATGTGTTCCAGCCAGTACGCGAGGTACTGCGCGAGAGTCCAGCTCTCGGCCGAGACAGGGATGCCCTGGTCGGCCTGCTCCAGGAGCTTCGTCAGCTTCTTACGGGCCTCCTCGTGTGTCCTGCCGTAGCCCTGCACCCGCTTGAGAGTGCCCGCTGTGGTGGGAACGTAGGCGGAGAAGCCGTAGCGGCCGTCCTTGCGCTGGTAGATCGTTCCTTCGCCGTTGGCCCGCTTACGGGACCGGGAACGGCGAGCCTTGGCGGGCTTCCGCTTCTCCGGCTCCTCCGGCTCGTCCGGGAACGCGAGAGTGGTGACAGACATCAGGCAGCAACCTCCGAGAGCTGGTCAAGGCACTCCACGAGCGCACTGACGGGAACGAGACGGCGACGGCCGATCTTGACCGTGCGGAGCTGGTTGGAGCGGATGAGGTTGTAGAGGGTCCAGCGGCTCACGCGGAGCCGCTCGGCGGCTTCGTCGACGGTCAGGACGAGTTCGGGCATGTGGACCTCCCTTGCGGCGAGCTGGACGGGTCGTACAGCCGGACCGGATAGCCGGAGAGCGCGGCGGACAGGATGGATTCACCAGGCGTGAGGCCGCGCCCCGCATAGGACCAGTGCGCGATCACAAGCACCTGGTCTTCGGGGGTGAGGGGTAGGCGTCCGGTCGAGGTCTCGTGTTGTTGCTGGTTGTGAGTAATGCGTGCCTGGCGTAGTGCGCCGAGGGTGGTGGAGTAGCGGCGGCTTTTGGTGGAGAAGTGGCCGCGGAAGCCGAGCATGTGAGCCCACTCGGTCAGGCGGAGGGCGGCCAGGCCGTCGAGGGAGCCGAGGCGCAGGCATTCGGCGATCAGGCGGCGGGCGTGCGGGGTGACCGGGAGGGCGTTGAGGTTGTCAGCTGGGCCGATGCGGCGGTCGAGGGTGCCCAGGCACTCGGCGGCTTTGGTGGCGTACTTGGCGATGTAGCCGGCCACGGCTTGGTCGGTGAGGTCTCCGCTGGTGGTGATCGGGCGGACGTCGAGTTGGGTGCCCCAGGTGAGGCGGCGGGACGGGACGACGGGAGCGTCCGGGGTGGTGACCGAGACCGCCGGAACGGCCTGAGTGATGGCCTCGGCGAGGGCGTCATAGGTGGCCCAGGACGGGGGCGGTGAGGTCGGGCCGTCCGGGCCGTCGAGGCGGATGACGGCGTGGAAGTGGACGATGCCCCGGCGCTGGTACTCGGCGACCTTGGCGAACGAGAGGGTCGCGGCGGCGTTCAGTTCGGCAAGGGTGAGGCCCGCGGCTTTGGCGACGCGGCGGCGGAGGGCGAGGATGAAGCGGCGCCACAGTTCCGGGGCGAGAGCGTTGAACAGGACCGAGCCTGCGTAGTCGTAGCAGTCGGGGCACAGCGGTTCGCCGAGTCGCGCATCGTCGGTGTTGTGGCGGGCGGTGCAGGAAGCGGGGCGGCCGTGGGGACAGGATCCGGCGTTGCGGCGGGGGTGGCAGGGCTGGACGTGGCCGTTCTTCTCCCGGCGGGTGTGGACAGGGCCGAAGGAGGGGGCGGTGAGGGTGACGAACGCGGCGGGGTGCGAGGTCACCGAGTCGGGGACGCCCTTTCCGCCGACCAGGCCCGCGCGGATGAGTTGGTAGGTGTCGGCCCGGTAGGTCTCGGCGCAGGCCGGGCAGCGGGACGCGCGGCGGGTCTTGCAGGCGACGCGGAGGACGCCGCCGGGTTCGTGGGCGGTGGTGTAGCGGTGGAGCTGTTCGCCGGTCAGCGGGTCGCGGTGTTCGACGCGGCCGCGCAGGCGGATCGGTTGGGCGCATCCGTTGAGGCGGCGCAGACGGGCCGCGAGACGCGGGTAGTCGGGGCCGTCGAGGTAGGCAGCGAGGGAGAACGCGGCGAGCGGGGTGACCAGCGGTGCGGCGGATGAGTGCGTCATGGTCGGCGGTCCTCCTGTCTGGGGTCGGTGCCGGGGCCGTGCGCGGCCGGCCCCGGCAAGGGCGGCGTGTGGCGAGGGGGGTCAGAAGGCGGTGGCGAAGCGGGCCAGGCCCTCGGCGATGTGGCCGAGGAGGGCGAAGAGGCCCTTGGTCGTGTGGGCGGCGATGGCCGGGTTGTTGACCACGAAGAGGATGAGGACGATCCAGAAGGCGGCGAATCCGAGGCGTCGGAAGAACATGGGCCGTGGTCCTTTCCAGGCGGGTGGGACGGTCTAGAGGAAGCCCGCGCCGAGGCAGGCGGGGCAGGTGTCGCCGTCGCTGGTCAGGCCGCCGGAGCCGCAGTCAGCGCAGCGGTAGCGGACGGGCGGCGGGATCAGCGGGCGCGGGAGTCGGATGGCCGCGCGGGTGGCGATCTCGAAGAGCGTGATCTCCTCCGAGCCGCACGAGTTGCAGGACGTCCCGTCCAGGTCGGACGGGAGGTCAGGCCAGTCGGAGGCGCGGGAGTGGCCGCAGGCCCGGCAGCGGTACCAGAACCGCGGTTCCGGTCCCGAGGTCGGAGGGATGGCGAGCATCAGGCGGCCCGGCCGGTCTTGGAGGCGCAGCGGCACTTCCCGGGGATGAACACCGCCTTGTAGGCGAGCGGCCCGAAGCACTTGGTCGCGGTGTAGTGGCCGCCCTCGGCGGTCCCGTCCTCCGGGGTGACGTCGAGGAGGGCCGCGATCCGGTCGATCTCGGCGCGCTGGCAGAACTCGCAGTCGTCCGAGTTGGTGAAGAACATCAGGTCACGGGTCCCGCGTGTGATCGGGACGCCGGGGTTCTCCTCCAGGAAGGCCGCCAGGGCGCGCAGGCCCAGGACGAACTTGAGGCGGTCGAAGAGCTCGAACGGGCGGATGAGGTCGGTCATCGTGCGTTCTCCCTTGGACTCAGGCGGCGGTCAGGTGGCCGAGCAGGTCGCGGGCGAGTTGGTCGGACACGCCCAGGCGGGCGCGTAGCGCGTCTGCGGGGATCGGGCACCCGTGACGGGCGTGGTGTTCGTCGGCGACGCGGCGCGCGAAGGCGACCAGCGGCGCGGGTGGTGAGGCGGGCTCATCCGCCGGAGCAGGCTCGGGACGAGCCGGGGCAGTGATCTGGGGGCGGACCGGAGCCGCAGCCGGAGCGGCGGGAGCGTCCGGCAGGGCGTCGGGGTTGCCGAAGGACGGCGGAACGGTCAGGGCGTCGGTAGCCGGTGCCCTCCGGGATCCCGCGTTGCGGCGTTCGAGCATGGAGACCGCGACCAGGAACGCACTGGCCGGAGTGGCGGCGACGACCCAGCCCCAGGCCGAGCGCTCCGCTTGGGCGAGGTTGGCGGCCAGCGAGAGCAGGATGCCGCCGACCAGGACAGCCGCGGGCCAGGACACCAGGGCTTCGGAGCGTCGGCCGGTTCGCCGGTCGCGCTGGCGTTCGCGGGCGGCCATGACGCACGTCAGGTCGATGCAGACCGCGACGGCCCAGGCCATTGGGCCGTGCTGTCCATGCTGGTCGGCGGTGTCGCGGATGTGGGTGAACGAGCCCGCCGCCGCGATGAGGGCCAGGACCAGCACCGGCCCGGAGTCCGCGAGCACCGCACGCGGACGCCCCATCAGGCGGCCCACCCAGCACCGACGACCTCGGCGAGCAGAGCGACCAACTCGGCGTCGCAGGTGTGGACGTCGGCCCAGTCGTCCGCGTCGGCCAGGCCGAGCGCGGTGAACGCGTCGGCGCACCGCGGGCAGCGGGCGACGTAGAGCCGCCGGGCGGCGTCCCAACCGACCGTCACCGGCGAGACGGGAACGGCGACAAGGGCAGGGCGCGGACGGCGCGGGAACGGGATGATGCGGGCGTTCATGGCGGGTACCTCCCAGGCGGTTCAGGCATGGATCGGGTAGGGACCTGGCGTGATCAGGGCTCACGCCGAGCCGAAGGAGCAGAGGCCGGCCTATGCGGCCTTGGGCCAGGCCCGCGCGGACGCAGGTGGGGCCGACGAGCCGATCAGGTCGCCCCAGGCCGGAGCGAGGTGGGCGTACTCGCGGGCGGCGGCTTCGGCGTCTTCCTCACTGACGTAGACCGAGCGCGCCCGGTACCAGGAGCCGTCCGTACCGGCGACGACGCAGACCCCGGGAGTCTCGGCGGGGATGGCGCGGGCCGCGTCCAGGGCGGCGGGGTCCATGTCGCCGAGCGTCATGTTCGCGGTCTCGGGATCGTTGACGCGGTGGCAGATTCGGCCGGAGAGCTGGGCGCGGAGCGCGGTGACGCCGGGCCCCAGGTCAGAGCCGATCCGCTGACCGCAGACCATCAGGTAGACCGCGAACGCACGGCCGAGCTGGGCGATACGCAGCAGCGCGGTTCCGGTCTTGGCGATCTCGTCCTTCTCGCTCTTGTCCGCCATGAGGAACAGTTCGGCGACCTCGTCCACCAGGACCACGATGGGAACCGGCCGCAGGTCCACCGGCAGCTTCCAGACGTTGCGCGCACCGTGCGCCCGGCACAGCGCCATCCGGTGTTCCAGTTCGCCCACCAGGTCTTCCAGCAGGACGACCGATTCCCTGCGCGTCGTGGCCAGCGCCGACAGGCGCGGAGCGTAGGGCGTGAGCTCGACCCCGCCCTTCAGGTCGAACCCGACGAGCGCGACCGGCTGAGGAGCAAGGCCCTTGATCACCGCGTTCATGAGCGTGGACTTGCCCGACTGCGTCGCCCCGGCGTTCAGGTGGTGGGGCATGGTCCGGAAGTCCATGACCCAGTCGTCGCCGTTCTCCAGCTTGCCCGGACGGACCTTGAGCAGTTCGCCGGTCTCCGGCGTCACCGTCACCTCGGTCAGCGGGTCGCGCATGGTCGCCCACAGCGTGACCCGACCGGGCCGGACGTCCACGACCCGAACCGAGTGGACGCGCCAGGCGTGCGCGATGCCCTCGGCGGCCCTCTCGTAGTCGGCGGGGACCTGTCCGTCCACGAGGCGGACGCGCACCCGCCAGCCCAGCCGAGTGGGCCGCATGAGGCCGAGTCGCGGCGCTTTCTCGACGTTGACTCGCCGAACCCGACGCCTGTACTGGACGACCGTCGCCGTGCTCCTGGCCGCTTCCCCGACGACCGGAAGAGCATCAAGCGTGAGCCGCCAGCGTCGCCGGCCTGTGGTGAGCGAGCAGCCGGACGCGACGTGATGCCACGTCAGGTAGGCCAGCACCGCGCGGCCGGGGAACTGGACGACGTACCACCACGACACGGGGTGGAAGCTGCGCCAGGCCCAGAGCCCGGCCGCCACCGCGGCAGCGGCCAGGCCCACCAGGGCGAGGATGACGTTCGCCATCTCGGGTCAGTCCCTTTCTCAGGCCGCGTCGGGAACGGCGGTGGCGGCGGGTGTGACGGCGTTGAGCTGCTTGGCGCGGTAGGCGATCCCCCACCGCTGGCGACCGCCGGTGTTCTGCTCCCAGGCCATCCCGACCAGGCCGACCGGCTGGACGACCTGTCCGACCGTCAGGTCCGGGTCGTGGGAGACGGCCACGTTGATCAGCTCGACGCGGCCCATCGCGTCGGCGGCGGACAGGCCGACGGTGAAGACGGTGTTGCCGTCCTTGTCGACCTTGATCTCTCCCGTCTCCTGCGAGACGAGCTTGGGCCGGGGCGGCGAGACGCAGACGAACGTCAGGGCCGCGGCGTCGACGGGGATGGTGCGCATGGTGACCTCCGGTGATCGAGTGACTACCTAGACAACATAGTCGTCTTAGTCGTCCAAGCTGTCAAGGACTTCCTTGTTCACTTGGTCGGCGAGCTGTGCTGAACTTGGGGGCGAGCCCCCGACGGAAGGCGGACGATGGTCAAGAAGACCGGGCGGCCCGGATACCTCCAGATCGCCGATGACCTGCGGAAACAGATCAACGACGGGACCTTGGCCCCCGGCGACGCACTGCCCTCGATCGCCGAGCTGGTGAAGCGGTACGAGTCGTCCACCGGCGTGGTGAAGTCCGCGATCGGCGTCCTCCGCACGGAGGGGAGGGTGATCGGCCAGCAGGGCAAGGGCGTGTTCGTCCGGGACGCGAGCGAGGCCGGCGCTCCCGGGGAACCGAACGCCGACGACCCGCTCATGAAGCAGCTTTCGGAGGTTCTGGCGGCCGTCCGGGACCTCGGCGAGCGTGTCGGCCGACTCGAGGCGGCGGTGTACCCAGCGACGCCGCGATCTGATCGACCCGGCAAATGATCTCGTCCAGCTCTTCTAGGATCAGTTCCAGACGTTCTTCCGGAGTCTGACCCCCGCCGCCGTTCGCCGTCACCGGGAACCGCCCCCTCGTGGTTCGTCCGCGCTGCCGTTCGGTGCACGAAATTCCATCGGAGAAGGCGCGTGATTCCCATCACAGGCGGTTCGCCAGGATGCTGAACAGCGGTTTATACATCCGCTTTCACAAGCCCCGCGCAGATCATTCAGACGCCCGGAACGCTCCGCTTTCTGCAATGATCGGAAAAGGTGGAACCATGGTCGCGACCAAGCCCCGTCCCGGATGGCAGCCCGAGCGCCTGCGCGAGCGGCGCGAGAGCCACGGCCTCAGCCTGGAGGCCGCGGGCGACCAGCTCAGACGGATCGGAGAGCGGCACGGGCTGCACATCGGAGGCGACTTCCAGACGCTCTGGCGGCACGAGAACGGCACCGTCTACCCCGGCCCCCACTACCGGCGCGCCTACTGCCTCATGTACCGCTCAACCGAGCCTGACCTCGGCTTTCGCCTCCCGCTCCCCGGCGAGAACGTGGCCGAGCCGACGGCGGCCGTCCCGGTCCCCAGCCCGGCGACCGAGCCAGGCGCCACCGAGGAGGCCGCGTCCACGATCACCAAGGGCCTGGACCAGGTCACCGACGCCACCCAGGACCGCGACCCCGAGGCGGGCGACGTCCTGAAGAACCGCGTCGTCACCGCCTGGCGAGGACGAGCCCTCACCGACGGCTCGAACAAGCCCGTCCTCGTCCTGGTCGGCGGCTACGCCGGATCGGGAAAGACCGAATTCGCCCGTTTCCTCGGCGACATCTCAGGCTGGACGTTCCTGGACAAGGACTCACTCACCCGGCGTCTCACAGAACGCCTCTTGGAGAGCATGGGCGGCGACCCTCACGACCGTCACACAAGCCTCTATATGGATCACGTGAGGCCACTCGAATACAAATGCCTCATGGATACCGCAAACGACAACATCGACTGCGGAATCTCCACGATCCTCGCGGCCCCGTTCATCGCGGAACTGAATGACGAGGCGTGGCTGAGCCGCCTCACGAACCGCTGCCGCGCGAAGGGCGTGGACGTCGCGGCGATCTGGGTGCGGTGCGACGCCGACTCGATGCGCGAGTACATCGAGTTCCGCGACGCCCCCCGCGACGCGTGGAAGCTGACCCACTGGGAGCAGTACGCCGAGGGCCTGAACACCCAGAGCAGCCCGCCCGGCGTCCACCTCACGATCGACAACCGCTTGGGCGCAGCGATCAGCATCGCCGACCAGACCAGGGAGGCGCTGCGTAAGATCCTGACGTGACCAGGCGCGGCGTCATCCTCTACGGCCCCCCGGCCAGCGGCAAGGACACGATCACGGCCGAACTGGCCCGGCTGGACGACCGGTTCGTCCTGCTGACCAAGCTCAAGGCCGGGACGGGCCGCAGCGCCGGCTACCGCTACGTGTCGGCGGCCGAACTGGACGCCCTCCGGGCCGAAGGCCGCCTGGTCATCGAGACTGAGCGCTACGGCAACCGCTACGCCGTCGACCGCCACGACATCGACGCCCTCATTGACGCCGGACGCATCCCGATCGTCCACATGGGTGACATCCCCGGCGTGACCGCCCTCAGCTCCGCCGTCCCACTCACCTGGACGCGCGTCCGCCTATGCGTCCCACGCGAGGTGACCGCCGCACGCTCAACCCACCGCGGAGACACCGACACCGCCAGCCGGCTAGCCGCATGGGACGAGGCCGAAGCCGACCGACGCACGAATGGTGAGGCCGTCACGTTCGACCTCACCATTCGCACTCACGAGACAGACCCAGCCGAGGCCGCCAAGCGCATCAGCCGGGCCACCCTCGGCTGAACCACGTCATGACGTGCGACGTCGAACAGGCGGCCAAGGCCAGACGTCGGCCCGCATCACCGCTTCGCGCAGTTGTCGAGGTGTAGAAGCCTCCACCAGCCGCGACCCCCAATGCAGGCGCACCAGCGCCCACCAATTACCGGTCGCACGCCCGTACCAGGCCGACAGCACACAGCCGAACTCACGCTTGAGCGCCGCCACCACCTGCTGTTCGTGCGGCGCTACGTCCATCACTCGACGCCCGGCCTGATGCCCCAGGACCGCAGCAGTTCGCCCACGGTCTCGGCCGCACGCGACGGCGCGTAGCACGGCCCGAGCCAGGCCCCAGTACTCGATCGGTACCACCACGTCCGCTCACCCCGAACGACACTCACCGTGTCGCCGACCGAGGACGTGAGCGAGGACCGGACGAGCAGTTCCGGCGGCGAGTTCGAGTACCGAGGCGCGGACGCCCAGCCGAGCCGTCCCAGATCCCGCGCGAGCCGATCCAGACGACGGCACACCCACCGTGTCCGCCACCGTTCGCCGAAGGATTCGGAAGACGGCGCAGCCGACGAGGCAGGGGGAACCCCCGCCGACCGCGCCGCCTTTCCTTCCCCTCCCACAGGGGCCGCCCTCCCAGCGGCCCCCTCCGGTGACGAGCCGCCCGGGGGGTCGGGAGCCATCACCGGTCCTCGTTCCGTACGGCCGCCTGCTGCCTCTCCTCCTCCAGGGCGGAGCGCAACGCGGTCGCGTCGGAACAGATCACTGTGGGGTCGATCCCTGCGGCGGGGTCGTGCAGGGATGCCACCCAGTCACCCAGCCGCCCGTCTAAGCGCGCGGAGCGCCAGATGCGATGGCCGGGGAAGTCGTTGCGGAGCTGGGCCAGGGCCACATCGTCGGGACACTGGTTGGGAGCCATGGCGAGACCTCACGAAGGACGCCGAATTCGTCCGGAAGAGAACGGATTCGTTCGCTGAAGTGGAACGCCACGAAGCATTCCGCGCACTCGACTTCCGCGGAGGAGCCTGACAGGGGGCCAGGCGGGGGCCAGACTTGGAGCACGGGAGGTCCGTGATGCCCACGCAGCGCCAACGCGACTTCGGCCAGTACCTCGCACGCCTGCGCGGCGACCGGAGCCAGCGCCAGCAGGCCGACCTACTGTGCTCGCTCTCTGGAAAAGCCACCCTCACCCGGAACGAGGTGTCCCGGTGGGAGCGAGGCGAGCGCATTCCGGACGACTGGTTGCCCTACATCGCCCGGGCCAGCGATGTCCCGCTCTCGGTCATCGAGGCCAAGGCCGCCCATGCCCGAGGCAAGATCCCAACCCCACCGGTCGACCTGTCGCCGTTCTTCCCCCAGGCCGAAGCACTGAAGGCCCGCATCGCCGGCGCCCTGCACACCCGCCGCGTCACCACCGCGACCGCGGCCCCGCTCCTGGTCCTGGTCGGCGGTTACGCCGGATCAGGCAAGACCGAGTTCGCGCGTTTCCTGTCGGACCTGACCGGCTGGGCCGTCCTGGACAAGGACGCCATGACCCGCCGCATGACCGAACGCCTGCTCATCTCCCTCGGCGGAGACCCCCACGACCGCCACACCGACCTCTACCAGCGCGAGATCCGCCCGCACGAGTACCGGTGCCTGATGAACAGCACCTACGCCAACATCGACGCCAACATCTCCATGATCGTCTCGGCTCCGTTCGCCACCGAGCTCCACACCCCGGGATGGCTCGACCGCCTCACCCACCGCTGCAAAGCCCGAGGCGTCGATGTTGCCGCCATCTGGATCCACAGCGACAACGACACCATGCACGACTACATCGAAACCCGAGATGCCCCGCGCGACGCCTGGAAGCTCAACCACTGGGACGAGTACACCAGCACCCTCCAGGACGCCCCGCCACCCGGCATCACCACCACGGTCGACAACCGCCACGGCGCAGCCGTCAGCCTCGCCGACCAAACCCGCACAGCCCTCCGTAAGCTCGTGAACTGATCAACCCTGCCCACCAGATTCAGCCCACAACTCGAACATGCTCACAGCCATCACTGCCAAGACGGCACACACCAACGACGAGATCAACCAGATGATCCAGATGATCATGAAGCTCCGCATCGCTGGGATCGTAGTGACCAGGTGACCCCAGAGCCCCGGATGAGAACTTTCTCTACGTCTTCAAGGGCGCCGCTCCGCGTCGCCAGCGGCCGCCCGCCCCGGCGCGCCGGGCGTGCGGCCTGTTCCGTCCGGTCCCGCCGCGCCGCGTCAGCCGTCCGCAACCAACTTTCCTGATCTCGTCCAACGCATAATGTGCTCACGAGTCGTTCCGTATGCCTAGGCTGCATACTGGGGGTTGTACGCGACCTTCAATGAGACGGTAACCCGGGCATCATCGACGCCCGTTATTGGGACCAGAGAAGAACATGGATAGGGGCAGCCGTGGACGCGGCGATCATTCGGGCCGGTGGCGTTGACCTGACACATATTATTCAGGCGTGCGATGAAGCTGGGATTGATGAAACGGTGATCATTGGCAGCGCCTTTGCTGATCAACTGATCGAGCGACCAGTGCCAGCAATTGTCATCGGCGTCCTGCGACCCACCACGCTCGACGACGTTGATAACTCGGATCCCAATTCCGATAAATCTCTCACACTTACAAATTTTGAAGTTCTTCTTCGCGTCGGTAGGGCACTTGAGAAAGGGGCCGCTACTTGCCTAGTCGTACCACCTCCATTGCGGCCGCCCAAGGGAATTTCATCACTGACGGTCATATCTAGCCCAGTCGACGACTTTGAAAGTCTACGCCTACACCTCTGGGCATTGACCGCAGCTCAATCTCGCGAAGATAGTCAGTCGTCTTCGCAGGAACCGGACAAACGCTACATAGATCAGAACTACTTCCTGCAATCATTGAGGGAGATTTCGCGAGGGAATGATCCGGGACGGCGGGCGATGCAAACAGAGCAACTAGCAGGTGAGCTTCTGCGAGCTGCCGGGGTTGCTTTCGCCGAACATTCCGAAATGAGCGCAGGCGATAGAGGGTACGACCTCGCAGTGCTGCCCGACCGTCTTTCGGGCGACATAACCTACATACAAATAAAAGCCGGACGTTTGGACGAGAGGCGACTGCATGATGAGGAGCTGCGCCTCCGGGAAGCTGTACTAAGGCGACATTGCCAATATGGCGTGCTTATCTATCATGATGCCGACGGGCGCAAACTGCCATCCAAGAGAGCTACGCCGCTGGTGGTCAGGATCGCCCTTGAAGACCTGATACACCGACTGGGAAACAAAGACTTTCGGCGCATCCTAAGCGAGGAGCTCGCCGAAGCAGCGGAGCGAGATCTAATATGGTGACGTATTCGGTCACTGTGATTAATTCGCTTCTCAGAACCTGCATGAATACCTCGCTTGCAACCACCGACCGAGGCAGGGCATTCGAAGAACTATTCTGCTACCTGCTGGATCAGGTCCCGGGTTTGAGGACCCGCAGAAATGCACTCAATCACTACAATAGCGAAGAGATCGATATCGCGGTAGCCAACACGCGAATGTCGAATGGATTGGCCTGCTTTCCGCATCTATTTCTGGTCGAATGCAAAAACTGGAGTAATCCAGTCGACTCCTCAACCATTGCAGAATTCATCGACAAGCTCGAGAACCGTCGCATTGAACTTGGCGTGCTCGTTGTCGCCAATGGAGTAACCGGCGATCCGGAAACACTTAAATCGGCTTACCATAAAGCAGCAATGGCCCAATCTCGAGGGCATCGTCTGATTGTTCTCTCGCTCGATGATCTCCTAAAGGCGTCAACTACGCGAGAGTTCACTGAGCTGTTGGTTGACCGGTTACTAGGTGTTGTAGTTTCCGGGACATTCCAGCTTCTGTAGATCACAAACCCCCTCCAGCGAGCAGCAAGGCTCACCGAGCGCGAACCAGGGGGCTGCGCCGCCCCCTGGACCCCCGCGAGCCGGGCCACTCATTCGCGCGGTTAGGTCTGTCACGAGGTTACGCGCCGTTCGCGCGAACGAGCACCCCGGAGCGGCGTGCGTCCGCGCGTAGAGTGCGGAGGCAAGCAACCCATCCGTTGGTTTAAATGTCAGGTGGCGGAAGTGCGCAGGCCCACGGCGTCATGCTGCCAGAAGACGTCCGGGTAAACGAGAGCGCCTGTCATCCACGGCTCGTGAGCGGGCAACCTGATTGTCTGGAAAGCGGGCATCGGGGATCCGCAGAGACGGTTGCGAAAGCCTAAGGCACCGCCCGGAGAGAACCCCAAACGCGGATAGAAGTCAGGCTCCCCTTCCAGAATCACCACCGGAACCGACCTGGTTGTTAGGGCGTCCAGACCGCGCCGCACAAGAGCAGTCCCGATGCCTCGCCGTTGCCGGCTGGGCAAGACTCCCAGCGGGCTCAGGACCTGCACCGGAACGAGCCGACGAGGAGCGTCTAGCCGACTCCCCGAGGACAGCACATGCCCGACGACCTGACCGACCTCCACGGCAACCAAAGACAAACCGTCTTGTGGTATGAACCGCTCTCG
The DNA here is from genome assembly GCF_003428695.1 of Actinomadura logoneensis. Classification (GTDB taxonomy): domain Bacteria; phylum Actinomycetota; class Actinomycetes; order Streptosporangiales; family Streptosporangiaceae; genus Spirillospora; species Spirillospora logoneensis. Next base: position 53,443 of record NZ_QURH01000099.1, read on the forward strand.
CAGTGCTTCCAGCAAGGCGACCACGTGGTCACCCTGGCGGCCGAACGCCTGTAGATGCACCTCTCGTACGGCCGCGTGATCACTAAGCCGTTCTTCGCGAAGATCCACCGGGGCACGTAGATGAACCAGTGGCAGAGGCGCATCAGATCTATTCTCACGATGCTGGGTGGACGTGCTAACGGGATTGCTAACGGCGGGCCGGGACGGAGGTGGATCTTGTTCTTCAGACTCGTAATGAATCGCTCGATATCCAAGCCTCACCGGGCGCTTCCGATGCAGGGCCTCCGGACGACGCGTCCGACATCGGGCCCATCGGAGCGACATCCGAACGCACTGGAACCACCCGCGACACCGGAGGTACTGTCTGGACGTGGACGAGGCAGAGCTGAGCGGAATGAGCTGGCGGAGCGAAGTACGCAAGCGACCTACCGCCGAGCAGGACCGGGACGCCCTGGCCCGTCTCATCGAGTACGACGCCGACCCATTCGAGGTCGAGCTGTACGAGCTGGCGACCGATCCGCGCACGCTGCTCGTGGACCGCGCCCAGCGGCGCCACGCGGGACAGCATGAGCGCCACGTCAGGCGGCTTAAGAGCCGAGGTCAACGCCCCCGCATGTGACAGCAACGATGACAGCAACAGCGGGCACCGGCCGCCACCACGAGGCCCCATCGAGCACCGTCCGACCTCGTGGGGCGTCCAGCCGGTAGGGGTGTTGCTCTACCTGAAAAGCGGAAGGTCGGCGGTTCGACCCCGCCCCTGCCCACATCTTGCCTCTGACCAGCGAGAACACCGGTAACGGGTTGATCACCCCAGGTGTATACCGCTGGAACAGAGGAAAACTTTCCCACGATGGGTACGCATCGCAGGCGGCCCAAGAACCTGCAGGCGGGTTCCTACCAGGCCGCGATCAACTCCTTCGCCCTCCACCTCAACGCTGAGGGCAAATCCCCTAAGACGGTACGAACCTACGTCGAAGCGACGCAATGGTTCGCCGCCGCGCACCTCCGCGACAAGACCACCCACACCGACTGGGACGACGTCATCCCCGACGACGTCCGGGCCTGGATGGTCTGGCTGCTCGATACCTACTCCGACAGCTACGCGAACAACCAGTACCGGGCCCTCCAGCAGTTCTTCCGCTGGTGGTCCGAGGACGAGGAACTCCCGAACCCGATGGCCAAGCTCCGGCCCCCGGCCGTGGGCGAAAAGGTCGTCCCCGTCTTCACCGAGGAAGAGCTCAACAAGCTCCTGCGCGGCTGCGAGGGCCGGACGTTCGTCCAGCGTCGCGACTTCGCCATCCTGACGCTCTTCCGCTCGACCGGGCTCCGCCTCTCGGAGCTCGTCGGCATCAAGTACAACCCCGAGGACCAGGACCGCAGCGACCTCGACCTGATGCGCCGCGAACTCCTGGTCACCGGCAAGGGCAACAAGCAGCGCATCGTCCGCTTCGGCCACGGAGCGGCCCGCGCCGTCGACCGCTACATCCGCGTCCGCGCCAAGCACACCGCGTCCAACCGTGCCCTCTGGCTCGGCGCCAACAACCGCCCGCCCATGACGGCGAACGACGTCTACCAGATGGTCGCCCGACGCGGTGAGGAGTGCGGCGTCGCCGTCAACCCGCACAAGTTCCGCCACCACTTCTCGCACACCTGGCTCGACCGGGGCGGCGCCGAAGGCGACCTGATGGAACTCAACGGCTGGACGTCCCCGCAGATGCTCCGCCGCTACGGCAAGAGCGCCGCCAGCAAACGCGCCCGCCGCACCTACGACCGCATCATGGAGGACTGAGCAGGAACGCGAAGGCCCCGGGCATCCGCCCGGGGCCTTCGTCGTTCACCGCTTCCGTCTCGCCTGCGCCGACCGTTTGGCTAGACGCAGCATGTAAGCCCGTTTCGCATGCTCGGCCCGCTGCCGCCGCTCCGCGGGAGCGAGCTGCTCGTCCGGATCAACCTCGCGCTCGAAGCGAGCGAGGAAGGCGTCACGGGCGGGCTGGGTCCGTTTCTTGCGGTCGTGCGTTCTGCTCCAGGAGGTCAGGGCGGCGATGCGCTTGTCGATACTGCTCACAATCACCTGCTTCACGAGTCGTCGCGCCGCTCACGAACGACCCCCCGCCGTCGTAAGCGCACGCGGGTGGACAGCCGGTTCAGTTCTCGCTGGCAGTGGACGCAGCGCCAGACCGAGCCCGGCGCTGCGCACGGTATCCCGCACCCTTCTTCGGCTCGGGTTCTTTGGGGACGGACAGCTCCGGCTCACGATGCGGTTGCCGAAGGACCTCGCGAACGGCTTCCCAGGAGTACCGGAAGTCCTTGCCGGTCTTGAGCGCGGGGGTCTGCCCGGCGTTGGCCATCCGCCGGACGGTCTGCGCCGACAACCCCAACTTCGCCGCCAGCTCCGCGGTGGTCAGCACATCGGGATCACGGCCTGCTTGCTCAGACATCAACGCACTCCAGGTCAGCGAACGAGGCACTCAGCAGCACACTCTCCGACTACTTAACAAAGCTTGAAGCTGTTTGCGCTCCAACATTGCCACGCTGAGTAGTCGCTCCACAACCATCGTGGGACGTGGCCATGAGAGTTGGAGGCTCGGACTTCCGTTTAGGTCTGGTCTGGCTGCGGATCGCTTTCCAGGCGGAACACGATCGGGTCCGGGTGCGGCGGGAGCGGCCTCGCGGACTGTTCGCGGTGCTCAGCCATGGCCTGCTCCACTTGTTCCCGGGTGATCTCCTTGTAGGTGCGTTCGCCAGTGGCGTCCGTGCTGTGGATAACGACGCTGGTCCATTCCTGGTCGGGGATGGTGACGATCCCGGCGGTGTAGGTGGCGCTCTCCAGCATCTCGGCAGTGACACGGACGCCGGTGAGTTCCTCGGCCAGTGCGAACAGCCCGGGAGTGCCCAAGTCTCGGTCGTCACTGTCGAGGTCATAGCCGACCCGCTGCATGACTTCCAGCAGTGCGTCGGGAGTGCTGCCGGAACGCTCTCGAGGCCATTCGAAAGCGGTGCGCTTCTCTCCGTCCTGCCACCAGTGGAAGTAGGTGATGGCCTTGGCGTTGCGGAAGTGCGAGATGGCCTGCGTCCCAGCGGACGCCGGCCCCATGAACCGGTCGTCGATGCCGAGGCTGCCGTTGACCTCCAGAGCCAGCGTCCAGGGGCCGTCCGAGCCAGGAACCGACGCTGCACCCACCAACATGTAGTCGCCGTACACCACTTGACCGTCTTGGAACTCCTCGTCCAGGTCGGCGTAGGCCTCCAGGCCCTGGAACTCACCCTGGACATCAGCGCCGAGCCGCGCCAGGAACTCGGCGGGAGCCAGCCCCTGGATCAGAGAGAGGCAGTACGACTCAGAGAGCCAGCCACGCCGGAAGTCACTGAACCAGGCATAGTCAGAGGTCGAGGCAGTCATGGCGCCGGATACTGCCACCAGGCACCGACACCATCACATCAGCCGTTCGCCCGCGCTCCCAGGGAGTGCAGCAACGCGCGCCAGGCAATGGGCGTCACGAGCAGGGTCCCGACGTCCGTGGCTTTCGAGTCGCGGATGGGCACGTGCGAGGCGACGGCCGCGACCTCTACGCACTCTCGCGTGGCGTCGCTTCTGGAGCTCTTTCGCCAACTCGCGCCGGAGAGGTCAAGGCCGTCCACTCTGCGACCCCCTCGGTCATGCAGGCATGTGCTCCTTCGCCGCGCCAGCGATGAGGCGGAGGAGGTGAACGTGAATCCCTGTCAGTCGTTCGTCAGGTGTCCCACGGAGTGCAGCAGCGCGCGCCACGCAGTGGGAGTGACGAAGAGAGCGCCCGAGTCCGGCGCCTTTGAGTCGCGAAGGGCGATGAACCTGGAGACAGGTGCCACTTCGACGCAGTCACTGTCCGTGCTCCCACTCCAACTCGACTTGCGCCAGCGAGCTTCGGAGAGATCAACGTGAGGACTCATAAGACTGCCGGTACTCCTCTGCGAGGTCCTCGATCAAGGCCAGCGAGTCGTCCTCGGAGAGCGCTTGATCAGTCAGCCAGTCGAACCTCACCGTACAACGAGCAACCTGTTCCACATCCTCGATGAAGATCTCGCCCGCGACTCCGCCGACGTAGACGACATCGGGGTCGAAGGCCCCCTCAAAGCCCAGGATGACGAAGGACCCGTTCAGTCCGCTGTGCTCGCCCGCGCTCGCGGGGAGCACTCGGAGACTGACGTTGGGCTTGCGAGCCGCGTCAGCAAGCGCGTCGAGTTGGCGGGCCATGACCGATGCACCTCCGACAGGACGCCGAAGAAGCGCTTCGTCGAGCACGGCCGTGAACTGTGGACCGTCCTGGCGTTCGAGGACGGCCTTCCGAGCCATACGCGCCTGAAGTCGCCGCAGTTGGACGGCCTCAGGTTCGTCCTTGCTGCCCGCACGAATCACGGCAAGCGCGTAGTCGCTGGTCTGGAGGAGGCCAGGCACTGTCTGGACCTGCCATGTGCGGATGCTGCCCGCGTCATCCTCCAACTCGGCGAAGGACCCGGTCAGCACGTCGTTGAACGCCGACCACCAACCCCTCTTGCGGACGTGCTTCGCCAGCTCCACCAGGGCGAGCTTCATCGCCTCGTCGCCGCCGTAGAGATCAAGCATCGCTTCGACATCCGAGGGCCTCGGCCTTGTTTTGGCCGTCTCGAACCGCACAAGTTTTGGGCGGCTCCACCCGAGCGCCGCAGCGGCCCGTTCCATCGTCACACCCGCGCGCTCGCGTTCTTGACGAAGCTGGCGGGCCAGACGTCGATGCCTGACGGTCGGGCTCTGCTCGGTCATGGCGTGAAGCCTTACACAGTCGCGTGATCGTTTTGGCTGATCAACTCAAGAATGTCACGCCCGAATCTGAACAAGTGCATGGACAGGTGAGCGATCGAAGGCGCATGATTGCGCCACAACTCAATGACTCAACGTGTCGATCTAGATCCACTGGGTGAGATGAGGCAAGCCATCCGCCCCGAGGGACCGAGGAAGGAGTGCCCCGCCAGAGGAGGCGGTCCCGGCCGGTGCTGGCACACCGACCGGGACCTTGATCGGATTCTGGAGATCCAACCAATGCACAATCGTACGAATCCCCCGGGTGTGGGGACAGTCCAACCCGCGGGCTCGTCCCCGCCAGCCCCCGTTCGCTTTCCGCACGCGGGTGCCTCTTCTCTGAGCCAGTCGCCTTGGGTAAGGCACGAACCTGACCCGGAGCGTGTGCTCGCCGAGCTGCACGCCCGCAATCCCGCGCTTGTCGCATGGTGGGGAGAGTGGACGGGGAGCTACTGGCACCTCGACCAGGAGCCGGACGGTACGTTCCGCCTCTTGGAAGCGGCCACGGCTGAGGAGCTGCATGCTCAGCTCGTCGTCCTCGCACGACGGACGGAGTGGCGTCCTGCTTGGTCGTCAGTTCCTCAGCCGTCGGCTGCGGCTTCCCAGCGCGTCCCGAGCACCTCGGCGAGGTGCGTCCCGACTCCGAGGACAAGGGACGTCCCGGCACCTCCCAAGCCTCGGCCGCGCGGGTTGCTCTCCCGGCTTCTGCGCAGGTTCACAGGACGGCGCCGCCTCGAGCATCCTGCCAAGGTCGGCTCGTGCAGGAAGGCGTGCTGCGTCCCGAGCCAGCGCGGGCGGCGGGACGGGCGGGATGTGCCGTGCTGAACAGTCTCTCTCCCGACCTCATCACCGGAGGGCACTGCTCCTTCCCTCTGCCGAGTGACGCGAGCTGCGCTTCCGTCGCACGCTCGTCGCTCACCATCGTCATGAACGATCTCGGACTGCCGTCCGACCTCATCGACGACGGTGCACTCGCCGTCTCGGAGCTGGCCACCAACCAGCTGCTCCACGCGCCGAGCAGCAGCGCCGAGCTCTGGACGTGGATACGCACCCGCCCTTCCCCTCATCTGGTGGTCACGGTCTTCGACACCGCCCGCGACGTCATTCCTGTCCGGTCGGACGACTACCTGTTGGACGAGCACGGGAAGGGACTCGCGATCGTCGCCGCCCTCGCGGCCTCGGTCGGCGCGCATCCGAGCCGTGCCCGCCTCCAGGCGAACCCGGTGGAAGGGAAGGCTGTCTGGTTCACGCTGCCTCTGCCGCAACCCTGGATCGGCACAAGCGTGAAGCCGAACCCGCTTCGTGCGAGGCAGCAGCTCCTTCACGCTCTTCGGTCGCGTGGCCTGCCCGCCAAGCGCGTGAGTGACGCTCCCGGTACGACCACGATCCACCTCGACAGGCTGCGCATCGACATCACCTGCGACGGCTTCGCCTGGTGCACCGAGGACGGCCTGCCCCTTCGATACCCGCTGCTCGATCTGCAGGACGCCGTCGAGGCGATCATCCTGCAGATCGACACCTCATCCTGAGGCCGTTTCGCTTGGGCAGGCCGTCATGAGCATGGCGGCCTGCCCCTGCGGGTCTTAACGGGTCGGACTGCGTCGTCTCGGCGTTGGATCCGGCGCGCGTCGAATGGGCGGACTGGCAGTGAACGGGGGTCGCCATCCCTGCGGCAGCTCCGCCCGCACCGGTGCTACTTCCGGAACGTCCGGGAGTGCGTTCGAGGCGATCGCTCTTGGCTTCTCTGCTTCTGGGGTCTGAAGCAACCAGGGTGGCTCGGGGTGCTCCGCTGTCGTCCGGCGGATAAGTGTTGCCGCGGTCCTGGCCGCGTCCGCTTGGGGCTGTCGGCGATGCAGGCGGTGCAGGTCTGTGATCGCTTCGATGAGTGTCACGAGTGCGGCGGCGAGTTGGAGCATGAAGCCCGCGTCACCGGCTCTGGTGGTCGCTAGGACTCGGGCGATGCCGCGCAGCCGCATCCCTGCTGGTGTCGGGCGGGGAATGCGTCCATATGGTGCGCGGGCTGCACGGTCGTAGGCGTCCGCGGCCTGGTCCAGGTGGCGATTCCCGGTCGCGAGCGCAGCCGATCTGAGCATGTCGGCCGCGGCCCAGCAAGCGTCCTGGGCACGGTGTGGATCGACGACCGTGTTGCGGCGAATCTCGGCGGTCGCGAACTCCGCCGCCCTCGTCGCGTCCCGGTAGATCGCCTTGCGCTCCTCCGTCGTCAGTTCCGGGGGTGGAGGCCTTGGCACCCCGCCGCGCAGCGCGCGCCACAAGGCCGGCCACGAGAGGTCGGCCGCCAGCTTCCCGCCGCTGAACCATTGGAGCTGGCCGTCAGTATCTAAGTGATCGGGAAGAGCGACGGCGTAGCCTGTGATCTCACCTGGATTGGTCTCGCTCTGCCGAAGCCGAACCACCAGCCCCTCGCGTTCCAAGTGCTGAACGAACTCGGCAGGCGTCCGTGCCTGTCCGGCGGCTTCCCGGAGGACGGTCCGCAGGTAGGCCCGCGCGGTCTGCTCTGACAGATCCCGTCCGGACACGGCCGGACTTCCGGACTGCCAGCGCGCCCGTAGCTTGGGAAGGGTGAGGTCAGCGGCCAGCTTGCCACCGCTGAACCAGACCGGGTGTCCGCTCGCCGTCCGACCTTCCCGCGTTGCAACCGCGTAGCCGGTCACCTGGTCCGGCTGGCGTTCGCTGTGCCGGAGCCGGACGAGGACGCCTGCCTCCTGAAGCCCGGAGAAGAACGCGGCCTCACTCCCGGCCCCGGCCGCCGCAGTCTGCACGAGCCGACGCAGTTCGGATCGCGCATCGCGTGGCATGCCGATCCGCCGTGCCTTCTCCGTCTCTCCTCGTGTCGGACGTCGGACGTCGGGCCGCGGTCCGGTCGGCCGCAGCCGTCTGCCGCAGTCCGAAGGTCTCCTCGATCGACCGGCACGCGGACCGCACGCGGTAGGCGTCGTTCCACACCTTCGGACGCGTCCCGTCCTGACGGGCCAGGGTGGCTACAAGGTGGACATGGTCGTCGGCGTGCCGGACCGCGATCCAGCGGACGCCGTCCGGATCGTCGTCCGGGGCCAGTCCGGACCGGTCCATCACCTCGCGGGCGACCTGCGCCCACTGCTCATCGCTCAGGATCGGGTCCTCTGGCGCCGCTCGTACCGGCACATGCCACACCGGCCGAGGATGGTTCCGATCCCCGAGAACCTCCACCGGCAGCGACAGCAGTTCAGCCAAGTGCCGGAGGTCCCAGCGTCCGTCCTCTCGCTGCGTCGGTTGTAGGAGATGCGCGGGCCGAAACCCAGCCACAATCCGCGGCGCAACGTTCGCACCCGGCCCGAACAGGTACCGCAGCACGCCATGAACCCGATCCCGCCGCAGGACCTTGGCAATCAACGAACGGTCACCGCAGCTTCCTCCGGGCCTCCTGCACAGCCTCGTCCAGCCGCAGAAGAACGCGCTCTGCTGTCCTCGCATACCCCTCAAGCGCAGCAGTCGGAGCCCCGGTCGCCTGCAGCGTGGCTACCGCTTGGTTAAGGTTGACCCCGACCCGGTTCACCTGCCCGGACGCCTGCATCAGGCAGGTCACGGCCTCTCGCCACGGCTCATGCTCCAGCGGCTCCCGCTCTTCAACCACCGACAAAGCCGTCTCGGCGACGAACGCCCCCAATGCCCACCCAGACCGCTCGGCAGCCGCCTTCAACGCAGCCCATTCCCGCTCCGAAACCCACACCGGAATCCGGCACGTCCTCCGGTCCACCCCGCGCTGATACCGACGCCTTCGCGCCCTCCGCCCCACCCTCACTCCGTCGTTTGCTGTCTGTCTCTCCCATCAACCCCCCGTCTCCCGTTCACGGACCGCACCCGGTCCCCCAGCACCTCGCCTGGATCGCGCCCGATCCAGGCCAATAACGCGCCGAAAGGCCATCTCTTGCCCCCTGCGGCGCGGGGGGGCAAGAGATGGCCTTTCGGCGGATCACTCATGGCTCTTCAGCTGCTACTCGATCGCTTCGTGAGCGGCGAGTTCTTCCGGCGTGCCGACGAAGGCCGGCCCGCACTTCTCAGGGAGGTGCTGGACCACCATCGCGACGGCTTGGGCGGCAGTTGCTACTGGCCCCAGTGTCTCGGACCGTGATGGGCCCGATACCCAATACGCCTCCCGCGCAGGCTGAATGAAGAGGATGTCCCATGTCCAGCGCTGGCCGGTACAGCGGCTGAAATGCAACTCCCCCATCCCAGTCCACGGGAACAACTCGCGAAGACGAGGCTCGGCATAGGCGGCATCGATCAGCTCGGTGCGAACCCGCCCGTCGTCCCTCACGGCTTGCCAGGCAGCCTCGACGATGGCACGGCTAGACGGTTCAACGCTCACAGCCAACACCATCGCCAGTGCACGCAGCCCGCGCGGATCAAAGGCACGCAGTCCAGGTCACGGACTCGTGCACGCGAGCCGCAGGCAGGTTGAAGGACGCAGTCACCGTTCGACGTTCCCAGGCTCGTTCACGATGCGTCTCCGGCATCCGAGAAAGTCCGATCACCAGCACTCTGCCTTCCGTCTGAGCCTCACCCCAGCAAAGCCCCTTCAGACGAGGTCGCAAGCTTTGCGCTCCATACTTCCCCGTCGGTGACACAGAGTCAACATCTCATCGACACCTGTAGCCGCCGGTTGGAGCTGCGCGGCGGGGCACTACTTACTCGGCTCGGCCCAAGGATCGCCATGCACCGCCCGCCAGTCCACCTCAGGATTGAGCATCAGGTGCACGCAGCGTCGTAGACCGCCACCGTCCCAGTCGACCCCTTCCATCCACGGGACGCCTCCGAGCTGTTCGGCGAGTTCATCGGTGATCTGCGTGGTGAGCAGGGTCCGAAGCTCCTCGGGGACCGGATCGTCGACCAGGCAGAGCCAACCGATCGCGGCACTCACACGCCAATCGACGGGCCGGTCCGGAGCCGACCACCATTGCCGCAACAGCTCGACGGTGCTCTCATCGTGATGCTCTGCGGCCAGTTGAGCGAGCGCCAGGACGATGCTCACGCGCGCGGCCGGCACATCCTCAACGTCCAACCGTCGCCGCAACGCAAGGGAAACCAGCTCGGTGCCGTCCAAGACCGTGGCCAGCACGTAGCAGGCACCCGACCGGACCCGCGCATCGGCATCATTGAGCAACTCCAGCAGCAGAGACACGTCAGCGGTGAGCGCGATGCGCGCCGCCCGTACCGCCCAGTTTTCCAGCTCGCCGCTCAAGAGGACCATCGGGTGGTCATCCTCGATCTGGAGCAGCCCCTTCCGCGTTCCGTCCCCGTAATACCGTCGCCGTGCCGCTCCACCGACAAGCAAGAGGAGGTCGGCACGATGGTGCGCTACCGGCGCGACGGCCAGACGAAGCAAGAACGGGGTCGCCAGCGCCGCTGGCGGGTAGGTCCCCCCCTCATGCAGCACTTCGTCCCCTAGCTTCTTCAGGGCTCGCCCAGCGGTCTGGTCGTCGGGAGAAGCTACTTGCTCCAAGTCTTCGGGCACGTTCACCGCTGGACCGTAGCCGTGCCAGAAACGGCTCCAAGGGACCTGGTCGTACTTCAGCTCGTTCTTCACGTCTTGCGGGATGCCCGCAACCACCACACGCACATCCAGATCCGACCCCTCACGCCGCATCACCTCGTCGTAGGACCACGACCAGAAACCCTTACCGACCACATCACTCATGCACCCGATCCTGGCAGCACACCGGGTCTCATAACGCAAGTGACGGACGCCGAAGCATCGCAATCAGCACGACAGTGGGGGAGACACCGGGCGCGGACCCGCCTAACCGCGTTGACAGGTTCCCCCAGCACGCCCGGTGAGAACTTTCCCTACGTCTTCCAGGGGGCCCGCCCCGGCGCGCCGGGGCGGGCGGCCTGTTCCGTCCGGTCCCGCCACGCCGCCTCGATCGACCGCCCGAGCCTCGGAGAGCAGCCAATGAAACGTAAGAGGGGCGTCCATCTGACGCCACGCCCCAGAGCACCCCGTCCGCTCAACTCCGACTGTCACATGGTTTCGCCCGCCGCTGCACAAACGAGCGCTCCGGGAATACGAGCGCCGAAAAGGATCAAGCGCTAGGGAGGAGAGGATGGTCCGTGGACGGATCTGGCCAGCATCGGACAGAAGTCAATCACGTTGGGCCGGACCCGATTCCCAATGGCCGCTCTGCTAGACGAGTAGTTCCGAAGTTAGTGGTCGTAGGCGATCAGTGATCGTGTGGTGGGTTGTCCGGTGCGGTGGTTGTGCCAGAT
>NZ_QURH01000080.1 GCF_003428695.1 Actinomadura logoneensis
ATGGACGAGCTGGCCGCCGCCGTCGCGGGGCTGCTGGACGACCCGCGCCCGCCCGTCCCGCCGCGGCTCGGCGCGGCGGAGCCGGTGCTGGCGGAGCTGGAGGCGGTCGTCGCGGACGTCCCGCAGCTTGACGGCCTGCCCCGCCGCTGGCTGGCGACCGCGCTGCTCAGCGGCGACCTCCCGGAGGAGACGCCGGAGGCCGTCCAGGCCGAGGCGGCCCGGCTCGGCGACCGCCTCGCCGCCGCGACCGGCGACCCCGACGACGACCTGTGGGACGCCGACGCCGCCCTCGCCGACCAGCGCTACGCGTGGGCGCACGAGGTGCTGGAGGCGTCCGTCCGGCGGGACGCGTCCGCGGACGCCGACACCCGCACCGACAAGGTCGACCGCGTCCTCACCTCGCGCGTCTTCGGGCTGCCGATCCTGCTCGCCGTCATGTGGGCGGTGTTCAGCGCCACCACGACCTTCGCCAAGCCCCTCCAGGACGGCCTGGCCGCGCTGTTCGACGGGCCGGTCACCCGCGGCGCGGACGCCGCCCTCTCCTGGGCCCCGGCCTGGCTGAACGGCCTGGTCGTCCAGGGGCTGGTCGGCGGCGTGGGGCAGGTGCTGTCGTTCATCCCGCTGATGATCGTCATGTTCGTCCTGATGACCCTGCTGGAGGACTCCGGCTACCTGGCGCGGGCCGCGTTCCTCGCCGACCGGCTGATGCGGACGATGGGCCTGCCCAGCCGGGCGTTCCTGCCGCTGCTGGTCGGTTTCGGGTGCAACGTTCCGGCGCTGTCGGCGACCCGGATCCTGCCGAACGCGCGGCAGCGGCTGCTGCTCGGGCTGGTCATCCCCTACCTGTCGTGCAGCGCGCGGCTGGTCGTGTACGTGCTGATGGCGTCGGTCTTCTTCGGCTCCATGGCCGGGACGGTCGTGTTCGGCATGTACGTCCTGTCGATCGTCATGGTGGTCGCGGTCGGGCTGCTGCTGCGCCGCACGCTGTTCCGGGACGTCACGCACGAGCCGCTGGTCCTGGAGCTGCCGCCGTACCGGGTGCCGACCGTCCGGGTGACGGCGGCGCAGACCTGGGTGCGGCTGCGCGGCTTCCTGCGCACGGCGTCCGGGATCATCGTCGGGACGGTCACCGCGGTGTGGCTGCTGTCGTCGATCTCGCTGCAGGGCGAGCCGTTCGGCAAGGGCCCGATCGACGACAGCGCGATGGCCGGGATCTCCCGCGCGGTCGCGCCCGCGTTCGAGCCGCTGGGCTTCGGCGACTGGCACCCGGCCGCCGCGATGGTCACCGGGTTCGTCGCGAAGGAGGCCGTGGTCGCGACCATGGCGCAGACCTACGCCGTGGCCGAGCCGGGCGACGACCACCGGCCCGGGGCGCTCGGCGACCGGATCAAGGCGACGTTCGAGCGGACCTCGGGCGGCCACCCCACCCCGGCGGCCCTCGCGTTCCTGGTCTTCCTGCTCGCCTACACCCCCTGCATGACGACCGTCGCGACGCAGTGGCAGGCGATCGGCCGCCGCCTGACCCTCTACGGGATGGGCATGCAGCTCGCCATCGCCTGGGTCCTCGCGCTCGCGGTGTTCCAGATCGGGAGGCTCCTGTGACGACCCCCATGCGCGGTGTGCTCAACGCCGTCTCCGGCGGCGCCGCCACCCCCGCCGAGATCGCCCGCACCACCGGCCTGGACCGCTCCGAGGTCGAGGCCATCCTCGGCCACCTGAGCCGCCGCGGCCGGATCCAGCTGGAGACCCTGGGATGCGGCCCGTCCGCCTGCACCGGCTGCGGCCTCAAAAGCGCCCCCTGCCCCGGCAAGTCGTGAAGTGACTGGATTGACCGGTAGCGGCCTTCGGGAGCCGGGGTGATCGCGCGTCGGTAACCTGCCCGGATGATCACGAAGCGGAACGGAGCCGTCGGCGCGGCGGCGGGGGCCACGGCTCTCGCCGGAGCGGTCGCGGCGGCGCTGGCGCTCGGCGGAGCCGGGGAGAAGAGCGCCGGGGTGGTCGCGGCAAGCGACGTCGGAACGCGGAACGCCGGGACGCCGAATGTCGGAGCGGCGGACGTCGCCCGGGGGACCCTCCTCCCCGTCGGGCCCGCCTGGTACCCGCGGGCCGTCCGGCTGGCGTACTCGGCCGACCGGGCGCACCGGGGACGGATCCTCGTCTCGACGAACACCAACGCCGGAGGGACGATCTCGGAGAGCACCGACGGCGGCAGGACCTTCCACCGGCTGAGCGCGATCCGTCCTCCGATGGCGAGCGGCCGGTTCTCCTGCTGCTCCACCCTGTTCGAGTATCCGCAGAAGCTCGGCCGGTACCGGGCCGGCACGCTGGTCTGGGCCACGTCGGTGAACTCCCTGGGCGGTGGCGAGACCAGGCCGAACCCGCACTCCGCGATCCTCGGCTGGCGCAGCACCGACTACGGGCGGACGTGGAGGCCGCTGCCGAGGCCGATCGTGTCGGGGACGGGCGGGCACGGCGTCTGGGAGCCGGAGTTCTCGGCGGCGGGCGGGGGCCTGGTGGTCCACTTCTCCGACAAGACGCAGAAGAAGTACGGGCAGGCGCTGGCCCGGGTCCGGTCGCTCGACGGCGGGGACTCGTGGAGCGGGAAGTCCCAGACCGTCGCGCTCGGCGGCACGAAGGACTCGCCCGGCATGCCGGTCGTGCGGCACTACCCGGGCAGGGGCTACGCGATGGTGTTCGAGTACTGCGACACCACGCCCACGGCGGCGGGGCACGGCTGCCGCGTCTACTTCCGGACCTCCAAGGACGGCTGGAACTGGGGCGACGCGCGCAAGCCGGGGACGCTCGTCCGCACGGTGGACGGGCGGGAGCTCGCCCACGCGCCGACGCTGGCCTGGACGAAGGGCGGCGGCTCCAGGGGACGGCTGCTGCTCGTCGCGCGCCTGGTCGAGTGGTCCCCCGCGAAGGTGGACGCCAAGGCCAGCGGCACGACGCTGCTGGTGAACGACGCGGGCGGCGCGGGCCGCTGGCGGACGATCGCCTCCCCGGTCAGGCTCACGAACTTCCGGGACGCCAGGCTGACCCCCGAGCAGCGCAGGCTGGTCCTGCCGTGCCAGAACTACAGCTCGTCGCTGCTGCCGTCCGGGGACGGACGCACCCTGCTCGAGGTCGCGACGGACGTCGTCGGAGGAACCTGCAAGGCGTTCTACGCGCGGGGGCCGGTTCGTTAGGTCAGGGTGACGATCTGGTCGACGGACTGGAGGACGGGGTCGTCGGCGGGGCGGGCGTCGCGGTGGGTGATGAGGATGACCGTGCGGTCGGCGGCGGCCTCCAGGAGGTCGGTCAGGACGGTGACGGCGGTGCGGTCGTCCAGGTGGGCGTCCGGTTCGTCCAGGACGAGGACGGGGACGTCGGCCAGCAGGGCGCGGGCCAGGGCGATGCGCTGGCGCTGGCCGCCGGAGACCGCCGAGCCGTGCTCGCCGACGCGGGTGGCCAGGCCCTCGGGGAGGGTGTCGAGCCAGGGGCCGAGGCCGGCGCGGCGCAGGGCGTCCGCGACGTCCTCGTCGGACGCGCCGGGGCGGGCCAGCCGGACGTTCTCGGCGACGGTCGTGTCGAAGACGTGCGAGTCCTGGCCGCCGAGCCCGATGACGCGCCGGACCTCGTCGGACGGCAGGTCGCGCAGTTCCACGCCGTTCAGGGTGACCGAGCCCCCGTAGTCGAGGAAGCGGGCGAGGACGGCGGCGAGGGTGGACTTGCCGACGCCGCTCTCCCCCATGACCGCGATGTGCCGGCCGGGCGGCAGGTCGAGCCGGAGGCCGGGTGCGTGCAGGGAGTCGGACGCGGCGCCGGGCCAGCGCGCGGTCACGCCGTCGATGCGCAGGTGGGGCGGGCCGGCGGGCATCGGGGCGGGGGCCGCGGGCTCGGTGACCGGGTCCGGGAGGGACAGGACGGCGGCGACGCGGCGGGCGTCCTCGCGGGCGCGCAGGAGGCGCTGGGCCGCCTGGGAGAGCTCGGCGACGGCCTCGAAGGCCGCCAGCGGGGTCAGGACGATCACCGCGAGCAGGATCGGGGCCAGGTCCCCGGCGCGGACGGCCGGGACGCCGAGGGCGAGCGCGCCCAGCACGGACGCGCCGGTCGCGAGGACGGTGAGGGCCGAGCCGAGGCCGGCCGTCCAGGCGGACCGGGACGCGGCGCGGGTGACGGCGCGGTCGGCGCGGTCCAGCGCGGCGAGGCGGTCCGGCAGGGCGCCGAACGCGACGAGCTCGGGCAGGCCG
>NZ_QURH01000083.1 GCF_003428695.1 Actinomadura logoneensis
CCCGCCGCACCCGGCCGACCCGGCGGCCACCACGACCGCGGCGGCGGCCAGCGCCGCGACCCGGACGGCGGGACGGAGCGACGCGCGTGCGGGGGACGGAAGCGGCGATCGGGAGGACATGTCCGCGACCTTACGGGGCGTCCGCGCCGGAACCGCGCGGACGACACGCCAGCGGACGAGCCGGGCCCGCGGTGCGCTTTCAGAACACCGTCCCACGGGTAGATTGACTACCGACAGTGATCGATACGTCACTTTGGGGGAAGATGATGCCGCGCAAACTCCTCGTGCTGCCGGTCCTGCTGGCACTGGTGCTCCTCGGGACCGGCGCGTGCGGGAGCAAGGCCCACCACGCGTCCGACACGTCCGGTGTCACGACGGCCTCGCCGGGCGGCGGCGAGCAGAGTCCGGGCGGGACCGGGCCCGGCGGCGCGCAGAGTCCGGGCGGCACCGCGTCACCCGCCGTCTGCCCCACCGAGTCCACGAAGAAGTTCGCCAAGACGCGGTTCGTCGCGGACGCGGGCCTGGCCTTCGGCGCCTTCCACCGCTGGATCTACAAGCCGTGGCAGGCGGGATCGTTCAAGTCCGGCGCGCAGAACCGCAAGAAGACCATCGTGAAGGCCGCCGCCGCGGGCGCGTTCGTGGTGAACCGGCTGAACGCCGGCCGCAAGCTGGTGAACGCCGACCCGACGCTGTGCAAGACGCTCAAGCAGCCGCTCGACTCGCTCTGGAACCACCTGTCCGGCCTCACCGGCAAGCTGAAGTCCGGGAACGTCGACCCGAACGAGATCGGCTCGGTCGGTGGCGCGGTCGAGAAGTTCCGCCAGGAGGCGGCCCAGCAGGGCGCGAACATCAAGGACAAGACCCCGCCGAACGTCTGATCCGGCACGCACCGCGCCGACGACCCGGACGTACGCGCTGACGATCCGCCGCGCACCGCGCTGACGATCCGCCGCGCACCGCGCCGACGATCCGCCGCGCACCGCGCCGACGATCCGGCACGCGTCGCGCTGACGATCCGCCGCGCACGGCACCGAGCCGCATGGCGCTGAGCCGCATGGCGCTGAGCCGCATGGCGCTGAGCCGCATGGCGCTGAGCCGCATGGCGCTGAGCCGTACCGCGCTGTCGCGTCTCGCGCGTGCCTCGCACCGAGCCGGATCGAGCCGGGCCGTAACGCCGCCGGCCGGGGCCGAGCCGCTGAACGCGGTCGGTCCCGGCCGGCGGTGGTGTGTCAGGGCTTGATGTCCGCGTGGTCGTTGTAGCCGCCGGCGTAGTCCTGGCCGGAGAGCTTCTGGATGTGCTCGACGATCTCGTCGGTGATGAGACGGCGGGCCTTGGCGGGCGGCAGGTCGCGGTAGTGGGAGAAGTCGAGCGGCGGGCCGATGCGGACGGTCGGCCGGGGGCCGAGGAAGCGGGGCATCGACGCGCCGATCGGCTGGATCTCCTCGGTGCCGGTCAGGCCGACCGGGAGCACCCGCGCGCCCGACTCCAGCACCAGCCAGCCGATGCCCGTGCGGCCCCGGTAGAGGCGTCCGTCGCGGGACCGGGTGCCCTCGGGGTAGATCGCGAACGCGCCGCTGTTGCCGAGGATCTCCAGTGCCTGCTCCAGCGCGCCCATCGCGGCGCGCTGCGCGCCGCGCCGCACCGGGACGTGGCCGAGCGTGGTGAGGAACCAGCGCACGAACCGGCCCTTGAGGCCACCGCCCTCGAAGTAGTCGGCCTTGGCGATGTAGGTGACCGGGCGCGGGACGGCGAGCGGGATGATGAAGCTGTCGATGAACGACAGGTGGTTGCTGGCGACGATGAGCGGACCGTACTTGGGGACGTTCTCGACGCCCTCGATGCGCGGCCGGAACAGCAGACGCAGGATCGGCGCGACGATTCGCGTCATGAACGTGTAGAACACCCGGCCTCCCGAATTCGGCACCGCAACTGTAACCCCGGTGCCGTTCCCGGCACGCCACGGAGCACTTCCCGGTCACCGGGCCGGAGCCCGGGCCGCCGCCCAGCCGCAGGTCAGCGTACCGAGGATGACCGAATTCCGGTAATTCGCCGGAGCTGAAGAGCTACTTTTCAGTAGGTTTCTGATGAGTAGCTTTCCGCCGCGGATAACGCGAATGCGTCGATACCACAGGATGGACCCGAGTCCCACATCGGCCCCCATTCGCCCCCTGAACTCGGGCGCGAACGCGAGCGGACCCGTCCGGTCCCGGGTGCGCGGGATCGGACGGGTCCGTGCGGCCCACCGGCCGGAAGGCCGGAGATTCGCGGGATGCCCGGGTCGTCAGTGACGGACGCCCAGGGCGCGGGTGAGGGTGGTGAACAGCTCGGTCTGGTCGGTCACGCCGACGACGTTCGCGGCCTGCGGGCCCTGCGCGGCGATGCGCACCTGGGTGCCGGTGTGCTCCTGCGACTGACCGGCCGGGTTGGTCGCGTAGTTGATCTTCATCTGGGCGCCCTCGTCGGTGACCAGGGTCGCGGTCTGGCCCGGGCTCTGGGCGTCCAGCGGGATGATCTGGCTGGTGTGGCCGTGGTCGGCGGTCGTCACCACGAGGGTGTCGGGGTGACGGCGCGCGTAGTCCATGGCCAGCTTGACGGCCCTGTCGAACTCGACGGTCTCGCCGATCTGGCCGCAGGGGTCGGCCGAGTGGTCGCGCTTGTCGATCGACGCGCCCTCGATCTGCAGGAAGAAGCCCTTGCGCGAGCCGCGGGTCTGGCCGTCCAGGACGTCCAGCGCCTTGCTCGCCATCTGGGTCAGGTGCGGGCCGCTGAACTGGGCGTTCGGGGCGCAGCGGGACGGCTCGGTGCCGCCGGTCCTGGCCAGCGGACCGGTCCACTCCTGCGGCATGTTGCCGTCGGAGAACAGGCCGAGCAGGCGGCCGTCCCGGCCCGGACGCGCCGACTGGAGGCCGTTGACGTCGGTGACCACGTTGTAGCCCGCGGCCTTCGCCTGGTCGATGACCGTCCTGCCCTTGAACTGCCCGGCCTGGACGGTCTGCCCGTAGCGGGCCCGTCCGCCGCCGAGGTAGACGTCGGCACCGGTCTGCACCTGCTGCTCGGCGATCGAGCCCGCGCCGCCGTTCTCCTTGGCGTTGGCCGGGCACGCCTTCATGTCCGTCGGCCCCTGGCAGGAGCGGTCGGTCACGTGCGCGGAGAGGACGGCCGGGGTGGCGTCGGTCAGCTCGGCGGTGGTGACGTCACCGGTCCGGAACCCGGCGCGCTTGGCCAGTTCGAGGACGGTCTGCTGCGGCTTGCCGTCCGGGGTGACCGAGATGGCGCCGTTGTAGGACTTGCGGCCCGTCGCCCAGCCCGTCCCGGAAGCGGCCGAGTCGGTGACGTAGTCGGGCAGGTCCGGGTGCGCCTTCTGCAGCGCGTAGGTGGTGTAGGCGCCGGTCAGCGGCAGCCTGTCCATGTTCAGGCGGCCCGCCGCGCCCTGCGAGTAGTTGCGGGCGATGGTGATCTCCGAGTCGCCCATGCCGTCGCCGATCAGCAGGATGACGTTGCGGGCCTTGCCACCGTGGATGGCGTGCCGCACGTCGTTCGTCCGGTCGCCGTTCCAGGCGTTCGCCGCCCCGGAGGCGACGACGGTGGTGGCGGCCCCGGCCGCGAGCGTGATCGCGGCGAGCCGCCGCACCTTTCCAGCCGCAGACATCCGGCTGACCTCCCCAATATGTTTCGGACGTTCCGAGCGGGGTAATCGGATCAGCCGCAGGTGAGCGCAGTTCCCGTTTCAGATGGACGTCACGTGAACGATCCCGGACCCGCCGACCCCACCCGGGGCGCGGCGGCCCCACGAGCACATCCCGACCCATTCCCGCGAACCGCTTGGAAAGCCGGCGGCGGTGCGGGACGCTGGGAGGTCCGACCGTGCCCGGCCGGGCCCGGACGCGGGGGGGCGCCCGAGGCGGACGGGCCGGCCGGAGTGGCCACAGCTCCCGTCAGGAGGGGTGGGGGGACCGGCATGGACTTCGACGTGAACCTGATGCGCCACGACCGCTGCACGCTGGTGCGCATCCAGGGCGAGATCGACGTGGTGACGCGGCCGTCCCTGGAGAAGACGCTGACGGACGTGATCGACATCGGCCAGCCTCTGGTCGTCGACATGCGGCACGTCACGTTCTGCGACTCCAGCGGGCTGAACGCGGTCGTCGGCGCCAACCGCCGCGCGTCCGAGCGCGAGCTCGGCTTCGCGCTGGTGGCGCTGCCGCCCCGGGTCCGCCGGGTCTTCAAGATCACCGGGGTGGACCAGTACATCCCGATCTACGAGACCCTGCGCGAGGCCACCGACGCCGTCAGCGCCTGACCGCACGCCGTCAGCGCCGCGCGCCGTCAGCGCCGTCCGCAGCGCCGCGCGCCGTCAGCGCCGCGCGCCGTCAGCGCCGCGCG
>NZ_QURH01000091.1 GCF_003428695.1 Actinomadura logoneensis
CGATGCCGGCCGAGGGGAGGTTCTGATGGACCACGCCCTCGTCAAGCGGCTGCGGCAGGAGGTCGGCGACCGGCTCGCGCAGCCCGTCAGACGACCGGCCGCCCCGGCCCGGACGCCGCGCAGGGCTCCGACCAGCGCCAGGCGGACGCCGACGCGGTCACCGTCGAGCCGTGCCCGCGCTGCGGGACCCTCCTGGCCAACCCGGCCGCCTGCCCCTGCCCCATCGACGCCGAGCCCGTCGACACCCCGCCCACCGCAGCACCCACCGCAGCGCGCGGCGGAGCCGAGGACAGCGAGGTGATCGACGCCGAGATCGTCGACGACCCCAACACCAACACCAACACCGATGGAAGGACACCGCAGATGCGCGAGCTCACCAGCGGACTCAGCGGCGGCGACGGCGAGGGCTACGCCTCCACCATCTCCGCCCTGGAGCAGATCAAGGCCCTGCTTCAGCAGGTGTCGGAGGTCGTCAACGACCTCGGCGACACCCTGACCGCCCACACGGGGCTGACCGTGGTCGAGCAGACCCTGACCCACGCCCAGGCGGCGCACGAGCCGATCGCGGCCGCGATCGCCGCCGCCGGCGGCTCGGACAAGGTCGCCGAGACCCGTTGGTACGACGACCTGTAGCCGGTCGGCTGCGTGGCCTGCCCGCGCCCTACGCGCGGGCCGGTCACGGAACCTACCGACACCCAAGACCACGACTCAGCAGGCAGGACTCACCAGGGAGGTTGGCGTGGGCACCACGACCAGGACGCGGACCGAGACGGCGGACCCGCCGCGCTCGACCGCGATGAAAGCGGCGGTGCGCCGGATGGCCGCCAGGGCGGTCGAGAAGAAGACCACCCAGCCGGCCGACGACTCGGAGCAGCCGGGCCAGGACGAGACACCGTCGCCGGTGGGCCTCGCCGGACACCAGGGCCGTCGGCTGCTGGTGCGGTACCGGCGGCAACTGGCGCCGCTGGCCGCGCTGGGCGCCACCCACGCCGCGGGCGCTGCGGCCTCGGCCGCCGACGGGCCCGCCGCGCTCGGCGTGCTGGCCCTGACCGGCGCCGGGACCGTCG
>NZ_QURH01000087.1 GCF_003428695.1 Actinomadura logoneensis
CGCGACCCCGCCCGGCCCCATGGCCGGAGCGCCGCTCGCGACCCCGCCCGGCCCCGCGGCCGTGCCCGCGGCCGGGCCGCCGCCGCCCGTTCCGCCGTTGCCCAGACCGACCTCACCGCTCACCGGTTCCTCCATCGTTCGTGCCGTCGCCACCCATTCTTGGCGGGCGGGACGGTGTGCGCAGTGTGCCGGGATCCCGGACCCTGCGGTGTAGCCAGCTACACCCCATATCGGCACCCAGCGCCATTCTCCGGCAAACAGCCAGTTCATAGCGTTCCTGGTGTACCCCCCACCTAGGCACCAGGGACCATCATGAAGAGGAACATCGCGGAGCGGCTGGGCTACTGGAGTGCCCGCCACCGCACCGTCGCCATCGTCGGATGGCTCGCTTTCGTCGTGCTGGCGTCGGTGCTGGGCGGGATGTCCGGCACCGAGAAGCTCAAGCCGTACGAGCAGGGCGTCGGGTCGTCCGCCCGCGCCGAGAAGATCATCGACGAGGCGGGGATCGACGACCCGTCCACCGAGATGGTGCTGCTGCACTCGGACGACTCGGGCGCGCTGGCCAAGGCCGTCACGGACGTGCGGGCGCGGCTCCAGGCGTCCGGGCAGGCCGCGGCCATGAAGCCGACCCTCACCGGCAAGGACCCGCGCGACCGCCTGGTCGTCTTCGACATCGCGGGCGACCCGGACAAGGCCGACGAGCACGTCCAGCCGCTGCTGGACGCCACGGCCGCGGCGCAGCGCGCCAACCCCGGCGTCACGATCGGGCAGTTCGGCGGCACGAGCGCCGGCCGGTGGTTCGACAACGCGGTCGGCAACGACTTCAAGCGCGCCGAGATCACCGCGCTGCCCCTCGCGCTCGGCATCCTGCTCGTCGCGTTCGGGGCGCTGCTCGCCGCGCTGCTGCCGGTCGCGCTCGCGTTCACCGCGTTCCTCGCCTCGCTCGGCCTGATGGGCGCGATCAGCCACGTCATGCACGTGGACGACTCGACCAACTCGGTGATGCTGCTGATGGGCCTGGCCGTCGGCGTCGACTACTGCCTGTTCTACCTGCAGCGCGAGCGGCAGGAGCGGGCGCTCGGCCGGGACCGCGAGGCCGCGCTGCGGATCGCCGCCGCCACGTCCGGACGGTCGGTGCTGGTGTCCGGCCTGACGGTCATGGTGGCGATGGCCGGCATGTTCCTCACCGGCATGGGGATCTTCGAGGGCTTCGCGCTCGCCACGATCCTGGTCGTCTGCGCCGCGATGCTCGGCTCGGTGACCGTCCTGCCCGCGCTGCTGTCCCTGCTCGGCGACAAGGTCGAGTTCGGCCGCGTCCCGTTCCTCAACCGGACCCCGAAGCGCGGACGCCGCGCGAAGGGCACCGCGCAGTCCGCGCAGGCCGCCCAGCCCGCGCAGGCCGCGCACCCTGCACAGCCCGGGCAGTCCGCGTACGCCGGGCAGGCCCACGCCCGTCCCGCGCGGCAGGGCGGACGGATCGTCGGCGCGCTGCTGCGTCCCGTCCTCGCCCGCCCGGGTGTCTCGGCCGTCCTCGCGACCGCCGTGCTGCTCGTCCTGGCCGCGCCCGCGCTCGGCCTGAAGACGCAGAAGCTCGACCTCAACCAGCAGATGCCGCAGAGCGAGCCGATCGCGAAGACCTACACGGCCATCAACAAGGCGTTCCCCGGCAGCCCGGGACCGGCGGTCGTGGTCGTCAAGGCCGACGACATCAACGCCGCCCCCGTGAAGCAGGCGATCGCGGCCCTCAGGAAGGAGGCGCTGGCGACCGGCGAGATGAACACCCCGATCAACGTCCGGACGCACGGCGCGCACGTCGCGCAGATCGAGGTCCCGCTCGCCGGGAACGGCACGGACGCGACCTCCAAGCACGCGCTGCGGACGCTGCGCGAGCAGGTCGTCCCGCACACCGTCGCGAAGGCCGGCCAGGCCGAGGTCACCGGCCACCTCGCCTTCTCCGAGGACTTCAACGGGCGGCTCCGGACCAGCATCCTGCCGGTGTTCCTGTTCGTGATGGGCGTGACGTTCCTGCTGATGCTGGTGTTCTTCCGCTCGCCGGTGATCGCCGCGACCGCGATCGTGCTGAACCTGCTGTCGGTCGGCGCCGCCTACGGCGTCATGGCCGCCGTCTTCCAGCACGGCTGGGGCGCCTCGCTCGTCGCCACGCACCCGGTCGGCGCGCTGGAGTCCTGGATCCCGCTGTTCGTCTTCGTCGTCCTGTTCGGGCTCTCGATGGACTACCACGTCTTCGTCGTCTCCCGGATCCGCGAGGCGCACGACCGGGGCCTGCCGACCACCCGCGCCGTCGCCGACGGGGTGCGCGCCACGGCGGGCGTCGTGACCAGCGCCGCCGTCATCATGATCGCCACGTTCGGCATCTTCGGGACGCTGTCCATGCAGGACTTCAAGCAGCTCGGCGTCGGCCTCGCGGTCGCGGTCCTCATCGACGCGACGGTCGTCCGCGTGATCCTGCTGCCCGCCGTGATGGCGATGCTCGGCCGCGCCAACTGGTGGGTGCCGCGCTGGCTCGGCTGGCTCCCGCACGTCTCGCACGGCGAGCCGGAGGCCCAGGACCGCCCCGCCGCCCCCGTCCTGACCGCCTGACCCCGACCTGCTGAGCCCGTCGCGCCGACGAGCACCGCGCGACGGGTCGGATGCCACGAGCCCGGAACGTCGAGGCTGAAAGCGAGGAGCCCCCGACCGCGTACGGCGGTCGGGGGCTCTCGGCTGCCGGGTCAGAGGGTGACGAACTGGAGGCCGCGGTGCTTGAGCTTGGGGATGACGGCGCGCAGGGACGCGACCGTCTGGGAGCGGTCGCCGCCGCCGTCGTGGCAGAGCAGCACGTTGCCGGCCTTCGCCGACAGCATCGTCCGGCGGATGTGCCCGACGCCCGGACGGGACCAGTCGCGCGGATCGACCGCCCAGTCCACCGGGAGCATGCCGTGCTCGGCGATGAGCTCCAGGTTCGCCTTCGACCACGCGCCGCCGGGCGCGCGGAACAGCGTCGGGACGACGCCCGTGACGTCCGCGACGCGGTGGTACGGCTCCATGACCTCCTTCTTGAGGCGCTTGCCGCGGAGCCGGTCGAACGGGATCGGGTGCGTCTGGGTGTGGTTGCAGATCTGGTGCCCGGCCTCCACCACCCGGCGGGTCAGCTTCGGGAACTCCTCGACCTGCTCGCCGATCTGGAAGAACGTCGCGTGCACGCCGTGCTCGGCGAGCACGTCGAGGACCTGCGGCGTCCACGTCGGGTGCGGTCCGTCGTCGATCGTCAGCGCGATCGAGTTCGGCGGCGCGGGCGGGCTGACGTCGGTGAACAGGTCCCGGATGGGGGACTTGACGAGGGTCAGCCGCTGCTGCGACCACGACGCCGGACGCGGCGTGGGAACCGGGGTCGGTTTCGGCGTCGGCGTAGGCTTGGGCGTCGCGCCGGGACCGCCCGCGTTCGCCGCCTGCTGGACGCGCGCGGCGTGCGACGGGCCGTGCAGCACGCCGTCCGATCCGAGCACGGCGAGCCCGGCGGCTCCCATCAGCGTCAGCGCGGCTCGCCTGGTCGGTCCGCTCGTCCCCGTATCCGCCACATCCCCCACGTTAGCGGGGGTTCCGGGCCCCACGGTGCCGGAATCAGGTCACAATAAGTTGAAATGAAACCTGCCGTCGCGCCATGACCGGAACACCCTCTGTCGGCCCCATGCTGGGGCTCGTCCTCGGCGCGCTGACCGTCGCCGCCGTGGTGCTCGTCCGGGCGGGCGGGCTCGGCCTCGGACGCGACGTCGCGACCGCCGCCGTGCGCGCGGTCGTGCAGCTTTCCGCGGTGTCGCTGCTCATCGCCGGAGTCCTCCGCAGCGGCGCGCTGACCGGCTGTTTCATCGCGGGGATGCTCACCATCGCGGCGTTCACCGCCGCGCGCCGCATCCGCCGGGGCACGGTGCGGACAATTCGCGACTCGCTGCGCCCGGCCGGGTGGACGGTGCTCGCCATCGCGTCCGGGGTCGTCCCGTCGCTGGTGCTGCTGCTCGCGACCGGGCTCGTGCCCGCGCGTCCGATCGCCGTGCTCCCGATCGCTGGAATCCTCATCGGCGGCGCGATGACCGCGACCGCTATCACCGGCCGCCGCGGCCTGGACGACCTGTGGCAGCGGCGCGGCGAGTACGAGGGCGGGCTCGCGCTCGGACTGACGCGCCGGGACGCGGCGCTGGAGGTGTGCCGTCCGGCGGCGGTGCTGGCGCTCGTCCCGGTGCTCGACCAGACCCGGACGGTCGGGCTGGTGACGCTTCCGGGCGCGTTCGTCGGCGTCCTGCTGGGCGGCGCGGACCCGGTGCAGGCGGGCGCCGCCCAGCTCCTCGTGCTGATCGCGCTGCTGGCCGTCGAGTCGGCGTCCGCCCTGCTCACCCTGGAACTGGTGGCCACCGGCCGCTTCGGCGACCCCCGCCCGCCCCACTAGCCCGCACGCGCGCGCGGGCTGCGCGGGCCGGTGGTCAGAGGACGTGCGGGCCGGTGATCAGAGGACGCAGGCGAGGACGTCGATCTCGACGAGCATGTCCTCGTGCGGGAGCTCGACGAACACCGTGGTGCGGCAGGGCAGCGGTGCGTCACCCGAGTACTTCTTGACGAACTCCCCGTACGCCTCGTTCATCGCCGCGAAGTCCTCGCGCTTGGTGAGGTAGACGCGGAACATCATGACGTCCTCGACGGACGCGCCGCCCGCCTCCAGGATCGCGCGGACGTTCTCCAGCACGCGGGTCGTCTGCGCCTTCACGTCGCCGGGGTGCAGGTACGCGCCGGTCGCCGGGTCCTGCGGGCCCTGCCCGGAGACCTGGAGCAGCGGACCCTTGCGGACGCCCTGCGAGAAGACCCACGCGGGGGCGGGCGCGCCGTCGGAGCGGACCTCGGTCTTGGCGGTCATGCGTACTGGTTTCCCTTCGTGTCGGGTCGGTGGTCCGTGGAGGGTCGGGTGCTCGTGGAGGGCCGGGTGCCCGTGTCCGGGCGGTGGCCGAAGTCGGCGGAGATGGCCCCCGCCGCCTCCAGCAGGTCGGGCAGCAGGTCGGTGACGTGCTCGGGCGCGAGCGGCGCGAGGTCCGGCACGGAGATGGACGCCGCCGCGACGACGCGTCCGGACGCGTCCCGGACGGGCGCCGCGACGCAGTGGATGAACGTCTCGTGCTCGGCGTCGTCCACGGCGTAGCCGCGCGCCGCGACGCGGTCGAGCTCGGCGAGCAGCGCGTCCGGCCCGGTCAGGGTGTTCGGGGTGAACGGGGTGTACTCGATGGCGGCGGCGACCGCGCGGCGGCGCGCCTCCGGCAGGTCGGCGAGCAGCACCTTGGCGATCGCGGTCGCGTGCAGCGGCATCGGCAGCCCGACCCGCGAGTACATCCGGACGGCGTGCCGCGAGTCGTACTTGTCCAGGTAGACGACCTCGCCGCCCTCGTACACGCCGAGGTGGACGGTCTGCCCGGTGCGGTCGTTCAGCCGCGCCAGGTGCGGGGCGGCGACGCGCCGCACGCCGCGCTGGTCGAGCGCCGCCGCCGACAGCTCGAACAGCCGCGAGCCGAGGTGGAAGCGGTGGTCGGCGTCGCGGTGCACGAACCGGTCGTCCTCCAGGACGCGCAGCAGCCGCAGCACGGTCGTCTTGTGGACGCCGAGCTCGGCCGCGAGGTCGTCCAGGGAGCGCGGGCCGTCGGCGAGGCCGCGCAGCAGCGCCAGCCCGCGGGCGAGGCTCTGACTCATCGTGGGGTCCCCCGTGTGATGGTGGCCGCCGCCCACTCCGCGGGCGTCGCGGCGAGCAGCGCGGCGATCCGGTCGGGCGGGGGCGGCGGTCCGTGGTCGCCGGGCACGACCAGCGCGCCGGCGGCGGCCAGGTGGCCGAGCCGCAGCCGTCCGCGCGGGTCGAGCCCGCGCAGCGTACCGGCCAGGAACCCGGCCGCGAAGGCGTCTCCCGCCCCGACCGGCTCCACGACCTCGACCCGCAGCGCGGGCTCGGTCACGACGACGAACCCGTCCCCGCCCGTCCGAGCGAACGCGTCCTCGGGCGTCCCTGCGGGTGGGGGCGTGGCGGTCTGCGCGGATGCGGATGCCGTCGCATGCGCGGACGCGGATGCGGATGCCGTCGGCTGCGTTGAGGCGGATGCGGGCGGCGGGGTGGTGCGGGTGATGGCGGTGGCGCGGTGGCGGTCGTCCTTGATGACGATGGTGTCCGGGCCGGGGAGCAGCGCGCGGAGTTCCGCCGGGTCGGCGGTGCCGAGGACGGCCTCCGCCTCGTCCGCGCCGAGCAGGACGATGTCGGCGGCGTCCAGCAGCGGGCGCAGTGTCGCGGCGGGGTCGGTGCCCGGCGGCCAGAGCGCCGGGCGGTGGTTCAGGTCGAAGCTGGTCAGGCGGCCCGGGACGCGCTGCCGCACCAGGGCCGCGACCAGGGCGTGCGCGCTCTCGGAGAGCGCGGGCGTGATTCCCGACAGGTGGACGAGCGGCGCGTCCCGCAGCACGGGGACGTCCAGCATCGCGGGGGAGAGCGCGGACCCGGCGGACCCTTCGCGGTAGTAGTGCAGGACGCTGCCGCCTGGTCCGGTCTCCTTGACGTACAGCCCGGTCGGACGGCGCGGGTCGGTCTCGACGCCGGAGGTGTCCACGCCGGACGCCGCGAGGTCGGCGAGGACGCGGCGGCCGAAGCCGTCGGCGCCGACGCGTCCGACCCAGGCGGCGGGGACGCCGAGCGCGGACAGGCCGCGCGCCACGTTCGCCTCCGCGCCGCCGGTCGTGGGGCGGAAGGTCTCGACGTGCTCCAGAGGGCCGGGGCGGTCCGGAAGGAGCGCGGCCAGGGACTCGCCCACGCACGCCACCGGCGACTGCCGCTTCATGTTCGCGCTGCTCCCGACCTCGGTCCCGCGGGCACGGCCACTGTTGACCCGCTCATGATCGCGATGCTACAACCGGCAGAACGCATCGTGCAATGAGCGTTGCAGATGGTGCAACAGCGGAGGCGGGAGTGGTGATGATCGACGGCGAAGCGGTGGCGGGCCTGCGCGGCGAACGGCTCGACTGGCGGTTCCAGGCCGTCCCGGCGGACGCGCACGGCCGCACGGTGGCCGAGTACCTCGCCACCCGGCCCGCCCTCGGCGACCTCGGCACGCCGCTGCTGACGCTCGACGCCGCCGCGCTCGCCCACAACCTCGACCTGATGGCCCGCTGGACGGCGGACGCGGGCGTCGAGCTCGCGCCGCACGGCAAGACGACGATGGCGCCGCAGCTCTGGAAGGCGCAGCTCGACGCCGGCGCCTGGGGCGTCACGCTCGCGAACCTCCCGCAGCTTCGCGTCGGGCGCGCGTTCGGCGTGCGGCGGCTGCTGCTCGCCAACTCCCTGCTCGACCCGGCCGGGCTCGCCTGGATCGCCGCCGAGCTCGACCGCGCCCCCGAGTTCGAGTTCCTGTGCTGGGCCGACTCGGTGCGCACCGTCGAGCTGATGGACGCCGCGCTCCGCGACGCCGGCGCGTCCCGTCCGGTGGACGTCTGCGTCGAACTCGGCGGACCGGGTGGACGCACCGGGGCGCGCACGCTCGCCGAGGCGGAGGCGGTCGCCGGGGCCGTCCGGTCCGCGCCGACGCTGCGGCTCGCGGGCGTCGCCGGGTACGAGGGCGCGTTCGCGCACGACGCGTCCGACGCCTCCCTCGACATCGTGGACGGCTACCTGCGCCGCTTCGCCGACCTGTTCGGACGCCTCTCCTTCGAGGTGGACGCGCCGATCGCGACGGCGGGCGGCAGCGCCTACTTCGACCAGGTCGTGGACGTGCTGGGCGCGCTGCCGTCCGCCCGCGTGATCCTGCGGTCCGGCGCGTACCTGATCCACGACGACGGCTTCTACCGGGGCATCTCGCCCCTCGCCCGGTCCGCCGCCGGAGGCGAGCGGTTCCGGTCGGCGATGCACGGCTGGGGACGCGTCGTCTCCCGCCCCGAACGCGACCTCGCGCTCGTGGACACCGGCAAGCGCGACCTGCCGTTCGACGAGGGCCTGCCGACGCCGCAGCTCGTCCGCGGACGCGGTACCGCGCCGGTGGCGGACGCGCACGTCAGCGCCCTCGCCGACCAGCACGCGTTCCTCCGCGGCGCGGACGTCGAGATCGGCGACGTCGTGCGGTTCGGGCTGTCGCATCCGTGCACGGCCATGGACAAGTGGCAGCTCATCCCGGTGGTCTCGTCCGCCGACGACGCCGCCCCCGTCGTGGTCGACCTCGTCCGGACCTGGTTCTGACGTGTCCGGCCTGCTCTTCCGGGACGCGACCGTCGTCGACGGCACCGGGGCGCCCGCCTACCGCGCGCACGTCCGCGTCGCCGGAGGACGCGTCGCCGAGATCACCGCGGAGCCCGCCCCGGCCGCGCGCGTCATCGACGCGGACGGGCTCGTCCTCGCGCCGGGCTTCATCGACATGCACGCCCACTCCGACCTCGCGCTGCTCGCCGACCCCGGCCACCTCGCGAAGGTGGCGCAGGGCGTGACGTGCGAGGTCATCGGGCAGGACGGCCTGTCGTACGCGCCCGTCTCGGACGCGACGCTGGCGTCCGTCCGGCAGGCGATCGCGGGCTGGAACGGCGACCCGGACGGCTTCGACTGGTCGTGGCGGACCGTCGGCGAGTACCTCGACCGGCTCGACGGCGGCATCGCGGTCAACGCCGCCTACCTCGTCCCGCAGGGCAGCGTCCGGATGCTCGCCATGGGCTGGGACGCCCGCGAACCCACCCCGGCCGAACTCGACCGGCAGCGCGACCTCGTCGCGACCGGGATGCGGGAGGGCGCGGTCGGCATGTCCAGCGGCCTGACCTACGTGCCCGGCGCGTACGCGACCGACGACGAGCTCGTGGCGTTGTGCGAGGTGGTCGCCGGTCTCGGCGGCTACTTCTCGCCGCACCACCGCTCGTACGGCGCGGGCGCGCTCGGCGCGTACGCCGAGATGGTCGAGGTGTCGCGCCGCTCCGGCTGCCCGCTGCACCTCGCGCACGCCACGATGAACTTCGGCGTGAACAAGGGCCGCGCCGCCGATCTGCTCGCGCTGCTGGACGACGCGATCGCGGGCGGCTGCGACATCACCCTCGACACCTATCCCTACCTGCCCGGATCCACCACGCTCGCGGCCCTGCTGCCCAGCCGCGCCGCCGAGGGCGGACCCGCCGCCGCCCTCGCCCGGCTCGCCGACCCCGCATCCGCCGCGTCCGTCCGGCGCGTCATGGAGGAGGACGGCTCGGACGGCTGCCACGGCGTCCCGGTCGAGTGGGAGACCATCGAGATCTCCGGATCGCGCGTCCCCGGCACGGTCGGCCGCACCGTCGCCGACCTCGCCGCGTCCTCGGGACGGCCCGCCTTCGACGTCTTCCGCGAGCTGCTGGCCGCCGACGACTTCGGCACCACGATCCTGCAGCACGTCGGGCACGAGGAGAACGTCCGGGCGATCATGCGGCATCCCGCGCACACCGGCGGCAGCGACGGACTGCTGCCGCTCGCGCCCGGCGCCAAACCGCACCCCCGCGCGTACGGGACGTTCCCCCGCTACCTCGCCCGCTACGTCCGCGAGCTGGGCGTCCTCTCCCTGGAGGAGTGCGTCGCGCACCTCACCGGGCGGCCCGCGCGGCGGCTCCGGCTGCGCGGACGCGGCCTGGTCCGCGCCGGGTACCACGCCGACCTCGTCCTGTTCGACCCCGCCGCCGTGCGGGACACCGCCACCTTCGAGGCCCCCCGGAGCGTCCCCGAGGGCATCACGCACGTGCTGGTCAACGGCGTCCCCGTCCTGGACGGCGGACGCCCGACCGGCGCACTCCCCGGCCACGCCCTGCGGCGCGGAAGGGACACCACCCCCACCCCCTGAGAGGCACCCCCATGGTTCATTGGCTCCGCCACGACACGGGCGGCCTGCTCCTGCTGTGCGGGCTGGCGATCGCCCTGCTGCTCGTGCTCATCATCAGGATCAGGCTCGAACCGTTCATCTCCCTCCTGGTGTCCGGGCTCGCCCTCGCGCTCGCCGCCGGACTGCCCGTCTCGCAGATCGTCGGGACGGCCCTCAGCTCCAAGACGTCCCTGCTGGAGACCGGCTTCGGCGGCATCCTCGGGCACATCGCCCCGATCATCGGGCTGGGAACGATCCTCGGCGCGATCCTGGAGGCGTCCGGCGGGGCCGACGTCCTCACCCGCAGACTGCTGAACGTCTTCGGCGAGAAACGGGCGCCGCTCGTGATGGGCCTCGTCGGCCTCATCTTCGGCGTGCCCGTCTTCTTCGACATCGGCATCTTCGTCCTCGCGCCGCTGGTCTACATCACCGCGCGGCGCGGCGGACGCTCCCTCGTCCTGTACGCGATGCCGATGCTCGCCGGCCTGTCGATGACGCACGCGTTCCTGCCGCCGCACCCGGGACCGGTCGCCGCGTCCGGACTGCTGGGCGTCTCCCTCGGCTGGCTGATCGTCATGGGCCTGGCCTGCGGCATCCCGGCGTTCCTGGTGGCCGGTGTCGCCTGGGGCACGTGGATCGGCAAGCGCGTCGAGGCGTCCGTCCCGGAGGACTACACGGTCGGCGAGACGGCCCGCGAGAAGGCCACCGAAGAGGCCGACGAGAAGACCCGCGAAGAGGCGCCCGCCGCCGACCCGCGGCCCGAACCGTCCCTGGCCCTGGTCGGCCTGGTGATCCTGGTGCCGCTGGTGCTGATCCTGCTGGCCACGTTCGGCGCCGTGTGGTGGAAGGGCAGCGGCGTCCTGCCCGTGCTGACCTTCCTCGGGACGCCCGCCGTCGCGCTCACCATCGCCGTGCTGCTGGCGAGCTACCTGCTGGGCATCCGGCGCGGCATCCCGGCCAAGGAGCTGTCCGACCTGGCCACGCGCTCGCTGCGCCCGGTCGGCATGATCCTGCTGGTCGTCGGCGGCGGCGCGTTCTTCGGCGCGGTCATCTCCGCGACCGGCGTCGGCAAGGCCCTCGCCTCCACCATGGCGGACGCCGGGCTCCCGATCATCGTCCTGGCGTACCTGATCAGCTGCGGCCTGCGCCTCGCCCAGGGCTCCGCGACCGTCGCGATCGTCACCACGGGAGGGATCGTCGGGCCGCTCCTGCACGGCGAGCACCACTCCCAGGCCCACCTGGCCCTCATCGCCATCGCGATCTCGGCGGGCTCGATCATCGCCTCGCACGTCAACGACGGCGGCTTCTGGATCGTGTCCCGCTACTTCAACCTCTCGGTCCGCGACACCCTCAAGACCTGGACGGTCCTGGAGACGATCCTCTCGGTGGTCGGCTTCGCCATCGCCGCCACCCTGAGCACGTTCATCTGACCCTCCTGACGACGCGGCGGTCCCCGGCGGGCCGCCGCGTCGTCGCAGGTCACATCACCCGCCGATGCAGGACGTACTTGATGGCGGACACCGCGCCGGTCAGGTCGTCCACCGGTCCGATGCTGACGGTCTCGCCGTCGTCCATGTGCCACACGTAGTGCCAGACGCCGTTCAGGTAGTCGGCCTGAACCCCGACCGGCGTCGCCCCGACGACCGAGATCCGCAGGTAGCGGGTCGTCCCGCCGCCCACGGGCCGCCACTGAACCCGCAGCCCGGCCATGTGGCAGGCGTCCGCGAGATCAGTCAGCGCCGCCACCCGCACCACCCGCGCCCGCTGCGTCTCGCTCGACTCGCCCCCGGAGCCGCCGCCACCCCGCCCCGCCGCATGCCGCCCACCCGTCCGCCGAGAACCCCACATGCTTCCTCCTGTGCGAGATCTGTGATCTGACCTACACAGTGCGTCACTGAAAGCTAGTCTCGCTACGTTCGCGCAACAGCCGCAACAAATTGGAGAGCGGTCATGGATGGCCTTAACCCCGAAGGATCTCCCCAGGTCAAAGGCTCACTCTGGGAGCTCATCGCCACTCAGCTGCGCAGACATCGCAAGGAACGCGGACTGAGCGGGGACGCGCTGGGGCGCTTGCTCGACGTCAATCGTTCTACTGTTTCGCGGTACGAATCCGGGAAGCTCAAACTCCAGGAGCACCACGCAATCAAGATCGATATCGCGTGGAGGACCAACTGGCTGTTCACCAACCTCGTCCGCTTTGCCAAGGAAGGGCACGACCGCGAGTGGTTCGCCACGCATCTCGAGCTGGAGTCCAGAGCATCCGAACTCTGCATCTGGGAGTACGCGTGGATACCGGGCCTCTTCCAGACCGAGGCCTATGCGCGGGCGCTCGTGCGCGCCGCGGGCCTGGAGAACATCGACGCGGAGGTCGCGGCCCGCATGAAGCGTCAGGAACGCCTTGCTCGGCCGGGCGCGCCGACCATGTGGGTCATCCTCGACGAGAACGTCATCACTGCGGAAATCGGTTCCCGCGAGATCACGCGGGCGCAGCTCGCCAGGCTTCTGGAGCTCGCCGAGTGTCCGAACATTTCGATCAGGATCGTGCCCAAGAGTGCGGGTGAGCACGTCGGACGAGACGGTTCCTTCAAGCTCATGACAGTGGACGGCGCCGATTGCGCTTACATCGAGGCCGCCGGAGAGGGACGCCTTGTCCAGGACGCGACAGATGTACGCTCCTATCGAACGCGGTTTGCCCGCATCGGAGATGTGGCACTTCCCGTCCGTGCGTCCATCGAGCTCATCAGGCAGGTAATGGAGGGTCTCGCATGACTTCCGTGTGGCGTCGGTCCAGCCATAGCGGTACGGGTGGCAGCCAAAGCGACTGCGTAGAAGTCGCCCGCCTGGCCCCCGGCACGGTGGGAATCCGC
Source organism: Actinomadura logoneensis (assembly GCF_003428695.1). Taxonomy (GTDB): domain Bacteria; phylum Actinomycetota; class Actinomycetes; order Streptosporangiales; family Streptosporangiaceae; genus Spirillospora; species Spirillospora logoneensis. The sequence continues at coordinate 12,728 of NZ_QURH01000087.1, forward strand.
GACAGCAAGGACGTGGCGGGCCCCCGTATCACCCTGACCACGTCCGTCGCCCGCCGCCTCGCGGAGGTGATTCGCGCGGGCGGGGACGACAGGTTCTGAACCCCGCGGAGGAAGAGCACGTGATCCCCGTGTGGCGTACGTCCAGCCACAGCAGCCCGTCGGGCGGTGACTGTGTGGAGATAGCGCGTCTGGCGGTTGGTGCCGTGGGCGTTCGCGACAGTAAGGACGCGGCTGGTCTGCGCTCGTCCTGACCTCGTCGGACGCCCGTCGTTTCGTGGACGCCATCCGCGAACGTGGCTGCGACGCGTTCCAACTCCCGGCAGACGGAGGCAACGCATGACTGTGGAATGGAGCAAGGCGACTCGCAGCAACACCACGGGGGGCGACTGCGTTGAAGTGGCTCGCCTCTCTCCCGACGCCGTAGCCATCCGCGACAGCAAGGACACCGCTGGCCCGCGCCTCACCCTGACCGCGTCCGCGGCGCGTCGGCTCGTAGAGGCGATCCGCGCAGGGGGACGCGACGCGCTGTGAGTCGGCCCGGCATGGGCGGATTGGGTCCTTCGGAAAAACCTGTTGGCCGGGGCGGGCGGGGGCTGTTACCTTTCCGGAGGCCGTGCGACAGACCGAGGAGGTGGTACCCGTGAACCTGGTAACGACATGGGTGCTCCCCTCTGGGGTCACGGTCGGGCGATAGGTCGTCCGGGAGCGCCGTCAAGCAGCACTCCCGAAAGGCACGACCATGCACTTCACCTCTGAGCGGCGCCACGACGACGGCGTCCTCGAACGCGACTTCACCCTCGGCGACATCCCCGGCACCCTGTGGACGCCCGCGTCCGCGACCGCGTCCTCGCCGGCGCCGCTGATCCTCGTCGGGCACCCCGGCGGGCTGGACAGGATGCGTTCCCGGCTGACGGGACGCGCCCTGCGCTCGGTGGCGGACGGGTTCGCCGCGGTCACCGTCGAACTCCCCGGCAGCGGCGACCGGCCCCGCGATCCCGCCATCGAACAGGCCCGCGCCGAACTGCGCGGGGCGATCCAGGCGGGCGAGCCGGTGAGCGACGACATCGTCGACCGCCTCGTCCTCCCGCTCGTCGAACTGGCGGTGCCGGAATGGCAAGCCGTCATGGACGCCGTCCTCGGGCTGCCCGAGATCGGCGGCCCGGTCGGCTACTCCGGGGGAGTGATCTCCATCGGCGTCCGGCTGGCGCTGGTCGAGCCCCGGGTCAGGGCCGCCGTCCTGTTCGCCGGGAGCTACATCCCGCGCGCGATCCACGAGGAGGCGCGGCGGGTCACCATCCCGCTGCACGTCCTGCTCCAGTGGGACGACGAGAACAACGACCGGCAGGCGGCCCTTGACCTCTTCGACGCCTTCGGGTCCGAGGAGAAGACGCTGCACGCCAACATGGGCGGCCACGCCGGCGTTCCGGAGTTCGCGGGCGACGCCGCCGCCCAGTTCTTCACCCGTCACCTGAGCTAGAAGCCCGAGCGGCAGGCGACCGAGTGGGGGACGTCCGAGGGCGATCGCAGTCGAGTGCGAGAGCCTTTGCCCCTGGACGTTCCCCGACGGTCACTCCTCCGGAAGTTCCACGATCACCAACGTGCCCTGGCTGGCCGGACTCACGGTGTGATCGGTTCCTGCGGGGACCATGGACAGTTCTTCTGCTCCCACCGACACCGGAACACCGCAGTAGTCCCCTTCCCCGACAACGGCCCTCTCATCTGGTGCATGCGCAAAGACCCGCACTGGTCAAAAGCCGTCGGGCCTCAACCTCACCACCCCCGCCCGATCAATCCTCGCCAGGAGGGGGCATGGCTTTGCCCCGGACAGGAGCGTCGACGAAGAGTTCCGCGAAGAGCGGGAGAAGGGCATCGACCGCCGGTCTCGGGACGCGTCCATCGTCGGGGCCCTTCGGTAGTGAACCGTACGGAAGGTAGGCCATGCCGGTCTCATCGAGCCAGTCGCGGTAGGCATCCGCGTCTGGGAGGACGTCAGGCGCCAGGGCCTCGTACGCCAGAGTGCTGCCGGCCGCATTGACCGCTTGGGAAAGGGCGTTGACCTCCCGCGTCGTACGGACGGAGCCTTGAGAGAAGAGTTCGATCAGGGCTTGGGCCGTGCAGCGGTGATGGATGATCTCCAAGCGCAGGATGCTGTTGAAGAACTCCTGGTTCGTGCAGGCCGTCTCCACAGGCCGATAGTCGTCGCCGTCGCGGAAGAGTTCCGCGGCCCACCAGAGGCGGGCGAAGGCCTGAGTGTGGTCGGGGCCGCGAAAGCGATTCCGGTTCACCGGTCCGGAGGCCTTCTTATTCGTCGCGCCGCCCCAGCGCCAGAGGACGTAGTCAGGTGCCAGGCGGAGGGCGAGGTAGTTCCATACCGAGGTCTCCGCCGCCTCGCTTCTCAGGAGACGGAGAGTGGCGTGCAGCCGTGGGGCGAGCCAGGCGTCCGACCGGGGTGGGTTGTCGGCGAAGCGACCCATGGCCGTATCGAATATCTCTCGCACGGGCCGTGCCAGCCAGCGGTCTTCGACACCCGCATCCTGGGATGCGGCCGAGATCGCACTCGGGGGCGGTTCCTCGGAACCGAGCAGGACGGGCTCGGTCAGAAACCTGAGAGCATCACGGTCGGGAAGACGCCGGATGTGTTCGGGCAGGACGTCGGTCACGATCCCTCCTTGCGACTCGTGGCGCGGATGAAGTCACCGAAGCGGCGGGAACGCTTCGCCTGGGCGCCGGCGGCTTGGAGCACCCTCGCCTGGAGGTCGCCGCTGCCTCCATCGAGTCGAGTGCGGGCCACGAGCTCGGTCAGGGCGTCGTCCGGAGACAGGTCCGGGAAGATGCGTGGCAACATCCGCCGTAGGACGGTCTCTTGCCAGCCTCCTGGCCATTCGGGTCGTTCCGATTCGACGGCGACGCCGTGCGCCGCCGTGTTCAGCAACGAGATCCAGGCCTCGACGGCGATCTGAGCGGACAGTGTCGACCGGACGGTCTTCTCGCCACCGTGCAGAATCTCCCTGAGGCCCTCGAAGCGGGTGTTCAGGAACACGGTCGGGGGTTCGCCGGTGGTCTCGATCGTCCAGGGGTCTCCCTGGTAAGGGTGCAGGTGGGGGTTCTCCTCCGCCCCGAAGTCGACCCACAGTGTGGAGATCGCCTCCTTGCGGGTGGGGTCGGTGGCGGTGAGATCGATCGTCCATGGATTCCTGGCGGAGGCGATCAGGCGACCGGGGACATCGTCCACGGTCGCGACCACTTGGCTCGTGAGCCGGACGCGTCCCACATGATGGTCGCGTTGAAGGGCGACGGTCCCCTCGAAGATGCCGGGTGAGCTCTTGAGCAGCGGTGTCGCGACCCGTATCCGTGTCCGCCTCTCCTCGAGCACGGCGATGCATCGAACGCCGCTCCATCGGCCGTCACCCTCGAGCTGGGGAGCGTCCAAACGGACCGAGAAGGTCGCCTGCCGCCACTCCCCGAAATCCGTCCTGTCGAGCGCGACGGTGCCGTTGTCCTTCGAGATCACGTGGCGGGGAAGGGCCACTCCATCCAGCCGTGCCTCCTGGACGTCGACCGAGACGGTGCCGGGGAGAACGGGGTAAGGGACGAGGGTTCTCATTCGGTCGTCTCCTTCACTCGCCTCAAGTCCACCTCGACGGCCGCCATGCGTGCCGCCACCGGGTGACTGGCCGCGTCGGTCAAGCCGGTGAAGGTCGCACGTCGTGTTCCCGGCGAGAACGACAGGCGATCGTCATCGACCACCTCGCAGCCCGAGTCCCCGATGAGGCGGGCCCAGGTGGCCTCGGGGCGGGGGCCGGAACGCGTCACGAACCGCAGGACCGGCGCCAGGACCCAGGGGTCGTCTCGCTGTGGCAGTTTGACGGTGACCTGGACCCGCCAGGCGCCGTCCTCGGTGATCGCGCCGGTGAGGGCGTCGACGACGGGGAAGCCGGGGCTTCTCGGTTGCGGCGGCGGTGTCAGGGAGAGCAGTTCGCGAAGTTCGGGAGGCCCTTCCTCACTCGGGCCTACGGTCGGTCTGCGCAGGACACGACGGATCTCCGCGTTCACGGCCTGGCCGAACTCGGTGATCCGGGAGATCGCGCCGCGGGCATAAGTGGCGGTCAGGTCGTCCGTTCTCCGCCAGTCGTTGTGGTCGGGGGGTTCCGCGGTGCGCAGGAATCGTTCCGCCCCCTCGGCCTCGACCGACGTATCGGCCGCCTTTCCGGCCAGCAGAACCGCCTGGAATCTGGGTGCGCCCAACGGCAGATCGGGGACCTTCCGGTCCACGACGACCATGCGACTGCCTCGCATGGCGACGAGGCGGTTGGCCCTCTCGTCGGTCTCGTCGGCGTCGGTTATCAGCAGTACGGCCTCATGGATCGCCTCTTGGCCTTGCCGGTCCTGCTTGAGACGTGGAACGCGTAGCGGCACCTTGGTCCGAACCACGTCCTTCGTATTCGTCGGCTCCGACACCGTCTCCCCGTTGTAATAGGCGCTCAGAGCCCGAGAGCGTGAAGGTTCCATGGCGTAGGGGTCGACCCGCTCCTCCGGAACCACGACCTGGTCGTTCCGTAGGCTCAGCACCGACGCTTCGAGTGCCGGACGCTCTCCGGCGGGCGCGATCATGGCCGCCCAGAAGTTACGCCCCAGCGCTTCCACCAGCCGGCGCTGCATCTCCTCCAGGTCGCTCGTCGACTCCTGCACTCCGACCACCAGGAAAGAAGTGCCGGGCGCACGACTCGAACGGGTCAAGAAAAGATCCTCGGTGATCTGTTGGTCGGCCCACCAGGAACGGACGGACCGCCGCTCGGGATCCCTGACCCCCAGCCAGGCCGGACCGGCCCACTCTCCGGCCGAGGTGCGGTGCCACGGGAGGTCGAGCCGGCCGACCAGTCGCCGCTCGCTGCGTCCACCGAAAGGTTCGGAGAGCGTACTGTTGATCAGAACCAGCCCCAGGCCACTGTTGGCCCAGAGCGTCGCCTTGCCCAGTCCGTAGGAGCCCGCGGAGACGCCGCTCTTGTGGCTGTCGAGTTGACGCCGTACGACGGCGGCGAAGCGGCCGTCCGCGTACTCGTCGCCCGTCAACCCGGCGGCGTTGTAGTCGTCGATCCGCAGCAACAGCAGACTGCCTTTGTCGCGGAGAGCGCCGAGACCGTCGCGCAGGACCCGTCCCACCTTCTGATCCGACTTCGCGGCGGCCTCCAGGTGCGGGCTGATCTCCTTCCACCGGATGGCTTCAAGGAACCGCTCAAGCCGTTCGCCGGAGATCTCGTGCACCAGATACCGCACCCGGACGGGCTCGTCCTGGTTCACCCGCTCATCGATGCTGTTCTGTGTCGCCTCACGTGCCAACACGCTCAGATCCGGCTCGAACGCGAAGATCGCCGCGTTGCCCAGCTCGCGACCTCCGTCCGCGTGCGCCGGACGCGGGTACCAGACGAGGTCGTCCGGACGGTCAGGGGCGTCGACCTGGCTGATGGTGGAGCCCGCCTCCAGCCCCAGGAACGCCTCGATCGACTGCATCTTGTCGATCCGGGGTGTCGCCCTCCCCGAGACCCAGGCGGACACGGCCGCTCTGCTCACCCCGACTTCGACCGCCAGATCGGCCTGGCTGACCCCCTTGCGGCGCAACTGCCGGGCCAACCACGTCCCGAACTCCTCCGTTCCGTCGGACATCGCGTGCCTCCCATGCAGGTCAGAGGCCGTCTGGTTAACAGCTCTGATCATGTAAACTTTTGTTGTACACAGGCACTCTATATGTCTCGACGAGGTGTTGTGTTCGTCGGTCGCGGAGCGAGGTCCGACGTGGGGGGGGGCCGAGCCGGAGGGGATCGAGGCGTGCACACGGTGGCCGATCGGTCACCGTGCGGCCATGGAGCCCTCTGGAGAGAGGGGTCGATCTATCGCTCTGAATAATTCAGCGCCTGTCGCCTGGGGGAATGTGGAAGCTTGACACGTTCGTCGAAAGTCGTGCTACATTTGCTTCACTCCGAAGGGCCGAGGAATATCTTCGGCCGCTTGATCTCTACGCCCTGTCGGTCGGACTCGAGTTGATTCCGACACTCTGCGCCTCGTGCCCGATTTGAGGCGACTTCATCCTCTCTCCCCCCAAGAGGAGGCGCCTCATGAGCGGCTAGCCCGTACGCGTGTTCAAAGCGCTTCGCCATACGTGGAATCGTCGAGCACTTGCCCATCACGGCCCGTGCTCCAAAGAGTCGTGTTCACAACCAAATAATCTCCGTCTGAGGGGCGGGTGTTCGATCATGAACGACGATGGTTCGGTCTCATCCAGCGAGGGCGTTCGTCATCGGCCGCGAGATTCGTGCTACGTCATGAACGTCGGCGGTTCCCGGGGCGGCGCTTCCGGAGGCGCGGGGTACCTCTTCTTCGAGTTTCACGTCTCGAACGGTCTCAACATGATCATCCGGCAGGTCGGGTTGGACTGGTCTCGTGACCGCGGGAAGCAGCTCAGCGTGAGTTGCGGTCGTTCCTTCGCCGCCCATTTCTCCACGCGTCGCCGCTGAGCCTCCCTAGATCGCCCGGTCCTCCGGCCTTGGCCGGTGAAGGACCGGGGTGAACCGCGTCCCTGCCTGCGCTGAGCGGGCCGGATGCTCTTTGATGGACGTGAGCGGAAACTCGCGTCCCTCCGGCCGGCCTCGCGGTGACACCGCGAGGCC
>NZ_QURH01000086.1 GCF_003428695.1 Actinomadura logoneensis
GCTCCCCGGCGACCGTCCGCGCCCGGCCGTCCGGACCCGCCCCGCCCGCGCCGGAGGCGGCCGTCCGGACCGGGGCCGGACCCTCCGGACGCGCGGGTCACGCCGAGCTCGCCCACCAGAGATTATGGAGTTCGGACGGCACGGAGACCGCCCGAACTCCACGGCTTCCCGGGGCAATACCGCCGCGACGACCCCGGGGACGCCCCGATTGCCCGGTTACCTGCCGGGTCTGGGGTTTTACGCCCAGAGCTGGCCTTCCAGCCGGGATTCCGCCTCTTCCAGCGTGCCCTCGTAGGCGCCGGTGGACAGGTACTTCCAGCCGCCGTCGGCGACGATGAAGACGATGTCGGCCGGTTCGCCGGCCTTGACCGCCTTGCGGGCCATCCCGAGCGCGGCGTGCAGGGCCCCGCCGGTGGAGACGCCCGCGAAGATGCCCTCCTGCTCCAGCAGCTCCCGGGTGCGGCGCAGCGCGTCCGCCGAGCCCACCGAGAACCGGGTGGTCAGGACGGACTCGTCGTACAGCTCGGGCACGAAGCCCTCATCGATGTTGCGCAGGCCGTAGACGAGCTCGCCGTACCGCGGCTCCGCCGCCACGATCCTGACGTCGGGCACGTGCTCCCGCAGGTAGCGGCCGACGCCCATGAGCGTGCCCGTGGTGCCGAGCCCGGCCACGAAGTGCGTCACCGACGGCAGGTCGGCGAGGATCTCCGGGCCGGTCGTCTCGTAGTGGGCGCGGGCGTTGGCCTCGTTGCCGTACTGGTAGAGCATCACCCAGTCGGGGTGCTCGGCGGCGAGGGCCTTGGCCACCCGGACGGCCTCGTTGGAGCCCCCGGCGGCCGGGGACGGGATGATCTCCGCGCCCCACATCCGCAGGATCTGGCGGCGCTCCTCCGAGGTGTTCTCCGGCATCACGCAGACCATCCGGTAGCCGCGCAGCCGCGCGGCCATGGCGAGCGAGATGCCGGTGTTGCCGGACGTCGGTTCGAGGATGGTGCGCCCCGGCGCGAGCAGGCCGTCCTTCTCCGCCTGGGCGATCATCCACAGGGCGGGACGGTCCTTCACCGAGCCGGTCGGGTTGCGGTCCTCGAGTTTGGCCCAGAGGCGGACCTCCGGGGACGGGGACAGCCGGGGCAGGCCGACGAGCGGCGTGTGCCCCAGCGAGTCGAGCAGCGAGTCGAAGCGCATGGCACGGACGCGCGGTCAGCCGCCGGCGACGGCGGGCAGGATGGTGACGTTGTCGCCGTCGGACAGCTCGGTCCCCAGCCCGCCGAGGAACCGGACGTCCTCGTCGTTCAGGTAGACGTTGACGAACTTGCGCAGTCTGCCGCCCTCCACCAGCCGGTCCCGCAGGCCGGGGTGGCGGGTGTCCAGGTCGGCGAACAGCTCGTCGAGCGTGGCGCCCTTGCCCTCGACGGCCTTCGAGCCGTCGGTCAGGGTGCGCAGAATGGTGGGAATCCGAACCTCGATCGCCATCGCGAATCTCCTTGAATGTCGTGCACGGCGAGCCCTTCCACGGCGGACGGCCGGGAGGGCGCTGGGTCAAACCGGGAGGAGATGCGAGGGCGGACAGTCGTAGACGACCTCGGCGCGCGAGTGCCCGAACAGGAAGCTCTGCACGGGACACACCGCGCCGCCCCCGCTCCGGGGTCCGCTCGTCGTCCACATGGCACTCATTTTACCTGGGAGTAGCTCTCGACCACGGTGACCTCTTCCTCGGTCACCTCGCCGTCCACGATGCGGTACGAGCGGAACTCCACGTCGTCGGCGTCCCTGGTGGACACCAGCACGTAGTGGGCGTTCGGCTCGGACGCGTAGGAGACGTCGGTGCGCGAGGGGTACGCCTCCGTGGCGGTGTGCGAGTGGTAGATCACGACCGGTTCCTCGTCCCGGTCGTCCATCTCGCGCCACACCCTGAGCTGCTCCATCGAGTCGAAGCGGTAGAACGTCGGCGACCGCTCGGCGTTGGTCATGGCCACGAACCGGACCGGACGGTCCGACCCGGCGGGACCGGCGACCACGCCGCACGCCTCGTCCGGGTGGTCCGCGCGCGCGTGCGCGACGATCCGGTCAACCAGGGCCTGCTCGATCGTCAGCATGCGCCGAAGCGTACCCGCCGCTCGCCACGCAGGTCAGCGCCGCCCCTGCGGCACGGGCGGCGGCGCGGTGGGCAGCCCGGAAGGCGGATCCGCGGGCGGCCCGGCGGGTGGTTCTTCGAGGCGGGTGTGCAGCCGGACCCGCGTGCCGGACCGGGCGTCGGAGCGGATCTCCACGATGTGGCACAGGCACCGGACGGCCCACATGGCGGCCTCGGCCGGACGGTCGAGACGCGGCGGGATGTGCCCGAGGAAGCGGTCCTCGACGCGGGCGGCGGGGTCGGCCAGCTCGCAGACCAGCTCGTCGGCCGTCGCCCACACCCACAGGTCGCCGCTGCCGCCGCCGTGCCGGACGACGGCGGTCGCGACCTCGTTGGCGGCCAGCAGGAACGGCAGCCTCCGGTCGTGCGGGAGGCCGAGGCGTTCGGCCTGCCCGGACAGGAAGTCGCGGACGTCCGGGAGCTGGCCGGTGGTGAAGCGGCGGTGCGCGGCGGACGGGGGCGGAGGGGCGAGCGGGCTCCGGTTGCACTCGGCGTAGAAGGCGGCCGGGTCGGCGTAGGAGGGGTTGCGCCACTCCCCCTCGGCGTCCGCGAACACCGGATGGGTGCGCGCGGCGTCGGCCAGCACCTCCCCCGGGACGACCCGGATGTCATAGGCGCACGTCAGGATGGTGGAGGTGGCGTCGAACACCACGTTCAGCAGGGCCTCGTGCCGCTGCCATTCGACGAGTTCCAGCGGACTGCGGCAGTCCCAGGGCGGTTCGGCGAGCACCCGCAGGCGCCCGCGCCGCCACCAGTCGGTGCGTCCGCGCTCGTGGAAGGAGGCGAGGGCCTTCGTCGGACCGCCGTACCAGTCCGCCGCGTCCAGGAACTCGATGTCCGGGACGCCGCCGGGCCGGCCGGACGCCGGGTCGGGAGCCGGGGCGGCACCGGACGCGGATCTCGCGGCGGAGGCGAGCAGGGCGGCGACCAGCAGGCGGCGGCGCGGCTCGGGGAGGATCACGACCAGGACGTCCCCGGCTGCGGCGCCTTCGGCCAGGTAGGCGGTGGCGGCGTCGCGGAACTCGGCGTCGGTGGCGTAGAACAGCGCCCGGTGCCGCAGGCGGTCGCGGGACGGACGCCGGTGGCGGTCGTCCGGGAAGGGCACCGGGCGGGGTCCGGGGGCGGCGTGCGGAGCTGCGGCGTCGTAGGGAGCTGCGGCGTCGTGGGACGCGGGGGCGTCGTGCGGGGCGGGGACCGGACGGCGGGGGCCGCCCGTCATGCCGGCGCCTCCTCCACGAACACGCCGGGAAGGCGGTCCCAGCCGGCGATGCGCAGCATCAGCGCCAGGTAGGGCGGGACGGAGCGCAGGACGACCTGGCGGTCCAGCCCGCCGCCCGAGCTGCGGGTCTCCAGGATCGCGCGCAGCCCCTCGGTGTCGCAGAACGCCAGGCCGGACAGGTCCAGGCAGAGGTGGCCGTCGCGGCGGGCGGCGACGGCCAGGGCCTCGCGCAGCGCGGGCAGCGTGGACGCGTCGACCGCGCCGGTGAGCGCCAGGCCGGGCGGGGTGAAGGTCGGGGTGACGCGCAGGACGCCGTCGTCGTGCAGGTCGTCCACCCGGACCAGGCCGTCGTGGCAGGCCAGGAGCTGCCGCAGCTGCTCGTCGCCGAACCAGCGGCGGTCGTACTGGCAGATCGCCATCGCGCGGGAGCCGGGCGCCCGGAACGCGCCCCGGCACTTGTGCTCGAACTCGCGGAACCGCTCGGTGCCGGGCCAGCCGCGCAGCGAGAACGACGTCTCCCCGGTGATCCGGACGCCCCGGAACCCCTGGACGAGCGCCAGCTCGATCTCCGCGCCGAGCAGGTCCACGGTGGCGTCGGGGTCGAACCGCCCGGACGCCATGAACGCCTCGATCACCGGGCGCGCCGCCAGCGAGCCGTCCGCGGCGGCGGCGTGCACGTCGAGGCCGAGGCCGGTGAAGGCGGGGGCGGCGGCGAGGCGGTCCAGGACGGCGTCCGCGTCCTCCTGGTCGGCCAGGTAGATGATCTTGTGGTCGCGGCGCAGGCCGTCCCGGACGTAGGCGGCGAGCACCGCGTAGCGCTCCTCGTCGCCGCCGAACGCCAGCGCCAGGTGGTCGCCGAACCGCATCTCGCCGACGGGCACGCCCTCCGAGTCCGGATCGGTCTCCGGCAGCGGCAGGCCGTCGTCTCCCAGCGTGGACATGTCACGGCCTCCCGGGGACTGGGGCGGCGGCGTGCCGGGAAGGGGACCGGGTCCGCCGTCGAGCTCGCCCTACCCCGCCAAAATAGCCCTACCAGACGGCCCGGACGAGGCTTTCCTGAAGCATCGTGAGCCAGTCGTAGGCGGCGTACATCGGCATCCGCGGATCGGACGGGTCGAGCCGCTCGGCCTCCTCGTACCACTCCTCGGAGATGTCGAGCCGGGTGCCGAGCGCCAGCCGGACGTCGTTCAGCGACCGCAGCCACGCCTGCGCCTGCTCGGTGGTCAGCTCCACCTCGCCGGACCTGCCCCGGCCCCCGGACCGCCCCTCGGCGCGTCCCCCGCCCGGCAGGCCGCCGCCGAAGGCGTCGGCGAGGGTGGCGAGGACGATCCCGGCCGCCTCGCGCTTGCCGTCCCGCAGGCCCATCTCGGTGTAGCGGCGGAACTCCCCGGCGGCCTCGCCGTCGTCGCGGTAGGCGTCCGGGAACAGCCGGGCCAGCACCGGGTCGTCGGGCGCCGAGGCCCGGTCGGTGATCCCCACGGCGGCCAGCTCGTCGTCCGCGCCCGGCGGGTCGCCGAGCAGGTCCAGCAGCTGCTCGGTCAGCGTGCGGACGAGCGCGGCCTCCTCCGGCTCGAACCGGATCCGGACGGCGCCCTCCCGCCCCTTGCGCACCTTCACTCGCGCACCTTCACTCGCGCACCTTCATCAGTCGTCCCGTTTCACGGTGGCCCACAGGCCGTAGGAGTGCAGGACCTCCACGTCCCGCTCCATCTCCTCGCGGGTGCCGCTCGCGACCACCGCGCGGCCCTTGTGGTGGACGTCCATCATCAGCTTCTCCGCCTTGGCCTTCGGATAGCCGAAGACGGCCTGGAACACGTACGTCACGTACGACATGAGGTTGATCGGGTCGTTCCAGACGATCGCCAGCCACGGCCGGTCCGACGCCACGTCCTCGGCGATGTCCGGCCGGTCGAGTTCGACCGGTGCGGGTGCACTGCTCATGGCTCGCCGTCTTCCTCTCCCCCGGTCCAGATGGCCGCCCCTCTCCATGAATGCTAGTTCGTGCGACCTCCGTGCGGGGACCACGCCCCCGTGTCGCCTTCCGCCCCCGCGGTCGCCTCCTCCGCGTCCGTTCCGTCCGTCCCCTCCGTCCCGGCCGCGGACGGCGGGGTGGCGGGGTGGCGGGGTACGCGCGGGTTCCGGGCGGCTCGGGCGGACGGTCGGACCCTCCGGCCGCCACGCCGTTCGCGCCGCTCAGTAGGGTTTGCGCTGTGGAACATGCAGGTTTCGGCACGACCGGTACGTCCGGCACGACCGCGTTGCTCACCGACCAGTACGAGCTGACCATGCTCACCGCCGCGCTCCGGTCGGGAACGGCCGAGCGCCGGGCGGTGTTCGAGGTGTTCGCCCGCCACCTGCCCGCGGGCCGCCGCTACGGCGTGGTCGCGGGCACCGGGCGGGTGCTGGACGCGGTGGAGGCGTTCCGGTTCGACGCCGACACCCTCGCGTTCCTGCGCGAGCGGGACGTGGTGGACGAACCGACCGCCGAGTGGCTGGCCGACTTCCGGTTCAGCGGCGACATCCACGGCTACGCCGAGGGCGAGTGCTACTTCCCGGACTCCCCGATCCTCACCGTGGAGGGGACGTTCGCGGAGGCGGTGCTGCTGGAGACCGTGGTCCTGTCGATCCTCAACCACGACTGCGCGGTCGCGTCCGCCGGGTCCCGGATGGCGGTCGCCGCCGGGGGCCGTCCGATGATCGAGATGGGGTCGCGGCGCACGCACGAGCACGCCGCCGTCGCCGCCGCGCGCGCCGCCTACGTCACCGGCTTCACCACCACGTCGAACCTGGAGGCGGGCCGCCGCTACGGCGTGCCGACCGCCGGGACCGCCGCGCACGCCTTCACGCTGCTGCACGACGGCGAGCGGCACGCGTTCCAGGCCCAGCTCGACACGCTCGGCGAGGGCACCACGCTGCTGGTGGACACCTACGACGTGGAGCGGGCGGTCCGGACGGCGGTGGAGCTGGCCGGGCCGTCGCTCGGCGCGGTCCGGATCGACAGCGGCGACCTCGGCGTCGTCGCCCGGCGCGTCCGGGAGCAGCTGGACGAGCTGGGCGCGACCGGCACCCGCATCATGGTCACCGGCGACCTGGACGAGTACGGCATCGCCGCGCTCGCCGCCGCGCCCGTGGACGGCTACGGCGTCGGAACGTCCCTGGTCACCGGGTCCGGCGCGCCCACCGCGTCACTGGTCTACAAGCTCGTCGCGCGCGCCGACGGCCCCGGCGCGGACGCCCCGATGCGCCCGGTCGCCAAGCGGTCCACCGGCAAGCCCAGCCGGGGCGGGCGCAAGACCGCGATGCGCCGCCTGGACGGCCACGGCGTCGCCTGCGCCGAGATCGTCGTCACCGGGGAGCCGCGGCCCGGCGGCGGCGACCGGCCGCTCCAGGTCCCGCTGGTCGCCAAGGGCGAGATCGTCGGGCGCGAACCGCTCGCCGCCGCCCGCGACCGGCACGCGGCGGCCCTCGCCGAGCTGCCCGCGACCGCCCTCCAGCTCTCGCGCGGCGAACCGGCCCTGCCCACCGAGTTCGTCGACGGCGGACCGGGCCGCTGACACCGGCGGCGGGCCGGACCGCCGGTGTGGACGGCGCACCGGACCGCCGGTGTGGACGGCGGGCCGGGCCGCCGACTGGGTAAGCAACACCCCGAAGAGGACCGACAGCGAGGAGCGGACGTGACCGAGGAGCGGACATGACCAGAGCACTGCTCATCATCGATGTGCAGAACGACTTCTGCGAGGGCGGTTCGCTGCCCGTCGGGGGCGGCGCGGACGTGGCGGCGGCGATCACCGCGCACGTCGCCGCGCACCGCGACGAGTACGCGCACATCGTCGCCACCCGCGACTTCCACCTCGATCCGGGCGACCACTTCTCGCCGGAGCCGGACTTCGTCAACACCTGGCCGCCGCACGGCGTGATCGGCACGGCCGGAGCGGACTTCCACGAGGCGCTGGCGCTCGGACCGATCGAGACGGTGTTCAGCAAGGGCCGCGAGGCCGCCGCCTACAGCGGCTTCGAGGGCCTGAACGACGACGCGGTCGCGCTCGGCGACTGGCTGCGCGACCGCGGTGTGGACGAGGTGGACGTGGTCGGCATCGCCACCGACCACTGCGTCCGGGCGACCGCGCTGGACGCCGTCCGGGAGGGGCTGCGCACCCGCGTCCTGCTCGGCCTGACCGCCGGGGTCGCCAAGGAGACGACCGACCGCGCCCTCGCCGAACTGCGGTCGGCCGGCGTGGACCTGACCGGGGACCCCGTCCTTCGCCCGTGACCGCGGACGAGGCACGAGCGGCCTGGGCACGCCCCCTGCCCGCCGCTCCCGTCGTGCTGGTCACCGGTGTGGCGGGCAGCGGCAAGACGACGGTCGGACGGCTGCTCGGCGACCTGCTCGGCTGGGACTTCGCCGACGCCGACCAGTTCCACCCGGCCGCCAACATCGCCAAGATGAGCGCGGGCGTCCCGCTCACCGACGCCGACCGGACGCCCTGGCTGGAGACCATCGCGGGCTGGATCGACGAGCACCGCGCCGCCGGCCGCCCGGCCGTGGTCACCTGCTCGGCGCTGCGCCGCTCCTACCGGACGCTGCTGACCGAGGGCCGCCCCGAGGTCCTCCCGGTCTTCCTCGACGGCGACCGGGCGCTCATCGCGGAGCGGATCGCCCGGCGCGGCGACCACTTCTTCGGACCGGCCATGCTGGACGGCCAGTTCCGCGTGCTGGAGCGCCCCGGTCCCGACGAGCACATCCTCGTCCTCCCCGTCACCAGGCCCGCCGCGGACCTGGCCGCCCTGATCGCCGCCGCCGTCCTGCCCTGACCGTCCTGCCCTGACCGTCCGGCGCCGTCCTGCCCTGACCGTCCGCCGCCGTCCGACGGGGCGGGCCGGGCCGGGCCGGGCCGGGCCGGGACTCAGTGGCGGCGGCGGGCGGCCCAGTCGCGGATCTTGTCGATGCGCTTGCGGACGTCCTCGGCGCTCGCCTGGGCGAGGACGGGACCGCCGCAGGTGCGGCGCAGCTCCGAGTGGATCACGGCGTGCGGCTGGCCGGTGCGGTGGCTCCAGGCGCCGACCAGGCCGTTCAGCTCCTTGCGCAGGGCGTGCAGGTCCTCGGCGGCGGTGCGGTCGGCGCGCGGGTCGCCGGTCTTGCGGCTCCGCTCGTTCTTGATCTGCTCCGCCTGCCGCTTGCGCAGGAGCTGGGTCACCTGCTCGGGCTCCAGCAGCCCCGGGATGCCGAGGAACTCCTCCTCCTCGGCCGAGCCCGGCTGCGCCTGCATGCCGAACTCGCCGCCGTCGTACAGCACCCGGTCGAAGGTCGCCGACGCCTCGACCGTTTCGAACGGCAGCTCGTCGCCGACGACGTCGGGGGTCTTGCGCTCGCGGTTGGCCTCGGCGAGCAGGTCGTCGTCCAAGCCGTCCTCGCGGACCGGCCGGTCGAGGACGTGGTCGCGCTCGGCCTCCATCTCGGCCGCGTGCCCCATCAGCGTCGGCACCGACGGCAGGAACACCGACGCGGTCTCACCGCGCTTGCGGGCCCGGACGAAACGGCCGATGGCCTGGGCGAAGAACAGCGGCGTGCTGGTGGAGGTGGCGTACACGCCGACCGCCAGCCGCGGGATGTCGACGCCCTCGGACACCATCCGGACCGCGACCATCCAGCGGTCCTCGGTGTCGGCGAACGCCTTGATCTTCTTGGACGCGGTCGGGTCGTCCGACAGCACGATCGTCGCGCCCTGCCCGGACACATCGCGCAGCGTGCGGGCGTAGGCCCGGGCCGCCTCGTGGTCGGTCGCGATGACCAGGCCGCCCGCGTCCGGGATGGCGCGGCGCAGCTCGGTCAGCCGCTTGTCGGCCGCCGCCAGGACGTGCTTCATCCAGTCGCCCTTGGGGTCGAGCGCCGCCCGCCACGCCTGGGACATCTGGTCCTGCGTGAGGGGCTCGCCGAGCGTCGCGGCCAGCTCGTCGCCCGCGCGGGTGCGCCAGCGCATCTCGCCGGAGTACGCCAGGAAGATCACCGGGCGGACCACTCCGTCGGCGAGCGCCGGGCCGTAGCCGTAGGTGTAGTCGGCGCGGCTGCGCCGGATGCCGTCCGGCCCCTCCTCGTACTGGACGAACGGGATCGGGTTGATGTCGGTGCGGAACGGCGTGCCGGACAGGCACAGCCGGCGCGTCGCGGGCTCGAACGCCTCGCGCACCGCGTCGCCCCAGGACAGGCCGTCGCCCGCGTGGTGCACCTCGTCGAAGATCACCAGGGTCTTCTTCATCTCGGTGCGGTTGCGGTGCAGCGCCGGCCGGGCCGCGACCGTCGCGTAGGTCACGGCGATGCCGTGGAACTCGCGGCCGACCGCGCCCTGCCCGTTCTGGAACTCGGGGTCGATCTTGATCCCGACGCGGGCGGCGGACTCGGCCCACTGCCGCTTCAGGTGCTCGGTGGGGCAGATGACGGTGACGGCCTGGACGAGACGGCGGTCGAGCAGCTCGCGGGCCAGGCGGAGCGCGAAGGTCGTCTTACCGGCGCCGGGCGTGGCGACGGTCAGGAAGTCGCGCGGACCGGGCTGCGTTCCGTCCGAGCCGAAGTAGACCTCGAGGGCCTGCTGCTGCCAGGCGCGCAGGGACGACGCGGTCCCCCACGCGGCCCGTTCGGGGAACGCGGGGGGCATGCTCGATGCGGCGAAGGTGCTCACGGTCATCGAAGGCTACCGATCCCGACCGACAGATCGTGCCGCGCGGCCCCTGCCGGACCCGGCCGCGCGCCCCCGGTAGGCCGCCCACAGAGCCCGCACGCGACGCCCCTGACCTGCGGTGAACTCCCGCATGCAGGCGTCCGGGGCATAGTCCATGAAGTTGTGGACAGGATCGTCTCCGGGTTGTGGACAGGTGTCCTTCCTCATAGGGCAGCCGTTGGTGGCGGACGCCTCGTACGGGGTGTCGTCCACCTGGTCGCCCGGGGGCGTGCAGCCGTTCTCGAACGTGTGGTAGAGCCCGAGCCAGTGCCCGATCTCGTGGACGGCCGTGAACCCCAGGTCGTAGGGGTGGAAGGTCCCGCCGGGGACGCTGCGGTAGTCCACGACCACGCCGTCCAGCACCGGCTCCTTCCGGTACGCCTCCGGGAACGTCGAGAACCCGAGCACGTCCGAGCCGACGGCGGCCGTGTACAGGTTGAGGACGCCGGGTCCGCCCCGGCGCAGGGCCCGCTTGAGCTGCCGCTGCTGCTGCTTGGGCTCGCGGAACCAGGTCGGGTTGTTCGTGCGGTCGATCCCGGCCAGGTGGAAGGCGACCCTCGTGTCCGCGCCGCCGCGCCGTCCGCCGTAGGCGACGTTGAGGGCGTCGACCTGCCGCCCCGCCACCGCGTCCGGCAGCGCGCCCTCGGTCCCGTCGGTGATCACGTGGAAGCGCACCGGCACCCGGAGCGGGCCCGCGCGCCGCTCCGCCCGGTCGACCGCCCCGAGGTCGGACGTCCCGTACCGCGCCACCAGCCGGGCACGCAGATCCCTCTCCATCGCCTCGACACGCGCTCTCCCCACCGTCTCCCCGTCCTCGCCCCGCGTCCTGCGGGCCGCGCCGGCCAAGCCGTCCAGAGCCGCCCCTGCGGCCCCTCCGGCCCGCGCGGCCCCCGGACCCGTTACCCCGCCGCGCGCCGGTCGAACGCAGTCGGTCCGGACGCCTGCGCCCGAGGACGCGGCGTCCGCCGGACGGACGGCGCCTCCCCCACCCGCCGCGGCCCGCGCACGCGCGGCGGAACCCGCCGACATGTCCGGCCACGAAGGTTCACCCTTCGCGCTCGCGACCGTACCGAACGTGACCGACAGTGCGCACACCGACAGTGCGAAACCCCGCCCCATGACTCATCCCCCGAACCGCAGACGTCGTGATCCCCCGGCCGATCGTCGCACGACCGGCCGGGGGA
The DNA here is from genome assembly GCF_003428695.1 of Actinomadura logoneensis. Classification (GTDB taxonomy): domain Bacteria; phylum Actinomycetota; class Actinomycetes; order Streptosporangiales; family Streptosporangiaceae; genus Spirillospora; species Spirillospora logoneensis. The sequence continues at coordinate 11,251 of NZ_QURH01000086.1, forward strand.
TCACGGGGAGATACGCGCGGAGGCTCCGCTCACCCGCCGGGGGCTACTTGTCGCCGCCCTTGTCGCCGCCGGGCTTCATCGACTCGTAGATCTCCTTGCACTCCGGGCACACCGGGTACTTCTTGGGGTCGCGGTTCGGCACCCAGACCTTGCCGCACAGCGCGATCACCGGCGTGCCGGTGACGGCGCTCTCGGTGATCTTGGCCTTCTTGACGTAGTGCGCGAACCGCTCGTGGTCGCCGTCACCGTGCGACAGGTCCGGCCGTACGTCGCTCTCGGGAAGGATCTTCGTGCTCACGTCTTTCACCTTAGCCGTCAGTTCAGGGTGGGGTCGTCGGGAAAGGTCGACACGAACGCCAGGTCGCCCGCCTGGCGGCGCAGCACCTGCTGCCAGAGCCGCTCCGGCTCGGCCGCGAACACGTCGCCCGCCTCGGCCGCGACCAGGTACCAGGCGCCGTCCTCGATCTCGCCGAGCAGCTGGCCCGCGCCCCAGCCGGCGTACCCGGCGAAGACGCGGAGCTGGAGCAGCTCGGGCGCGAGCAGCGCCGGCGGGGCGTCCAGGTCGACGAGGCCGACTCTGGCCACCGAGGGGTCGCCGTCGAGGGGTCGCCAGCCGAGCGGCTCCTCCTCACCGGGCAGCCGGGCCAGGGCCAGCGCGTTGTCCAGTGCCACCGGACCGCCCTGGAACACCACCGAGGGGACGGTCACCAGCTCGGCCCAGGGCGGCAGCACCCGGTCGACCGGCACCTCGGTCGGCCGGTTGAGGACGACGCCGAGCGTCCCGCCGTCGCCTCCGCCGTCGTCGTGCTCGACGACCAGCACGACCGTGCGGCGGAAGTTCGGGTCGTCGAGCTGGGGGGTCGCCACCAGCAGGGTCCCCACCGTGATGCCGTCTTCCATGGCACCATCATGCGTCGCCGCGGCCCCCGGCGGCACATCCCCCCACCGGTTGCCCCGTTACAGGGCCCGGCCGAGGGGATATGAAGAAAAATGGGTCATGGTTTATGCATGCTCTAGATTACGGCCGTGCGCGGGGCGCGGTCCCGTAGGGCCGCCGGGCCGGAGGTCACGATGCAGTTGCCGAGGGTCGTCATAGCCGCCGTCTTCTTCGTCATAGCGGCGCTCATCGCCGTGCCGGAGCTGATGAAGTGGGGGTCGGGCGGCGCGAACGCCTCCAACAGGCCCGTCTCCAACTCCAGCTCCGTCCCCACACCGACGGCGTCCGACAGCGGCTCGGGCACGCCGGGCAAGGGCAAGTCGTCGCCGACGCACGGGACCAAGCCGGGGTCCACGCCGTCCTCCCCGGCCGGCGCGGAGCCGCTGGTGGTCACGTTCGGCTCGGTGGACTGCCCCGGCCGCACGGTGGACGTGACGGTCCGCAACGAGAGCACGCGGGAGCAGAGCTACTCGGTCGAGCGCGACGACAACTCCACGCCGGTGACGGCCAAGGTCGGGCCGGGCGCGACCCGCACCAGCACCCTGCGGCTGCGCGAGGACCGGCGGACGCTGGTCGTGGTGAACGACTCCGCGCACCGGCTGGTCAAGCAGAAGGCCGTCAAGGCGAACTGCGCGGGCGCGACGCCCAGCCACAAGCCGACCCGGCTGCCGCACACCGGCGCGGACTCGGCCATGATCTGGGCGCGGGTGGCGACCGGCGCGGGCGCCCTGGTGACCGGTGTGATCATCCTCTGGTACGGCGGGATCTGGCCGCGCCGCCGCGACCCCATGTTCAACGACAAGGGCGCCAAGTAGGCACGCCCGGCGAGTAGGCACGGGCCGGCGAGTAGACCTGGGCGCCACGGAGACCCGGGCCGGCGAGTAGCCGCGAGCAGTGGACAGGCCGCCGCCCCGCCCTCCCGCTCGGCGCGGGAGTGCGGG
>NZ_QURH01000084.1 GCF_003428695.1 Actinomadura logoneensis
CATCGGCGGCGGCGTGTCGCGCAGGGTCTCCGGCTCGCGCCCCGACGCGGGCGCGCCGTGGGACCCGCCGGTGTCGCGCGCGGACTCCGCGTCGCGCAGGGCGTCGGTGTCGCGCAGGGTCTCCGCGTCGGGCAGGGGCGGCATGGCCGGCGGGGCCGCGTGGTCAGGCCGGGTGCTGAGCCGGTCGTCGAACCGGGTCTGCTCGGCGAGCGTGGCCTCGATGTTGATCCGCTGGACCAGCCCGGTCAGCGCCCCGGCGTCCGGGCGCTCGGCGGGGTTGCGGGCCATCGCGGCGCGCAGCACCGGCAGCAGCGCCTCCGGCGCGCCGTCCAGGTCCGGACGGCCCTGCATGATCTTGTAGAAGATCGATTCGAAGGTGCCGGAGCCGAACGGCGGCCGTCCGGTCGCGGCGTAGCCGACGGTGCCCGCCCAGGCGTGCACGTCCGACGGCGGGCCCGCGTCCTCGCCCTCGATGATCTCCGGGGCGAGGTAGCCGGGGGTGCCGATCACCATGCCGGTCGCGGTCAGCCGGGTCGCGTCCACGCCCTGGGCGATGCCGAAGTCGATCACGATCGGCTCGCCGTCCAGCAGCATCACGTTGGCGGGCTTGAGGTCGCGGTGGATGATCCCCGCGCCGTGGATCGCCGACAGGGCCTCGGCCAGGCCCGCGGCCAGCCGCTGCAGGGCGCGCCCGCGCAGGGGCCCGCCCTCCTCGACGACCTCCTCCAGCGTGCGGCCGGGGACGTACTGGGTGACGATGTAGGGCCGTTCGGCGGTGACGTCCGCGTCGAGGATCTCGGCCACGTTGGCGCTGCGCACCCGGCGCATCGAGTCGGTCTCGCGGGCCAGCCGGCGGCGCGCCGTCGCGTCCCCGGCGACCGCCGGGCGCAGCACCTTGATCGCCACCTCGCGCCCGTCGGGAGCCACACCGAGGTAGACGACCCCCATGCCGCCCTCCCCGAGAGTCTCCAGGACGCGGTAGTGGCCGATCGACTGGTCGATGCTCTCCCCGGACGTGGCAACCCCCTTCATCACTTCCGAAACCCTACCTTCGTCGCTCTTCCCGGCCGAGCCGGAGCCCCGGCCGACCGCGGTCTCCCGCCCCCGCCCGGCCGGCCCTCACGATCATGCGACGGCCGCACGGGCCGCGGAGTTCGCGGAACCGCCGGATTCGCCTCCCCGCCCACTCCCCGCCGCGGACCGCGTCACCGGTCCCCCCGCAGGCCGCGCCGCGGATCCCGCCGCGGGCCGCGGTGCGGATCCCGCTGCCGGTCGCGACGCGGATCCCCCCGCGGGCC
>NZ_QURH01000003.1 GCF_003428695.1 Actinomadura logoneensis
CGGCCGCGCGCCCGGCGCCCCTCCCGGGGCCGGGGTGGACGCGGCGCAGCCGCCCGCCGGGCGGACGAGCCTCAGGCCGAGGTAGGGCGAGCGGTTCGTCCGGACGTTGCGGTAGAAGAACGACCGGCGCCACTGGTTGGCGACCGCGTAGTCGAGCCGTCCGTCGTGCTGGACGTCGGCGAGGGCGATGCCGCGCGAGACGCTGTCGTCGTCCACGCCGAGGCGTCCGGCGATGTCCACGAAGCGGCCGTCCGGCAGCCGGGCGAAGAACGGGTCGCGGTCGCCGCCGGAGACGTCGTCGCGGCCGGGCCGGAAGTCGGGCCACGCGCCGGGGCGGTTCAGCAGGTCGTCGTTGGTCATCGCCAGTTCCTGCAGCTGCGGCCAGCGGTTCACCCTGCCCTTGACGAACCCGGTCGCCTGGACGATCTCGGTGCGGCCGTCCCCGGCGAAGTCGCCCATCTTGACGTCCCAGGCCCAGCCGGACCGCGAGAGCCCGAGCGACTCGCTGTGGTCGTCGTAGCGGGCCGTGCCGCCCTGGAGCACCCTGCGGCCCTGGCTCAGCCAGGCGAAGTTGCTCTCCAGCAGCCCGTACTCCTGGGTGATGTTGCTGACGAAGATGTCGGGGACGCCGTCGCCGTCCAGGTCGCCGAACGCGACCCCCATCCCCTTGAACGAGTCCCGTCCGAGCACCTTGGACTTCGGGGTCGTGAAGTGCCGGACGCCCTTGACCTCCTCGAACCTGGGATGCCCGGGGGTGGAGCGGTTGTGCAGCAGCCGGTCCGGGCCGAAGTCGTTGGCGAGGTAGAGCTCGGGGAGGCCGTCGCCGTCGATGTCCTGGACGGCGGTCGCGAGCGTCCAGCCCTTGGACGTCCGGTCCGGCAGCGGGCTCGGCGGCTCGGTGTAGGCCGCCGACGGGCGCGCCCCGCCGCGCGCCGACCGCCACAGCAGGACGTGCTTGCGCCCGCCGTTGTAGGCCGCCGACATCGACCGCTGCATGACCAGCTCGCTCTGCCTGGCGTGCGGGTCCAGGACGCGCGCGCCGTCCGGGAAGTAGTTGGCGACGATCAGGTCGGGGTGCCCGTCGCCGTCCACGTCGCCCACCGAGACGGCGTTGGTGTTCCACGTCCGGTACGGGGCGACGCCACGGCGCCCACCGAGACGGCGTTGGTGTTCCACGTCCGGTACGGGGCGACGAGCTCCTGCGGGACGAACGCGCCGGGACGGCCGAGC
>NZ_QURH01000094.1 GCF_003428695.1 Actinomadura logoneensis
GACGCAGTCTCACGCCGCCCGGCCGACGCGCTCTCGCGTCGGCCGGGCGGCGTGCGGTGCGTCAGCCGCGGGGAACGCCGTGCGTCAGTCGCGGGGGGCGCGGTGCGCCTCGGTCAGGCGCTCCAGCGACGGGACGATGTCGCGGGGCGCCGGCACCTTCAGGATCTCCCGGCTCAGCCGCTCGGCGTTGCGCGCGAACGACGGCTCCGACAGGACGCGTTCCAGGGACTTGCGCAGCGCGTCCCCGGTCAGCGTGTCGGAGTCCGCGACGTACAGGCCCGCGCCCTGCTCCTCCACGCCGTTGGCGATCGCCAGCGGCCCGAACCACTTCTCGCTCCAGTACGAGCCGGGCACCACCAGCTGCGGGACGCCGTGCTCGTACGCCGCGCCGGACGCGCCGTTCCCGCCGTGGTGGACGACCGCCGCGCAGGTGGGCAGCAGCGCGTTCAGCGGGACGAAGTCCACCACCCGCACGTTGTCCGGGACGGGCGTGTCGCCGACCTGCTCGGCGTTGAGGGTCGCGACGACCTCGACGTCCAGGTCCGCGACCGCCTCGAACAGGTCGGCGGCGCTCGCCTCGGCGGTGTCGTTGCCGCGGTGCGAGACGCCGAGCGTGAGGCAGACCCGCGGGCGTCCGGGGTCCTCCCCCACCCACGGCGGGACGATCGACGGGCCGTTGAACGGCGTCGGCCGCACCATCAGGTGCCGCGCGCCCTCGGGCCGCCACATCCACGGCGGCTGGGTGTCGATCGTCCAGTGGCCGGTGACGGCGTCCTCGCCGAAGTCGCAGCCGTACCGGGCGAGCAGCGGTTCGAGCCAGGCGCGCATCGGGTCCGCGCCGGGGTTCTGCCGCAGCGCGGCCGTGCGGAGCTGCACGTAGCCGTCGGTGCCGAACAGCAGCCGCGCGTGCGCCGCGCCGCAGGCCCGCGCGGCGATCGCTCCCGCGTAGGTCAGGGCGTCCCAGACGACCAGGTCGGGGCGCCAGCTCCGGGCGAACTCGACCAGCTCGTCCAGCATCGGCGTCGGGCAGAGTCCGGCGAGCAGGTGGCGGGTGAGGTGGTCGAGTTCGGCGTGCGGGTCGTCGCGGGCGTAGTCGTCCTGCTTCGGACGGTCCGGGGCGGGCGGCTTGGTGGCGGGCTCGGCCTGCGCGATCGCCATCAGCGCCTCCCCCATCTCCGCGCCGACCAGGACGCCGGGCAGGCCCGTCCCGGGGATGGCGTCGGCGAGGTCGGGCTGGGTGGCGACGCGGACGTCGTGCCCCGCCGTGCGCAGCGCCCAGGCGAGCGGCGTCAGCACGTACAGGTGCGAGGCGAGTGCGGGCGGTGTCAGGAACAGGACGCGCACGGTTTCCTCCAGTGCGGTGGACGGACGGCGCGGGGCCCCGCGCCGCGGAACACGGCCGGTCCCGCGACCGCGCCTGAGGCCGCGGTCGCCGGTCCGGCCGGGGACGTGTCAGAGAGGAGCGGCCGAGGCGTGGCCGGCGGCCCGGACGTGCGGCGCGAGATCGGAGACGGGGGCGGGACCGGAGCCGGGGCCGGGGACGGAGCCGGGACCGGGGACGCGGGCGGGGCCGGGCGGGCAGCCGAACGCGGTGCACAGGCTCCACAGCGCGCGCGGCAGCGCGGCGGCCTCGCAGACGGCCTCGACGGACCGGTTCGCCACGGACATGGCGAGAGCGGTCACGCCCACGCCGAGCAGGGCCTCCTGGAAGGACGGGACGATCCGCGCGTCCACCCGCAGCCCCTCGCCGTGCAGAACGAGCCGCACGACGTCCGCGCGGCAGCGGACGGCGACGCGCGGGTCACCGGCGAACGCGTCGGACAGCACCGCCGCGACCGCCGCCCGGTCCGCCCGCCGCGTCACGAAGCGCACCTCCCCGTCCGCCGCGAGGAGGGTCAGCATCTCGGCGGTCGCGCCGGCGTCCGCGACGGCGGCGAGGGCCCGGGCCGGGCCGTGCCCGCCCGCGCCCAGCCCCAGCACGCGGACGAGCACGGCGTCGTGCCCGTAAGAGACGTGGCTGACCGTCGACCGCTCCATGGTCAGCGGAGCAGGGCCAGCAGGTAGTCGCCGTAGCCGCTGCTGCGCAGCGGCAGGGCCAGGTCGCGGAGCTGGGCGTCGCTGATCAGGCCCGCGCGCCACGCGGCCTCCTCGACGCAGCCGACCTTGCGGCCGTGGTGCTCGTCCACGTCGCGGACGTACTCGGCGGCGCGGACGATGTCGCCGACGGTCCCGGTGTCCCACCAGGCGGCGCCGGGGTCCATCATCGACACCCGCAGCCGCCCCTCGCGCAGGTAGTGGTCGTTGACCGCGGTGATCTCCAGCTCGCCGCGCGCGCTGGGCCGCAGGCCGCGGGCGATCTTCACCACGTCGGCGTCGTAGAAGTACAGGCCCGGGACGGCGTAGCGGGACCGCGGCCGGGCCGGCTTCTCCTCGATGGACAGCACCCGGCCCTCGTCGTCGAACTGGCTTCTCCTCGATGGACAGCACCCGGCCCTCGTCGTCGAACTCCACCACGCCGTAGGCGGACGGGTCGGCGACGCGGCGGGCGAAGACGTGCCCGCCGGTCAGCTCGGGCATCGACCGCGCCCAGCGGCCGAAGTCCATGCCGTGGAACAGGTTGTCGCCGAGGATGAGGGCCGAGGGGCGGCCGTCGAGGAACTCCTCCCCGATGAGGAACGCCTGCGCGATCCCCTCCGGGCGCTCCTGGACGGCGTACTCCAGCCGCAGCCCCCACTGGGAGCCGTCGCCGAGCAGCCGCCGGAACGCGGCCCGGTCCTCCGGGGTGGTGATCACGAGGATCTCCCGGATCCCGGCCGTGACCAGGGTGCAGAGCGGGTAGTAGATCATCGGCTTGTCGAAGACCGGGAGCAGGTGCTTGGACACCGCCCGGGTCACCGGCCGGAGCCGGGCGCCGGTGCCCCCGGCCAGCATCAGCCCCCGGATCGGGGCGTTCTCAGTCATGGTCGGCTCAGTGCGTGTCGAAGGCGTAGAGCTTGTCGTTGCCGGTGCCGATGTGATAGCCGGACCCCCAGTAGACGGTGCCGTCCACGACGGCCGCGCCGCCGACCACCGACCCGCCGCTGGCGAACCGCCAGCGGACCTCGCCGGTCGCCGCGTCCAGCGCGTACATGTTGTCGCCGGTCCCGGCGGCGGAGCCCGCGTAGACCACGCCGTTGGCGGCCGACACGTAGCCCATGTCGACGGCGCCCTGCGGGTCGGGCGTGCGCCACAGCACCCGGCCGTCGGCGGCCGACAGCGCCGCCCACATCCCGCCGGTCACGGTGCGCGTCCCGCCGCCCGCGGCCGGGATCGGGAAGGCGACGTGGTCGGAGTTGGCGACGGCCACGTAGATCCGCCGCCCATCGGTGGCCGAACCCCACTGGATGCCGCCGAGGTTGCCGCTCGGGCCGACCTTGGTCTGCCAGACGACGCGCCCGTCGTCCGGGTCGAGCGCCCAGTAGACGCCGCTCTTCTGCCCGATGCCGAGCAGGTCGCGGGGACGCCCGCGGACGGTGGTGGTGAACAGGTTGGGGGACGACCCGAAGTCGAGGTCGGTGCCGTCCGGCGGGTCGGGGATGGACTGCGCGTCGGCGGGCAGCGTCCGGTGCGACCAGCGGACGCGTCCGGTCGTCAGGTCCAGCGCCACGACGGAGTCGAAGTAGTCGTCGGCGGGCGGCTTCTCGCAGCCGGTCTGGTCGGGGAGCGTGCAGACGCCGTCCGGGACCGTGTAGTTGTTGCCGGTCGCGACGTAGAGGAGGTTGCGGCGGCGGTCCACGGCCGGGGCGCTGCCCCACACGGCGTTGCCCGTGTAACCGGGCGGCGCCATGTACGTCTGCCAGAGCTTGCGGCCGGTCCGCAGGTCGAGGGCGACGACGCTGCCGCGGAACGTGTGCGGCGGCTGCAGGATCTCCTCCGAGGACGAGACGCCCAGGTAGACCACGCCGCGGTCGATCACCGGCGCGCCGGTGATCTTCGAGCGGGGGTTCGCGTCCACCTGCGTCCGCCAGCGCAGCGCGCCGGTGCGCCGGTCCACGGCGACCGCGCCCGCGCCGCTGGGCGACGTCACGGTGAAGCCGTTGCCGATCACCAGGGTGTCGCCCGCGACGGCGGGGGTCGTCCGCGAGCCGTCGCCCGGATTGCCGGTGTAGTCGCTGATCCTCCGGGACCACACCTTCGCGCCGTCGGACGCCCGGACCGCCCAGAGCGTGCCCGCCGCGTCCGGGACGTACACGACGCCGTCCGCGACCGCCGGAGTGGCGTTGACGTCCCCGCCGGTCGTGAACGTCCAGCGCGGCTTGAGCCGTGCGGCGTTCCGGGGGCCGACCGTCCGCTCGGTGGCGTTGAACCGGGTGTTCTGCCCGTTCTGTCCGGCGGACGTCCAGTCGCGCACGACCGGCACGCCCCGTCCCGCCGCGCCGCCCGGCCCCGGCGACCCGTCCGGGCCCGTCGGCCCCGGCG
>NZ_QURH01000088.1 GCF_003428695.1 Actinomadura logoneensis
CTGGCGGCCCGCGCCGTCCCGCGCCTGCGCCGCGCGCGGCTGGCCGCCCCGAAGCCCCGCGATCCCGGCCGCGAGGCCGGCGACCTGCGAGAACTCCTCGCCACACCGCCCTATCCGCCGCGTCCGGCGGCCACCGGCGAGGTGCGCCGGACGCTGATGTTCGTGACCAACTCGCTGCCGGTCACCAACGCGGGCTACACCGTGCGGACGCACCGGATCGCGGTCGCGCAGCGCGAGGCCCTCGGCTGGGACGCCCACGTGGTGACGCGGCTCGGGCACCCGCTCGCGCAGGGCGTCGGGGACGCGCGGGCGCGGGTGGACGTGGACGGCGTCCCCTACCACCGGCTGCTGCCGTGGACGCCGCCGTCCGACCCCGTGCGGGCCGTGCGGAAGGCCGCCGACCTGGCCGGACGGCTCGTCCGGGAGCTGCGCCCGGACCTGCTGCACGCCGTCAGCGACCACCGGAACGCCGCCGTCGCGCTCGAACTCGGCCGGCGGCACGGGCTGCCCGTCCTGTACGAGGTGCGCGGGTTCCTGGAGGACTCGTGGCTGTCGCGGTCGCCGTCGCACCGGCCGTCCGACGACTTCTACCGGCTCACCCGCGAGCTCGAGACCCGCCGCATGCGCGAGGCGGACGCCGTGGTCACGCTGGGCGAGGCGATGCGCGCCGAGATCGCCGGACGCGGCGTGGACCCGGCGAAGATCACCGTGGTGCCGAACGCCGTGGACGACGGCTTCCTCGAACCGCTGCCCGACGCCGCCGACCTGCGCGCCGCGCTCGGCCTCCCGGACGGCGTGCCCGTCGTGGGCCTGACCTCGTCCTTCTACGGCTACGAGGGCATCGGCACGCTCATCGACGCCGCCGCGCTGCTGCGCGCCCGGGGCGACGACGTCACGCTCCTGCTCGTCGGGGACGGCCCCGAGCGGCCGGCGCTGGAACGCCGCGCCGCCGAACGCGGCGTGCGCGCCGTGTTCCCCGGCCGGGTGCCGCCGTCGGACGTCCGTCGTTTCCACGCGCTCCTCGATGTTTTCGCGGTCCCCCGCCGGGCGGACCGGGTCTGCCAATTGGTCACGCCCCTGAAACCGCTCGAGGCGATGGCGGGGGGAATCCCAGTAATAGCAAGTGATGTCAGCGCACTCCGCGAAATCGTGGAACCGGGCGTGACCGGCACGTTAACTCTTCCCGAAGACGCGGAGGCATGGGCCAATTCCCTGGCTGAACTCATTTACAGTCCGGAACAGAGAATGAAATTGGGGCGGGCCGCCCGGGAATGGGTTGGGGCCGAGCGCACATGGCGCGCGGTGACCGCCGGCTACCGGGCCGCCGCCCGCTCCTGAACTCCTGAAGCGAAGGGAGCCACCGGCGTGGATCTGGTGGTCATCGGGCTCGGCTACGTCGGGCTGCCGCTGGTGCGCGAGGCGTGCCGGGCCGGGCTCAGGGTCGGCGGATACGACCGCGACGACCGCGTCGTCGCGGGCCTGGCCGCGGGACGGTCGCACGTGGACGACGTGTCCGACGCGGAGGTCGCGGAGATGCTGGCGGCCGGGTTCGCGCCGTCCGGCTCGGAGGAGGTCCTGGACGGCGCGGGCACGGTGGTGATCTGCGTGCCGACCCCGCTCTCGGACGAGGGCGGGCCGGACCTCACCGCCGTCCGCGGCGCGTCCGCGGCGATCGCCGGACGGCTCGCGCCGGGAACGCTGGTGGTGCTGGAGTCCACCACCTACCCGGGCACGACCGAGGAGGTCGTCCGGCCCATCCTGGAGGCGTCCGGGCTGGTCGCGGGGGTGGACTTCCACCTGGCGTTCTCGCCGGAGCGGATCGACCCGGGCAACCCGGTCTACGGCGTCCGCAACACCCCGAAGATCGTCGGGGGCCTGACCCCGGCCTGCGCGACGGCCGCCGCCGCGTTCTACGGCAAGTTCGTCGAGCGGGTCGTCCAGGCGAAGGGCACCCGCGAGGCGGAGATGGCCAAGCTGCTGGAGAACACCTACCGGCACGTCAACATCGCGCTGGTCAACGAGATGGCGGTGTTCTGCCACGAGCTGGGCATCGACCTGTGGGACGCGATCGACTGCGCCGCGACCAAGCCGTTCGGCTTCCAGGCGTTCCGGCCGGGCCCGGGTGTCGGCGGGCACTGCATCCCGATCGACCCGAACTACCTGTCGTACAAGGTCAGGTCGCTGGGGTACCCGTTCCGGTTCGTCGAGCTGGCGCAGGAGATCAACGACCGGATGCCCCGGTACGTCGCCGAGCGCGCGCAGCAGCTGCTCAACCGCGAGGGCCGCGCACTGAAGGGCGCCCGGGTGCTGCTGCTCGGCGTCACCTACAAGGCCGACATCGCCGACCAGCGCGAGAGCCCGGCCCGGCCGGTCGCGCGCCGCCTGCTGCGGCTCGGCGCGGACCTGGCCTTCCACGACCCCTACGTCACGTCCTGGCAGGTGGACGGCGCCGACGTCCGGCGCGCCGAGGGGGAGCTCACCGCCGCGCTGGCGGACGCCGACCTGGCGATCGTGCTCGCCGACCACACCGCCTACGACCCGCGGCTGCTGACCCGGCACGCCCGGCTGCTGTTCGACACCCGCGGCCGGACCCGGGCCCTCGCCGGAGCGGGCGCCGAGCTTCTATGACCGAACTCCACCTGCCCGCCGCCCGGAATTCATCGGCAATTTCCGCGGCCCGCGCAGAATCCCCGGAAGAAAACCGTCTCCCATCCGGAGTGAGTGGAATGCGGGTCTGCGTCTGCACGGTCGTGCACCATCCGGAGGACGCGCGGATTCTGCACCGGCAGATTCGCGCCCTTCTGGACGCCGGGCACGAGGTCACCTATATCGCCCCGTTCCGGGCGACCAACTCCACGCCGTGGCGGGAGGTGTCGCCGGTGGACGTGCCGCGCGCCACCGGCCGCCGCCGGCTCCGCGCCCTGCGCGCCGCGCACCGCGCGCTGGCCGAGCACGCCGGCTACGCGGACCTGGTCCTACTGCACGACCCGGAGCTCCTGGTCGGCCTGCCCCGGTCCGTCCGCCGCCGCACGACGGTCGTCTGGGACGTCCACGAGGACACCGCCGCCGCGCTCACCGCCAAGGGCTGGCTCCCGGCCCCGCTCGCCCCGCTGCTGCGCCCGCTCGTCCGCCGCCTCGAGCGTCGCGCCGAGCGCCGCCACCACCTGCTGCTCGCCGAGGACGGCTACCGGGACCGCTTCCGCGAACCGCACCCGGTCGTCCCGAACACCACCTACGTGGACGAGCGCCCGCCCGCCGTCCCCGACGACCGCCGCGTCGTCTACGTCGGCCACCTCTCCGCCGCCCGCGGCGCCCTCGACATGATCGAGACCGCCCGCCTCCTCGCCCCCGAGGGCGTCCTGGTCGAGCTGATCGGCTCCGCCGACCCCGACATCCGCCCGGCGCTGCACGACGCCCAGCTCGCGGGCGTCCTGCGCTGGTACGGCTTCGTCCCGAACGACCGCGCCCTGCGCATCGCCGAGGGCGCGATGGCCGGCCTCGCCCTCCTCCACGACGAGCCCAACTACCGCCACTCGATGCCCACCAAGGTCGTCGAGTACATGGCGCGCGGCATCCCGGTCGTCACCACCCCGAACCCGCCCGCCGTCGGCATCGTCGAACCGTCCGGCTGCGGCGAGGTCGTCCCCTTCGCCGACCCGGCCGCCGCCGCCGCGGCGATCCGCCGCCTGCGCGCCGACCCCGACCGCCGCGCCGCCATGGCCGAACGCGGCCACGCCACGGCCCGCGCCCGCTTCCACTGGCCCCTCCAGGCGGCCCCCTTCGTCCGCCAACTGGAAACCTGGGCCACCACCCGCTCCGGCGCCGTCCAGCCGGCCACCGCGCCCGTGCCGGCGCTCCACGACGCGCCATCGTTCGCACCGGCCTCCCAGGACCTCACGCCGGTGTCCCGGGACGCCGCCGCGCTCCAGAACGGGCCGCACTCCGACAGCGCCCCGCCGTCCTCGCCGCTCGCGGACAGGTCTATCCCGCCGGCGCCGCCGGCGCCGAGTCGGCGGCCGGCCTGAAACCGAGCACGTCGGGCCAGCGCTCGACCGGCTTCAGCGGACGGTCGAGCACGACGCCCGACGGGTACACGTGCATGGGCAGCCGCGGGTCGGGACGGAAGGTGCCGTCCGCCTGCCGGTGGGGCGCGTCCGTGTAGAGGAAGCCGCGCCCGCGGTAGTACTCGTGCAGCCGGATGTTGTCGGTCCACACGTCGATGCGCATGACCTCGGCGCCCCAGGCGAGGCGTCCCCATTCCCCGGCCCACTGGACCAGCCGCTCACCGAGCCGGGTGCCCGCGTACCGGCGGTCGATGACGAGCCGGTGCAGGTAGACGGCCCTGACCTTCAGCTCATCGGCGGTCCAGAGCGCCGGGTTCGGGACACGGGTGACGAAGGTGGTCGCGATCGGGCGGTCCCCGTCGGCGACGAGCCAGGTGACCGCCTGCGCGTACCCGTCCTCGCCCCTCTCCCGGGAGAGCTCGATGCCCCGCCGGATGCGCCGCTCCCGCTCCACCGCGTTCGGCCAGGGCTCGGCCCACTGGCCCGTCCCCTGGCCGCGCAGCCACCGGGCCGCGTCGTCGATGAGGCGGATGATGTCGGCGACGTCCTCGTCGCCGGCCCGACGAAGGGTGAATGCTGCGCTGTCCATGGCTCCGTGAGATGTCCGCCGGCGTTTCCGCCCACCGGCGTGGTGAGATGGGCCGTTCACCGCATGGCGCGAAGAAGGGCGGCCTCGACCCCTGATCCCGGCCTGCCGGGGGAGCCGCTCAGCGGCGACGGCCCCGGACGCCGGCCCGCGTATGAAGGACGGAATCGCTCAGGATCGCCCTCCCTCCTTCGCGGCGCCCTTGTCGTAGGCCCACGGCGACGGCGGAACCACTCCGACGACCAGGTCGAGCTGGTTGCGGTCGGCCGGGTAGACGGTGCGGGTGAAGCGGATGGGCCTCTGGTCGACGTCGTACCCCACCCGGTCGTGGACGATCACCACGCTGCCGCTGTCGCGCAGCGAGAAGAAGGTGGTCTCGTTGCTGTCGGGCGCACGGGCGGTGATGCGGTCCCGGTAGGCGACCTGCTCGACCCCGAGGGTCTCCTTGAGGTAGGCGACCGCGCCCTCGTCGATGTCCTCGTCGTCCAGCAGCCGGTCGGCCCCCCGGGTCACGTACTCCATGGGGTAGTAGGTGGTCTGCAGGGACCAGGCGCGGCCCTCGATGAACCGCTCCTGGTGCCGCAGGACGACCCGAGTGCCGTCCTTGAGCGCGAGCGCCTTGGCCACCTCGGGGGTCGCCCGCTGGATCTCGACCTTCGGGTCCTTGTTCTCGAACTGCCGGGCCTGCAACTCGGCGTCGAACCGGTAGGCCGCGCCCTCGCCGCCGGGGGTGCCGGCCGGCGGCTGCGGGATGCCCGCGAGCGTCACCGCGAACGGGACGGTCCCCTCCAGCACGAAGGTGCCGCGCCCCTGCGTGGTCTCGACCAGTCCCCGGGCCTTGAGGATCTTCACCGCCTCGCGGATGGTGTTGCGGGAGGCGTTGTCGTAGTCGACCATCAGCTGCTCTTCGGTGGGCAGCCGCTCGCCCGCGGCGAACTCGCCCTCCTCGATGCGGCGTGCCAGGTCGTCGGCGATGTCCCGGTACCTGGCCCCGGCCATTGACCCACTCCTTCGTACGGTCGCGACACTCGGTATGTGCTACAGCCATCCTACTCATAGGCCTTGCAGAAAGGTAGGAACGAATGAATAATCCAGCCAAGGACTTGAACGGCTGAGCGGAACACCTCCAAGAGCTACATCTCTGGCCCGAGGCGGTCGAACCCACCATCCTGATCTGTCACCTGATCTGCCACTTGCTCTGTCCGGAGCGGCGCCCTCCCAGCCCGTTCTCCATCGAAACCCCTGCGGTCCGCCGGTCGGCGGCCGCTACGAGGAGATGATCGGCCACCGGCCTTCGGAAAACGTGATCGGCGATACCTCTCCCCTGCGACGAAAGGTCGCAGGTATGGGCAAACCGTCCAATTCGGGTGACAATCCGAACCACGGAGAGGAGACACGATGATGTCCGAAAGGCGAATCCCCGTCCCCGAGCACCACCCCGACCCCTGGGTGGACCAGATCCACGGATATGTCACGCACGTCGTGGAGACCCTCGGACGCGCCGGCGTCCCCGTCGAGGGGTGCTGGCTCGACCCGTCCGGCCCTCGGGACGCCACGATCCTGATCCGCTCGGCCTCCGGCCGCCGCGCGCTGGTGTGGGACGAGGAGACCGGCTGGCGGGAGGGCCGCTTCGTCCGCGGGCGCCAGGGTGAGCGCACCGTCCTGGACGGCGAATCGCACCTCGGCGGAGACGTGCTGCCGGACGGCGACGCGGTGCTCGACCGCCTGCTGAGCGGCGTCCGCGAAGAACGCCGCGCGTTCCGCGTCCACTCCGACCGCTCCGACGGCTTCGCCGCCCGGCTCGCCGCGCACTCCCCCGCCGCCGCCCTCGTCTGACGCGGCTCCCGCTTCCGCTCCCCCTCAACGCACCGCCTCCCCGGCCTCCGCCGATGGGAGGCGGCTCCCTTCTTCCCGGTTCCTCTCCGGCTACGGAAGGGCGCGGAGGTTCTGGGCTACTGCGCGGGCCAGGTGGGCGGCGGCGCCCGGGGGGCGGGTGGCGTCCACGACGACGATGTAGCGCCTGACGCGCAGGGCGATCGTGCCCGCGGACGGGCCCAGTTCGTAGGCGTCGTCCGCGGCCAGGTCGGTGCGGCGGCGCGCCTGGGCCTGGGTGGTCTCCAGGGACGACAGCAGGCCGGCGGCGGCCGCCGCGTCCGGGGCGACCCAGCGGACCGAGACCGTCGCGCCGTCCGAGGCGGGGGGCATCACCCCCGCCGCGCCCGACGGGACGGGGGACGGTGTCGCGGCCGTGGACGGCGCGGACGGCTTCGGCGCGGTACTGGGCGAGGGCTCCGGGGAGGGGACGTCCTGGAGGTCGTACTCGCAGGCCACGGGCTTGGGCAGGCGGACGGAGGCGATCCGGGCCCGCACCGGTGCGCCCCGCCGCACCGGGAGGCGGGCGGTGACCAGGTCGGCGGGTTTCAGCAGTTCGCAGGCGTCCGGCCAGGTCGCGGGAGGCACGCCGTCCAGCTCGGCCGGTCCGCGCCCGGCGGGAGCGCCCCGCACCGCGACCAGCCGGGCCGCGCCGGACGGCCGGGGCGCGGCCTCGGGCACGGAGATGTAGAGCAGCCCGCCCGCCGCCGCCATCCACGGGCGGACGCCGACGAGGTCCGGGTCCACGGCGAACGGGAGGGGCGCGGTGACGGCCGCCCCGGACGCCGGGCTGATGAGGTCCACGCCCGCGGGCAGCAGGCCGTCGGAGAGCCGGGGGCGCAGGGCGTACAGGCGTCCGCCCGCCTCGGTGAGCGCGGCGTAGGCGGGGGTGGCGCGGCTCCAGACGACGCGGCCGGACCTCAGGTCCACGGCCTCCGTGCGTCCGCCGTCGCCGGCGTCCCCGGCGCGGACGAGCACGAGCAGGCCGCCGCTCAGGGCGCTCGGGCACATGCCCGCGCCGCAGGCGTCCGGGTCGTTCCAGACGGCCGTCTGGTCGCCCTCGGCGTCGTAGAGGCGCAGGGCGGCGCCGTCGGCGGCGAGGACGGCACGGCCGCGGACGGCGACCTCGGGCGCCTCGTCGGTGCCGAGCACGCGGTCCCAGAGCAGGGCGCCGGTGGCGGGCCGGACGGCGAGCAGGTGGCTGCGGCCCCGGCAGTCGAGGGCGAGCGCCGCCAGGTCGGCGGACGCGCCGGACGGTTCGGGCGCGTCCTCGTACAGGCGGCACCCCTCCGGCAGCCGCAGCGTCCAGCGGCGGACGCCGTTCACCGCCGAACGCCCGGACAGCTCGCGACGGTCGAGCGAGGCGGTGAGCACGATGTCCGAGCCGGACGGCCAGTGCAGCGTGCCGCGCGCGACGGTCGCGGGACGGCCGTCCGAGCCGCGCCACAGCAGCCCGCCGGACAGCGCGTCGAAGCCGAGGAACTCGTGCTCGCCCGGATGCCCGTCCCGCTGGAGGAACGCGACGAGACGGCCGCCGGTGGCCGTCCAGCCGAGCAGGCTCCAGCCGGACCGGCGGTACTCCCAGCGGAGCGCGCCGGTGCGGGCGTCGCGCACCGACAGGCCGCCGCCCGCGGCCGTGACGACCTGCCCGTCGGCGACCTCGTGCGCGACCGTGTCGTGCCCGGCGACGGCGGCCCGGCGCAGCGGGACGGTCCGCGTCCAGGCGGTGGTGAGCGGTCCGGGCGGCGGGCCGAGGCGGGGCTGGTCGGCGACCGGGTCGGCGGTCACGGTGTGCCGCACCAGCCCGTCGGTCAGCAGGTACCGGGCGGCGACCGTGCCCGCGAGGGCCAGCACGACCGCGGTCGCCACGGCGACGCCGCGCTGCCGGATGCGGACCACGACCGGACACTCCCTAAGGTTGGACGTCACGACTCGGGCGCGGCCCGCCGCGCCGCCACGACCGTGCCACCACGCTTCAGCCACCACAGCCCTGCCACCACGGCGCCACACCGGCGCCGCCGCGGCGGGAAAGGACCCGACGTGCGGACCTTCACGAGCTGGCCGACCTGGGACGCCGCCCGGGCCGACCTGGCGGACCACCCGGCGCTGCCCCTGCTCACGCGGGCGGCCGAGGCCGCGCTGCGCTGGCACGGCGACCAGGCGCGGCCCACCGGGGCACCCTACGCCGAGCATCTGCTGGAGGCGCTGGAGGTCCTCGTGCGGGGGGCCGAGGTCTCCGATCCTGCCACTCTCGCGGCGGTGCTGCTGCACGACGTCGTCGAGGACACCGCCGCGACTGTCGCCGACGTCGAGGCGGAGTTCGGGGACGAGGTGGCCGAGCTGGTCGACTGGGTGACCAAGCCGCCGCCCGGCGGCCTCGGACGCAAGGAGAAGCGCGCCGCCCGGGCCGCCTACCTGCGCAGACTCGGGGACGCGCCGGACGCGGCCGTCCTGGTGAAGCTCGCCGACCGGGTGAGCAACGTGCAGTCGCTGGAGAAGATGCCGCCCGACTTCCAGCGCCGCTACTACGCCGAGACGGTCACCTACATCCTGCCGCTGGCCGAGCGTTCGCCCTGGTTCGCGCGCTGGTTCGACGAGTGGCGACGGGCCTACGCCCACCTGCTCTGACGCCCGGCGTCCACCTGCTCCGAGGGGCCGGTGCCCGACTGATCCGGCCGGACGGCGGCCTGCTCTAATGGGCGTTCATGGAACGGGAGTGGACGGTCGAGGAGTCGGTCCGGGTCGCGGCGCCGCCGGACGAGGTGTACGCGGCGGTCGCCGACCTGCGCCGGATGCCCGAGTGGAGCCCGGAGCTGTTCCGGGTGTGGATCCGGGGCGGCGGCGAGATCGCGGAGGGCACCCGGTTCGTCGGGTTCAACCGGCTCGGCTGGCGCGTCTGGTTCACGACGTGCGAGGTCACGGCCGCGATTCCCGGGCGGGCGTTCGCCTTCCGGGTGACGACCTTCGGCATGCCCGTGGCGCTGTGGGGCTACCGGATCGAAGGCATCGAGGCGGCCCCCGGAGAGGACGCCGCGGACGAGGACGCCACGGATGAGGACGGCTCCGCCGCCTCCACCCGCCTCGCCGAGTACTGGGAGGACCTACGCCGCGACTCGCGCTCGGCCCGGGTGACGGCCCTGCTCGGCCGCGTCTTCACCGGCGTCCGCGCCGAGGACCGCGCCGAACTGAACCGGCGCGGGATGCGCGCGACGCTGGCCCGCATCCGCACCGCGATCGAGCACTGACCGGCGCGCCCACGCCCCCGGCAGGCCGGCGAACCCGCCAGCGGACGTGCCGACGAACCCACCCGCGGACGTGCCGTCGGCAGCGGACGCCACGGGTTCGCCTCCGCGGCGCGGGCGAGCCGCCCTTGAGCGAGAAATAAGAACCTGTTCTACTTGTGGCGTGTCCGCTGACGCCACCGCGCCCGCTCCGCCGGCGCACCTGATCCAGGGCGACCGCGTGGCGCTCCCGGTCGAGATCCGGGACGCCGCCGTCGCGTCCGCCATGTTCGCCGTCCCGTCCGACGCCGCCCAGGCCGTGATCGCCTACTCCGGCCTGGAGGTGGCGAGCCCGCTGCCCGGCCGGGCGGTCTGCTCGCTGGCGTTCGTCCGGTACGCCGACGGCGACCTCGGGCCGTACCACGAGTTCGCGGTCGCCTTCCTGGTCAAGGGGACGGCGGGCGCGAGGGGACGGGTCGGCGCGTTCGTCCACTGGCTGCCCGTGAACCAGGCGTTCACGCTGGAGGCGGGCCGGACGATCTGGGGCTTCCCCAAGGAGATGGCCGACATCCGCATGGACCTCGCCTCGCGCACCAGGCGCTGCCTCGTCCGCGTGGACGGCCGGACGGCCCTGGAGATGCACGTCCGGCCGGGTGTCCCCGTGCCGTCCCGCAGGGCCGCGGCCGGTGTGGACGCCTTCACCCACATGGACGGCACGACCCGCCGGACCCCGTGGACGGTCTCCGCCTCCGGTGTCCGGGCCCGGCCCGGCGGCGCGTACCTGCACCTGGGCGACCACCCCGTGGCGCACGAGCTGCGCGCGCTCGGCCTCGACCGGGCCCGCGCGCTGTCCTGCGCCACCGTGGACCGGGTCCGCATGACCTTCCAGGACGCCGTGGAGGTACGGACATGACCCGCGCCCGGACCGCCCTGGTCACCGGGGCCGCGAGCGGGCTCGGCGCGCTCGCCGCCCGCCGCCTCGCCGCCGCGGGCTGGGAGGTCGTCGCGGCC
>NZ_QURH01000092.1 GCF_003428695.1 Actinomadura logoneensis
GCCAGGCGCGCAGCCGCGCCGCCATCGCCCGCGCCTCGGTGGTCTGCGTGCTCGCGATCGCCGCGGCGAGCCGGGCGACCTCGGGACGCACCGGACGGCCGCGCGAGCCGTCCGCGAGCCGGGCCAGGACCGCGCCCTGACCCTCGTGCGGGGCCATCATCTGCAGGAACATCACATCGGTGGCGTTGAAGCCGTGGCCGCCGCGCGGCGCCGCCGGCGACGCGGAGCCACCGGCCGCTCCGCACCGTCCGAGCAGGAGCAGCGCGCACGCGGCGGCCACGGCGAGGACGGCCCACCGTGCGGTCACTCGGCCCGCCACAACGCCGGAGCGTTCGGCGGCTCCCAGCCCGCGATCGCGGTGTGGCCCTGAAGGCAGGTGTAGCCGGCGCCGCCGTAGGCCACCCGGTCGCCGGGCGCGTAGGTCTTCCCGGCCGTCCAGGTGTCACCGGGCTGCTGCGTCGGCGGCGTCGTGGGTGGTGTGGTCGGGGGCGGGGTGGTCGGCGGGGGTGTGGTGGGGGGCGGGCCGGGCTGGTTCGCGCCTCCGAAGTCGAGGTCGGAGCAGGTGTAGAACGCCTCGCGAGGTCGGAGCAGGTGTAGAACGCCTCGTCGCTGCCGACGACCCGCTGCCAGATCGAGTAGAGCACGTGGCGGCCGGTGCGCTGCGGCAGGTTCAGCGTCCACCGCGTGTAGGTGGACGGGTTCTGGTGGGTGAACGACGCGAGCGGGACGAGGTCGGACCAGCGCAGCGGCTGCGTCGGGTCCCAACCGTCGCGGGTGATGGAGAACTCGAAGTTGCTGTCCTGGTGGGGGGCGGTGGCGTAGTAGGTGACGGTGAGCGGACCGGGCCGGACGGCCCTGGCGGGCCAGTCGGCGCGCTGGAGGTCCAGGCCCCGGTACTTGGCGCGGCCGGCGCTGCACAGCTGGCCGTCCGGGATGATCTCCCTGGACCGTCCGCCCGCGTCCAGCCGGGACACCTCGTTCCAGTCGTAGAAGGGCTGGGTGCCCGCGACCGCGACGGCGGCCTTGCAGGCGTCGGACGTCGGGTGCTCCGGCCCCTCCTGCTCGCACACGAACACGCGGCTGGGCGGGTCGGACATCGTGCCGTGCGCGGACGCGGTCCCGGTGGACGCGCCCACGACGGCGGCCAGGGAGGCCGCGGGGACGGCGGCGACGGCGAGGGCGACCTTCGCGTGAGCGGATCGCATGGTCATCCTTCTCTCGGGGTGGGAGGCGGGGGGCACCGGCGCGCCCGCGTCACGGACGCGCCGTGATCACGGACGCGCCGGGGGTCACGGGAGCGCGTCGAGGTGCGGACGGACCGTCTTGGCGAAGCCGTTGCCGTTCGTGACGTCCCAGTTGATGGACCAGGTCATCGCGCCGCGGATGTCCGGGTAGGTCTGGGACGGCTTGAACGAGCCGCAGTTCGTGCCGCGCGCGAGGCAGTCCAGCGCGCTGTTCACCATGCTCGGCGGGACGACGCCGCCGCCCGCCGCGCCCGGCCCGGCGGGCAGGCCCAGCGCGACCTGGTCGGGCCGCAGCCCGTTCTGCAGCTGGATGCAGGCGAGCGCGGTCATGAAGTCGACCGAGCCCTGCCCGTACACCTTCTGGTCGCAGCCGAGCATGGCGCCGGAGTTGTAGAACTGGGTGTGCACGACGGTGAGGATGTCCTTGATCTTCAGCGCGAGCTGGAAGTAGGACGCCCCGGTGGACTGCATGTCGATCGTCTGCGGCGCCATGGTGATGATGAGGCCCGCGCCGACCTGCGAGCGCAGCGCGCGCAGCGCCTGCTCCATCGCGGCCGGGTTGACGCCGTTCTCCAGGTCGATGTCCACGCCGTCGAACCCGTACGCGCTGATGATCCGGCCCATGCTGGAGGCGAAGGTCGCGGCGGACGACGCGTCCCCGACCTGGACGGTCCCGTTCTGGCCGCCGACCGACAGGATCACCTTCTTGCCCCTGGCGTGCAGCGCGGCGATGTCGGCCTTGAACTGCGCGTCGGTGTAGCCGCCGAGCGCCGAGGACAGGCCGGGGTCGAGGCTGAACGCGACCTCGCCGGGCTTGCCGGTGGCGTCGCCGAACGCGACCGCGACCAGGTCGTACTCGTTCGGGACGTCCGCGAGCCGCAGCGGTTTGGCGGAGTTGACGAAGTCCTGCCAGTAGCCGGTGAGGAAGTGCTTGGGCAGCGGCCCCGTCGCGCATCCCGTGGTCGTGCCGGTGACGGGGGCGCTCGCCGCGGACTCGCCGTTCGCGTCGTACGCCCGGACCGTGTAGGTGTGCGTCGAGCAGGCGGCGAGCCCGGTCACCGTCGCGGTCGTCCCGGTGCCGGTCGCCGCGACCGTGGAGCCCTCGTAGACGCGGTAGCCGGTCGGCGTGCCGGTCCCGGCCGTCCAGGTGAGGGTGAGGGACGTGTCGGTGCGGGCGCTCACCGACGGGGTGCCCGGCGCTCCGGGCCCGCCGGGCGGATTGGTGCCGCCGCCCCCGCAGGACGCGCCGTTCAGCGTGCAGTTGGCGGGCGCCCCTGAGCCGGAGCCGAGGAACCCGAACGTGACCGTCCCGCCGGGCGGGATGGACGCGTTGTAGTCGCGGTTGGTGAACGTGTAGTGCGGCGGGGCCGAGGTGAGCAGGGCGTCCCAGTACGACCCGACGGTCGTGCCCGAGGGCAGGTCGAACGCGACCTTCCAGCCGTTGACGGTCTGGGACGAGCCGTTCGTGAGGGTGAACTGCCCCTGCCACCCCGAGCCCCAGTCGGAGACCTTCGCGAACGTGGCGGTGGGCGTGCCGTCGGCGCGCGCGGAGGACGCGGCGACCGGCACGAGCAGCGCGGCGACCAGCGCCGCGAGGACGGCCAGCGCACGCGGCACCGGCCCCGGACGGAAGGCCGGGCGGGTGCGTCGGCGGAAGGCTGAGCGGGAGCTTGGGCCGGAGCCTGGGTGGGAGCTTGGACGAGGGCGCAACGCGACTCCAGAGGCACGGTGACGACGACGGACGTGAACCCCGAATCCCCGAACCCCGATGGTGCGTCTACTGATCAGTTAGGAAAGTTTCTTTTCAATTAAGCGGCACCGTAACCAGCCGTCCGCCGCCCGGCAAGGGCCGTGCCCCACGCGCGCCGGGACGCCCGCTGACCACTCCAGTTAAGGCACCGAACCAGCTCGCGGCGCCGCCGAACTTTGGCAGATCCCGCCAACGCGAACGCCGCCGGCTTGGCGTGTTCACGCAAGCCGACGGCGTCCGAAGCGCACGGTCCCCGCAGCCCCGGCGGGCGCCCCGGCGCGGGGCGCGGCGGTCAGGGCGGGGGAAGGTTCAGGAGGCCGTCGTCCCGTGCTCGGCGCAGCGGGCCGTCCAGCCGAGCGGCGTCACCTGGACGACCATCCGCCGGCGGCAGCGCCCGCAGTAGCGCGGCGGCTCCAGCTCGCGGGCCGCCCGGCACCCGGCGTGGTCGCCGTCGCCGAGGCCGTCCCCGCACCGGTCGCAGTAGACGTCGGCCTGGTCGTGGGCGGCTGTCTCCACGCGTCCCGCCCCTCAGTTCGACGCCGGACGCATGCGCCCGACGATCCCGGTGTCGTAGGAGCCGGACGCGAACTCCGGGTTGTCCAGCAGCTCGGCCAGGAACGGCAGGTTCGTGGTCAGCGTCCCCTCGATCCGGAACGCCGCGACGGCCGCGCGGGCCCGCTCCAGCGCCGCGGCCCGCGTCTCGGCGTGCACGACGAGCTTGGCGAGCAGCGGGTCGTAGTACGGCGTGACGCTGTTGCCCTCGGCGTACCCGGCGTCGATGCGGATGCCCGGCCCGACCGGCTCCTCCCACACCCGGATGCGGCCCGGACGCGGCACGAAGCGGAACGGGTCCTCGGCGTACACGCGCAGCTCGATCGCGTGCCCGCGGGACCGGACGCCGGCGAACGACACCTGCTCGCCCGCCGCGATCCGGAGCTGCTGCTCGACCAGGTCCAGCCCGGTCAGCGCCTCGGTCACGGTGTGCTCGACCTGCAGCCGCGCGTTCATCTCCACGAAGAAGAACTCGCCGGTCGCCGGGTCGATCAGGAACTCGACCGTCCCCGCGCCCCGGTAGCCGACCGCCTCGGCCGCCCGGATCGCCGCCTTGTGCAGCCCCGGGCGCATCCCGTCCGGCAGGCCCGGCGCCGGGCCCTCCTCGACGATCTTCTGGTGCCGGCGCTGCACCGAGCACTCCCGGTCGCCGAGCGCGACGACCGACCCGTCCGGCCGGCCGAGCACCTGCACCTCGACGTGCCGCGCGCCCCGCACGAACCGCTCCAGCAGGATGTCGGAGCCGGCGAAGAACATCTCCGCGCGGGACCGCGCCGCCGGGTACACCGCGCGCAGCCGCTTCTCGTCGTGCGCGACGCCCATGCCGATGCCGCCGCCCCCGGACGCCGCCTTCACCATCACCGGGTAGCCGATCCGCGCGGCCTCCTCGACCGCGGTCTCCACGTCGGGGACGGGCTCCCACACGCCGGGCGCGACCGGGACCCCGGCCTCCTTCATGAGGTTCCGCGCGTTGATCTTGTCGCCGAGCCGGGCGATCGTGAGCGGCGGCGGCCCCACCCAGGCCAGCCCGGCCGCCTGCACGGCGCGCGCGAAGTCGGCGTTCTCCGCCAGGAAGCCGTACCCCGGATGGACGGCCCGCGCGTTGTGCCGCCGCGCCGCCTCCAGCACGGCGGGCGCGTCGAGATAGCTCTGCGCCGGGACGGGCGGGCCGATGAGCACCGCCTCGTCCGCCTCGTGCACGAACGGCAGGTCGGCGTCGGCGTCGGAGTAGACGGCGATCGCCTTGAGCCCGAGCCCGCGCACCGTGCGCGTGATCCGGCTGGCGATCTCGCCGCGGTTGGCCACCAGGACCGATTCGAACACCTGCTGACACATCCTTCTTCTGATCGGTTCCAGGCCGCGGGACCAACCTAACGGCGCGGGGCCCCCTCGATCGAACCGTCCCGCCGGAAACGCCCGTGGCTAGAGCCGGCCGTGCCGCCGCGTTGGCCTCCCGTTCACCTGCCCACGCCCGTGCCCATGCCCACGCGCGAGCCGTCCGAACGGCCCCGGACCCGGCGGCGCCCCCACAGTGGCGCCGGGGACAGGCGTCGCCTGTGGGCTCGGGCGATCAGTGCGGGGACGCCGAGGCTAGGTGCGGGGGCGGCGGTCCACGACGCGGTTCAGGGCCTCCACCACCGACGGGTCGTACTCGGTCGCCGAGTCGAGCCGCAGCCGCTCCAGGACGGCCGCGCCCCGGTCCCGGTCGGTCGAGTCGCCCACCAGGTCGTCGTAGGCGTTGGCCACCTTGATGATGCGGCTGGCCAGCGGCGGTCCCGGCGGGAGCCGCCCGTCGGTCTCGACCCGGCCGTCCGAGGGCGGCGCGGCGGCGGCGCGGTACGGGTGCGACGAGAGCCGGACGATCCGCGCCACGCCGTCCAGCACCCCGGTCTGCTCGATCACGCCCGCGCCGAGCTCGGCGATGCGCCGCTGCTGGCCCGGCGCGGCCAGCACGGTCGCGCCGCCCGGGATCGGATCGCCGAGCGACAGCTGCCCGATGTCGTGCATCAGCGCCGCGTACTCCAGCTCCAGCAGCTCGCCCTCGGACATGCCGAGCTCGCGTCCCATCGCGACGGCCAGCCGCGCGACCCGGCGCGAGTGGTCCCGCTCCACGTACCCGCCGACCTCGGTGACCCGCGACAGCGCCCGGACGGTCTGCAGGTAGGTCGCGCGGATCCCGGCGTAGCGGCGGAACGCGACCTGCGTGACCAGGATCGGCGCGGTGAACACCGCCAGCGCCACCGGGCCCAGCGCGGTCGTCGCGACCGCGATCAGCATCGCGGTCGCGGCGGTCGCCGCGCACAGCCCGGCCGTCGCGGTGAACTCGTCCCGGACGGCGATCCCGAACCGGGCCCGGACCGCCTCGGCGCGGATCAGCGCGGCCAGCCCGAGGTCGGCGGCGGCGGCCAGCACGACCGCGACCACCATCACCGCGAGCAGCAGCCGCCAGCCCAGGTGCAGGCCGAGCAGCGGGCGGAAGCACAGCGCCACCACCGCGACCGAGATCAGCCGCCGCGCGACGGCGTCCGGACGCGGCGGACGCCCCACCGCCAGGTGCGGCAGCGAGCCGAGCAGCGCCGCGACCGCCGTCACCGCCACCACCTGCAGCGCCGAGTGCGTCGCCGGGACGCCGCCGAACGGCGCGTCCCGCGGCGCGCCGCGCGGCCCG
>NZ_QURH01000110.1 GCF_003428695.1 Actinomadura logoneensis
CACGGCGGGCCCGGCGTCGGCAGCCCCATGGGCCCCGGCGGTCCGGGCGGCCCCGGAGGACCCGGTGGTCCCGGCCGTCCGGGCGGTGGCGGAGGGCGCGGCCCCGGCGGCCCGGGCGGACCCGGTGGGCCTGGAGGCCCCGGGGGGCCGGGCGGCCCCGGCGGTCCCGGTGGTCCGGGTGACGACTTCTGGGGTGGTGCGGAAGAGCGCGAGGGCCGCCGCGGACGCCGTGGCGGAGGCGACGGCGGCAAGGGCAAGCCGAAGAAGACCGGCTGGCGCCGCTACGTCCCGTCCTGGAAGATCGTCGCCGCCGCGACGGCGCTGTGCGTGCTGGCCTTCTCCACGCTGATCGTCGTGGGGTACATGCTCACCGGCGTCCCCAAGGACGCGCAGGACGGCGTGAACGACCAGGGCACGTCGATCCTCTACGCCGACGGCAGCACGCCGATCGCGCGGATCGGCACCCGCCGGCAGAGCGTCTCGATCAAGCAGGTGCCGCCGGTCGTCCAGAAGGCGGTGCTCGCCGCCGAGGACCGCAACTTCTACGGGGAGACCTGGGGCGTCTCGCCCAAGGGCCTCGGCCGCGCCGTCTACAAGACCGCGACCGGGGGCGACGTCCAGGGTGGTTCGACCATCACCCAGCAGCTCGCCCGGAACTACTACCAGGGCCTCAGCCGGGACAAGACGATGAGCCGGAAGGTGAAGGAGATCTTCATCTCCATCAAGCTCCGGCGCAAGGTCGACCCGAACAAGATCCTGGAGATGTACCTGAACACCGTCCCGTTCGGGCGCAACGCCTACGGGATCCAGGCCGCCTCGCAGGCGTACTTCCGGACCGACGTCAAGAACCTGAAGTACGAGCAGGCGGCGATGCTCGCCGCGATGATCCAGCGGCCCAGCTTCTTCGCCACCCAGGGCAACTCGGTGAACCACCGCCTGCTGGTCGAGCGCTGGCAGTACGTCCTGGGCGGCATGGTCAAGATGGGCGTGATCAGCGAGCAGCAGAAGCAGAGCGCCAAGTTCCCGAAGACCGCCAAGGCGTGGAGCGACGTCAAGGGCAACTCCCAGGGCGTCTACATCCAGCAGCGCGTCGAGTCCGAGCTGAACGGGCTCAAGCTGGACGACAACTGGCGCAAGGACGGCGCGCGGATCACCACGACGCTCGAACCCAAGTGGATGAAGTACGCCCAGGACGCGGTGAACGAGGCCGGCGTCAAGAGGTGGCCCAAGAACATCTCCAGCGGCCTGATCGCGGTCGACTCCAGCAACGGTGAGATCAAGGCGTTCTACGGCGGCGACAAGCGGCACAACGGCGACTACGACACCGTCTTCAACCCGAGCGCCCAGGCCGGTTCGTCCTTCAAGCCGTACGTGCTGGCGGCCGCCCTCAAGCAGGGCTACAGCATCAAGTCCACGATCGACGGGCGTTCGCCGCAGTGCTTCGACTCCCAGGGCGAGGACCTGAACGCCGGCGTCTCCCCGGCCTCGTGCGCCGCGAAGGGCGGCTACCGGGTCCAGAACGACGCGGGTGACGGGCCGATGGGCGTCATCGACCTGGTCAAGGCGACCGAGAAGTCGGTCAACACCGCCTACGTCAAGCTCGGCCTCAAGCTGGGGACGAACGAGGTCGCCAAGACCGCCATGCAGTTCGGCGTGCCGCAGAAGTCCATCGACGGCATCAAGCAGGCGAGCGGCGGCATCCCCGGCGGTATCTCGCTGGGTATCGCCGACGTCCCCGCCGTCAACCAGGCGGCCGGTTACGCGGCCTTCGCCAACGGCGGCCTGAAGGTCACCCCGCACCTGATCAAGAAGGTCGAGCGGTTCAACCCGCTCACCAAGAAGTGGACGGCGATCCCGCTCCCCTGGGACAAGGACAAGCCCCAGCGGATCCTGGACGAGGACCTGGCCGCGCAGGCCGACACCGCGATGAAGGCGGTGGTGCGCAGCGGTACCGCCACGCGGGCCAAGCTCAACGACGGACGCGACGTGGCCGGCAAGACCGGTACCACCGAGAAGAACGTCGCCGCCTGGTTCGTCGGCTACATCCCGCAGCTGTCCACGGCCGTGACGATGTTCAACAAGAACCACAAGACGATCGAGAACATCCCCGGCTTCCAGGGCAACAGCATCTACGGTGGCACGGTCCCGGCCGCGATCTGGAAGTCCTTCATGGAGAAGGTCATCCACGGCGAGAACCTGCCGGCGAAGAACTTCCCGGAACCGAACTACTCGGGCACCCAGCCCAAGCAGTGGGACACCCCGACCTCGACGGCCGAGCCGACCAAGGAGCCGACGGAGACCCCGAGCTGCCCGCCCGGCGAGACCCCGGGCCCGGGCAAGGGCCGCAAGGCGTGCAAGCCGACCACACCGACCAGCCCCACGGTGCCGACCCGGCCGACCACGCCGCCGCCGTCGAACCCCAACCTCCCGCCCTGCTTGGACAAGAACGGTGGCAAGCCGTTCTGCGACCCGGACAAGCCGCCGCCCGGGCCGCCGAAGTGGTGGTGCGACACGCACCCGAACAACGATGCCTGCCCCGCCGATCCGCCCGGTCCCGGCGGTCCGAACGGGGTCCAGCCGCAGGCGCTTCCCCAGTACTCGGGCCCGCCGCCGCGCGAGCTCTGGTGACCGGAACGCCGGGTTGACAGGCCGACGCGGGGCCGCCGTCCAGAAATGGGCGGCGGCCCCGCGCCGTTTTGCGTCGAGGTCATGAGAACGGTGAAGCGCGCCCTCCCGTGTGGGAGCGGCGCGCTTTTTCGTGCTGCTTTCCGTGCCGGCGGCCCGCCGGGCGTACTCCCGGCCTACCGAACGTGCCGGCCGGTTACTGGAAGATCGTTCGCCACGGGGTGCAGCGGCTGTACGAGATCTGCGGATAGTTGCCATTCATGACGATGTTGCTCGCCAGGCAGGTGCGGACGCGGAACATCCCGGTGCACTGGGAGCCGAAACTCGACGTGTGGGTCTCGCCGGGCTTGGCGTACTCGACGCCGTAGTCGCACATGGGGCCGCCGTCGGAGTGTTGGTGCTCGAAGACGGCCCATCCCTTGGACGCGGTCATGCGCAGCGTGAGCGTGCCGACGAACCGACCACCCCTGGTGTCCCAGTTGCCGGCCGCGCTGATGCCGGGCGCGGCGGACGGCGCCGTCCAGCCACCGGTGGTCTTCGGAGGCTTCTTGGCGGGCGGCGAGGCGGACTTGCTGGGGGACTTGCTCGGTGACTTGCTGGGCTTGCCGCTCTTCTCGGCCGTCGTCGCGGAGGACGGCTTGGCAGACGCGGACGGCGATCCCGAAGGCGCCACGGACGGTGTGGACGGCGTGGGCGTGCCGACGACGGCGACGGGGGCGGAGGGCTTGCCGTCCGGCCAGAGCGCGTAGGCGGCCGTTCCGGCGACGAGCAGGCCCGCCGCCACCCCGGCCGCGACACCGACCACCGGGCCGACGCGCCGCTTGGGCGCGGGCGGTCCCGGGACAGTCGGCGGGGACGAGGGCGGTCCGGCCCAGCCCATGCCGTGAGCCGCTGCCGGGGATGAGGGCGACGCGTCCGGCTGCCCGGCGCGCGGGTGGGTCGAGCCGGAGGCATCGCCAGGACCCCCGCTGCCGGACGGCGCGCTGGCGAAGCCTTGCGCGCTCGAGGGCGTCCCGGGGGAGCCGGGGGTGTTCGAGTGGGCTCCTGAGCTGGGCGTACTCGCGTCCGAGCCCGGCCCGGACGGATGAGAGCCGGAGGCCGGGCCAGGACCGTCCGCGTCCGCCGCAGGCACCCCGGGAAACCCGGGAGAGTCGGCGGCCGGAACCCCGGGGAAGCCTGAGGATCCGAGGGATCCGCCGGATTCGCCGCTGGGGACGCCCGTGAAGCCGGGACCACCGGCGGAATCGGCGCTCGGCACGCCGGGGAAGCCGGGAGCACCGGCGGAGTCAGCGAACGGGACACCCGGAAAACCGGACGAGCCGGACGAGCCGCTCGGTACGCCGGGGAAGCCCGGCGTGTCCTGCGGGACGCCGGGGAAGGCCGGGAGCGGCGGCACGCCCGGGACGCCCGGCGCGTCCGCCGGAACGCCCGGGAAGCCCTGCGCGCCCGCCGAGGAACGCCGGGCCGGGTCTGCGGAGCTCTGGTCCCCGGACTGGAGGGGGCTGGAGGCGAGGTCGGCGCCCATCCCGAGCATCTGCGACGCGGTGGGCCGCGCCGGAACGGTCCCGGACGCGCGCCCGGTGAGCAGCCGCAGCAGCAACTGCTCGGCGGTCGGACGGCGCGACGGGTCCTTGTCCAGGCAGTCGCCCACCAGGGGCAGCAGCCGCTCGGGGACGCCGGTCAGCGCGGGCTGCTCGTGCAGGATGCGGTGCGTCGTCATGGCGTCCGCGCCGAACGGGGGCCGGCCGGTGGCGACGAAGACGAGCGTGGCGGCCCAGGCGAACACGTCCACGGCACTGCTCGGCGACGTGCTGCTCAGCTGCTCGGGCGCCATGTAGGCGGGCGTGCCGACGACGGCGGTGGTCGCGGCGACCTCGGGCCCGGACGCGCGGGCGATGCCGAAGTCGATCACGCGCGGGCCGTCCGGACCCATGATCACGTTCGCCGGCTTGAAGTCCCGGTGCACGATCCCCGCCTGGTGGATCGCGACGAGCGCGGTCGCGGTGGCGACGGCGATCCGGTCCAGGTCCGAGCCGGTGCGCGGGCCGCGCTCGGTGACCAGCGCCTGCAGCGACAGGCCGGGCACGTACTCGCTCACCAGGAAGGGGCGTCCCTGGTCGGTGCCGACCGCCAGGACGCGGGCGGTGCAGAACTGCGCGACCGCCATCGCCGCGTCCGCCTCGCGGGCGAACCGGCGGGCCACGTCCTCGGACACCGCGCCCGGCGCGTCGCCGAGCAACTTGATAGCGACCGGCCCGTGCTCGGCCGAGTCGGCCAGGTAGACGACTCCTTGCCCGCCCCGGCCCAGCCTGCGGCGGATATCGTACGAGCCCAGCGTTCTGGGATCCCACGGCCCCAGCGGTTCGCCGATCGCGCCCGGATCCATGTGCCAGGGCCCCCTTTGGTTTCGCCAACTATGGAGTGAGACGAACGAGTATGTCGACCGAACACCCGAAGATCAGGATTTGATGGCACCGTGAGGCTACCTATCGGCCGGCTCCGGCCGGGTGACCGCCGTGCGCTCGCCCTGTGGCTCGGGTCCTGGGTCGGCGTGATGTTCTTCGTCGCCGTCGTCCCCCGGGTGCTGCCGTCGGTCTTCGACGGCAAGCCGTACCTGGATCGCTGGGCCCAGTGGGACGCGGTGCGCTTCCTCAACATCGCGACCTACGGGTACGGGGGAGTGCCCGGCGAGAAGTTCGATCCCGGTTGGCCCGCATTCTTCCCTGGGTATCCGCTCGCGCTCAAGCTCGTCGGGATTTTCACGGGCGGTGACTACAAGGTCGCGGGACTGCTCATCTCGTTCGTCGCGGGCGGCGTCGCGGCCGTCGCGCTCGGCAGGCTCGCCGAGGACGAGCTGACGACCCGTCCGCGGCGCGGCGGCGCGATCCGGAGGCGGCTGTCCGGGCCGGCGTCCCGGTCCGGCTCGTCCGCCGGGGAGGACGGGCACGGCGAGGCGCCCGACCACGAGGGACGTGGTGGCACGATCCAACGCGGAGTCCACGCGGCCGATGTGGCCGTGCCCTCCCGGACGACGCTCCGCCGCCCCGAAGGGAACGGCCACGCGGCGGCCGGCGGACGCGCGACCGGTGAGACCGACGCCTTCGACGACCTCGACGCCGTCGACGACCCCGACGCGCCCGGCGGACGGCGCGAGGCCTCCAACGGGCGACGGGACGCGTCCGAGGGGCCGCGCGACGCGTCCGTCGGGTCGCGTGATGGTGCCCGCTCCGCCGAAGCGGCGCATGACGGCGACGGGACGACCATGGACCGGCACGGGACGGTCGGCGCCGGCGCGGTCACGGCGATGCTGGCGGGCCCCGCGGCGGTGTTCCTGTTCGCGGGCTACTCCGAGTCGCTGTTCCTGGCGTTCGCGCTGCCCGCGTGGCTGATGGCGCGGCGCGGCCGGTGGGCCTGGGCGGCGCTGCTCGCCACGCCCGCCTCGGCCGTCCGGATCACCGGGCTGTTCCTGGTCCTCGCGATGATCGTGGAGTACGTGGTCGGACGGCACGGACGGCGCGAGCACGGCCGGCGCCCGATCGCCTGGCTGGCCCTCCCGTTCACCCCGCTGCTCGCCTACACCGTCTACCAGTGGAACCGGACCGGCGACTGGATGGCCTGGCAGCACGCGCAGGAGGCGGGCTGGCACCGGCAGTTCACTATGCCCTGGGACGCGTTCGACCTCACCTGGCGCTCGGCCTTCGAGACCGACTACGAGTTCACGCTCGCGTTCCGCATCGAGATCTTCGCGGCGCTCGTCGGCGTGCTGCTCTCCCTCTACCTGCTCTACCGGCGGCGCTGGCCGGAGCTGGCCTACGTCGGGCTGCAGCTCGGCGCCCTGCTGACCTCGTCCTACTACCTGTCGGTCGGGCGGGCGACGCTGCTGTGGTGGCCGCTGTGGATCTGGTTCGGGATGCTCGCGCTGCGGCACCGGTGGCTGTTCGGCGCGGCCGTCGCGGCGGCGGTGCCGTTCGCCGTCCTCCAGTTGCTCACCTTCACCTCCGGCGGCTGGGCGGGGTAAGCGCGGCCTGCACCTCACGCAGGGGTTTCTTCACCTCGGGACGCTTGTACGCCCTCCGGAACAGCGGAAAGGTTGCGGAGCGTCAGAACCCGACCGAGGAGGAAGCATGCGGCGTACCGCACTGGCTCTCGGCACGATGACACACGGCACGATGAAACTCGGCGCGACGGCTCTCGGCACGATGGGGCTCGTCGGCGCCCTGACCGCGGGGACCGCCCTGGCGGCCCCGTCCGGCGCGGAGACGGCGAAGGCGCACCGCTGGAGCCTGTCCGTGCAGGGCGGCAGGGCCGACGGGGCGTACACGATCTCCGGCAGAGGCTTCACGTCGACTCTGAACCTGTACAAGACCGCCCGGAACGGCAAGTACCTGGTCTTCTGGCACCGGCAGGCGAGCAGGAGCGGCGTGTGGGGCCGTCCGGGCGTCAACTACACGAAGTCCAACAGTCCGTACCGGGCGACGTTCAGCGCCCCGGAGACCGGTCGCCTCCAGGCCCGGCTGTGCTGGGCCGACCGGGTCATCGTCCACCCGAACAACACCGTGACCTTCAGGAACCTGAAGTGCGGCGAGCTCCACACCTGGCGGCTCGTCCGCTGACACGACGATCACCCTAGGCCGCGGACCACACGCGACGATCGCCCTAGGCCGCGGACCACACGCGACGATCGCCCTAGGCCGCGGACCACGCGCGACGATCGCCCAAGGCCGCGGACCACGCGTGAGGACGGCGGGACGCGCCCCGAGCCCGGGGTGGCGCGTCCCGCCGTTTCCGTCTTCATTTCGCAGGTCAGCGCGTCGGACGGGAGGGGCGGTCCGCGCCGTATGCGACGATCACCGGTGAGTAGAGGTGGTGCGCGGATGACGGTCGGCCGAAGGCTGCGACGGATGCTGGCGGCCCTGGTGCTGGTGCCGCTGCTGGCGCTGACCGGGCTGACGGCGTGCGGCGATGTGGCGCCCGGCGACGCCAACGCGTCCGGGACGACGTCCGGACGTCCCGGCGGCGTCCGGCAGGGCGGCGGAGCGCCCAAGCCGGGACGGACGGCCGACACGATCCGCACCGTCCCCGCGTCGAGCCTGCCCCCCGAGGCGCGCCGCACCCTGAAGCTGATCGACGCGGGCGGCCCGTTCCCGTACCGGAAGGACGGCTCCGTCTTCGCCAACCGCGAGCACCGGCTGCCGTCCGAGCCGAACGGGTACTACCGGGAGTACACCGTCCCGACGCCGGGCGCGGGCGACCGCGGCGCACGCCGCATCATCGGCGGCCGGAGCGGCGAGCGCTACTACACCCAGGACCACTACCGCAGTTTCGCCCGGGTCACCGGCGGATGATCGTCCAGCGCGTCCACGGGCGCCGTCCGCCGGTCGGGATCCGCCGTTCGCCGGCCGGGGTCCGCCGCGCACGGACGCCCGCGGCGCGTGGGCGGGCCGCGAGCGCGCACGGGTGGGGCGCGCGGTCGTCCGGGGTACGAACGGAAACGGAGTTCGGGGAGGTGACGTGGACGCGAACCAAGCACTCGACGAGCTGCTGACCGGACGGCTCAAGCCGGGCGTCTACCAGTGGCGGGCGACTCCGGGACACGGCGCGGCCCGTGACCTGGGGTGGATGCGGCGCGCCGCCGAGCAGGGATGGCGTCCGTTCCATCTCGAAGGCCGCCGCGCCCACGACAAGGACGGCTTCCTGCGGGTGTGCGCCGAGGCGTTCGACCTGCCGGACTGGTTCGGGCAGAACTGGGACGCCCTGGAGGACTGCCTCACCGATCTCTCCTGGGCCCCCGCCGACAAGGGCTACGTGGTGCTCTACGAGTCCTGGGCCGAACTCGCCGACGCCGACCAGGCGTCCTTCCGCACCGCCCTGGACGTCTTCGCCGAGGCCGTCGCGTCCTGGCGGGACACCGCGACCCCGATGACCGTCATGCTGTCCAGCGTCGGCGTCGAGGTGGCGGGCGTCCCCCGCCTCACCTGACGCGTCCGCCCGCCTGAGCGACGCGTCGTCCTCCGGGCGACCTCTCGACCGGGGGACCGGCCCACCTGACGGGCCGGGCGTTCAACCCCGTCCGGCCCGCGCCCGCGCCGCGAGCCCGTCCAGCGAGCCCGCGCGCGGCCGAACGTCCGCGTACCGGTGAGCCGCAGTGCCCCGGCGGCACGACCGGGCGGACGCCGCCGCGCGTCAGTACGTGGTCGAGGACGATCCGGCCATGGCCGCGAAGAGGCCGATGTAGAAGAGCCAGAAGACCAGCCAGCCGGCGGTGACGATGTAGCCGAGGACCAGGCCGGCCGTCGCCATGCCGGCCCCGCCCTCGCCGGTCCGCTTGATCTGGCTCTGCGCGATGTGCCCGAAGATGATGGCGAGCACCGAGGTGAAGCCGCAGAAGACGATCCCGATCAGGCCGAGGACCATCGACGCGGTCGCCATGCCGTTGGTCGGCGGGGCCGTCGGCCCGCCGTAGTAGTTGTGCTGGATGGGCGCGGGCACCGGCGCGGGCTGGGCGTACTGCGGGGGCTGCTGGGCGGCGTAGGGGTCCTGCCCGTAGCCGCCGTACGGGTCATAGGGGGGCTGTGCCATGGACTTCCCGATCGGGTCGCGCGCCCGCCGTCGAAGCAACTCCGCGTGCGCTGGTGGTAGGGGATCCGGATTATGCCAGTGTGTCGTGACATCGGGTCTGCGCGATATTAGATGGTGCGCCCCCGCGCGGGGTTCCCCCGGAACTCCCCGAGTTCCTGCGGCGTCCGGCCGACACTGGCCACCCAGCCCGACGGGACGCTCCTCCACGACGTTCACCGCGGCAAGAACCGCCCGCCGGACGGCCGCGAGGGGCCGCCGACGAACGGCGCGTGAAGCGAAGCGCCTGCCGCGTGTCGCGGGACGGTCAGGAGAGGTTGTCGCGGAGGAAGGCGATGTCGGCGGCCTGGCCGTCCGACGGTGTCTCGACGACGACCGGGGCGCCCGCGCCGCGCACCACGCCGAGGATCAGCTCCGGGTCGATCTTCCCGGCGCCGAGGTTGGCGTGCCGGTCGGCGCCCGAGGCGAACGCGTCCCGACTGTCGTTGCAGTGCACCAGGTCGATCCGCCCGGTGATCGCCTTGATCCGGTCGACCGCGTCGATCAGCTCCTCGCCCGCGGCGTGCGCGTGGCAGGTGTCGAGGCAGAAGCCGATCCGGGACTCCATGCCCCGGACGCCCGCCAGGACCTCCCAGAGCCGGGCGACCCGGTCGAACCGGCGGGCCATGGCGTTGCCGCCGCCCGCGGTGTTCTCGATCAGCACCGGGACCGGGACGTCGTCCATCCGCTCGAAGACCTTGCGCCAGTTCTCGAAGCCGGTCTCCGGGTCGTCGTCCTTCAGCACGTGGCCGCCGTGCACGATCAGGCCCTTGGCGCCGATCGACGCCGCGCCCTCCAGGTGCTGGGCCAGCAGCTTGCGGCTCGGGATCCGGATCCGGTTGTTGGACGTGGCCACGTTGATCACGTACGGCGCGTGGACGTAGACGTCCACGCCGGAGCCCGCAAGGTCGGCCGCGCCCTCGGGGACGACCGGCTTCTTCCAGCCCTGCGGGTCGCCCAGGAAGAACTGGACGACGTCCGCGTTCAGGGCGCGGGCGCTGTCGAGCGGACGGGTCTGGTCGACGTGGGCTCCGATGCGCATGCCATCGAGCCTATCCCCGCCCGTCCGCCCCGCGGCCCCGGACAGGCGGACCGCGCCGGACCCGCCTGGAGCCCGTCACCGCGACCGCCTGCCCGCCGCCTCAGATGGAGAAGCCGCCGTGGCGCAGCGCGAAGCCGAAGCCGACGAACGAGCCGACCAGGCCGATGACGTTCAGCCATCGCTCCCCGGTCGTCTTGGACGTCATCTGGGAGTACAGGGACAGGGGAAAGCCGATCACTCCGGCGAGCGCGCCGAAGAAGTGCGTCGCCGGGATCCAGCCGAGGACCAGCGCGAGCAGGCCCAGCACGACGGCTCCGCCGGCCAGCCCGTTCTGGACCGTGTGCCGCTCGGCCGCGCGGGCGGCGACGGCCGCGCGTTCGCTTCTGCGCCCGGCTACCTCCTGTGGCATCGGGACACCCCCTTGGGATAGGTGCGGTGTGTGTCTGGCTCGGTTGTCGAGCGCGCGGACCGTGCCGGCGGCGCGAACCAGAAGGGACGGCGCGGACCGCAGGGATACGGACCGCGCACCCGCCCGGACCACGCGCCCCGTGCGGACCGCGTGCCCGTGCCGTGCCCGCCGCGCGCCCGGCGGGGCGGGCCGTGCACGTCCCGAAGATTCCCGGACGGGACGCGGGTCAATCCGGAGCGCGTGCGCGGAAATGTCGGCGGCACCCGGTAACGTCGAACAGGAATTCGACCGGACCTGTCCGGCCGGGGAGGGGCTGATCATGAGGGAGAGCGAACTGGCGGTCATCGGCGACGCCGAGCTCGTCGAGGAACTGTCCATGCTGACGACGCAGACCGCCCGCATGCGGGCGCGGATGGTCGACATCATGACCGAGCTCGAACGCCGCCGCTGCGCCCGTCCGGCACAGCACGCGGCGTCCGCCCGCCGCTGAGCCCGTGCCGCCGAGCCCGAACGGCCAGGCCCCGAGCGGCCGGGGCCGAGCGGTCGGGGCGGAGCGGCCGGTAGAGCGGCCGAGCGCGGGTCCGGGCACGGTGGCGGGCGCGGCATCGCGTGCGGCGTCGCCCCCGAGTCCGGGAATGGCTCGCACGCTGCCGAGTCTTGATAGCCTGTATCGGTCTCGCGGCCGGTCCGCCGGTGCGGACGGGCGCCCCGAGGGGCGCGGGCCGCGACGGACGCAAGAAGCCCTCCTGTCACGGAGAGACCGTGACCGCATCAGTCCAGAGGAGGTAGGGACAAGCATGCGTCGCTACGAACTCATGACCATCCTCGACCCCGCGATCGACGAGCGCACCGCGGGTGCCGCTCTCGACCCGTTCCTGAAGGTCGTCAAGGACGACGGCGGGAGCGTCGAGAAGGTCGATGTCTGGGGCCGCCGTCGGCTGTCCTACGACATCCAGAAGAAGTCCGAAGGCATCTACGCGGTGATCGACCTCACGGCCGAGCCCGCGACGGTCAAGGAGCTCGACCGTCAGCTCAACCTGAGCGAGACGATCCTCCGTACCAAGGTCATCCGCCCCGAGGTCCACTGAGCCGGAGCGGTCCAGCCCACCACCAGCCGGAGCGAAGCCCCATGGCAGGCGACACCGTAATCACGATCGTCGGGAACCTCGTCGAGGACCCGAATCTGCGTTTCACCGCGAGCGGCCAGGCGGTCGCGTCCTTCCGCATCGCCTCGACGCCGCGGTTCTTCGACCGCCAGTCGAACGACTGGAAGGACGGCGAGGCGCTGTTCCTCACCTGCAACGTCTGGCGGCAGGCGGCCGAGAACTGCGCCGAGAGCCTGCAGCGCGGCATGCGGGTGATCGTCCAGGGCCGGCTCAAGCAGCGCTCGTACGAGACGCGCGAGGGTGAGAAGCGCACCGTGTTCGAGGTCGAGGTCGACGAGGTCGGCCCGTCCCTGCGCAACGCCACCGCCAAGGTCAACAAGACCCAGCGGCAGGGCGGCGGAGGGAACTTCGGCGGCGGCGGTGGCGGCTTCGGCGGCGGCCAGGGCGGCCAGTCCGGCGGCGGTTTCGGCGGCGGCGGCCAGGGAGGCCCCTCGGGCGCTCCGGCCGACGACCCCTGGGCCACCGGCGGCGGGGGCGGCGGGTTCTCCGACGACCCCCCCTTCTAACCATCCACACCACGTCCATTCCCGCGTGAGCGGGGCTCTCCCCAAAGGAGCACCACGATGGCGAAGCCACCTCCGCGCAAGCCGAAGAAGAAGGTTTGCGTGTTCTGCCAGGAGAAGATCTCCTACGTCGACTACAAGGACACGGTCCTGCTGCGGAAGTTCATCTCCGACCGCGGCAAGATCCGCGCCCGTCGCGTGACCGGCAACTGCACCCAGCACCAGCGGGACGTCGCCACGGCGATCAAGAACGCCCGTGAGATGGCGCTGCTGCCCTACACCAGCACCGCGCGCTGAGTCGGGGGGAAGTGACACCATGAAGCTCATCCTGACCCAGCAGGTCACCGGCCTCGGCGAGCCCGGTGACGTCATCGAGGTCCGCGACGGCTACGGCCGCAACTACCTCGTCCCGCGCGGCTTCGCGATCCAGTGGACCCGCGGCGCCGAGAAGCAGATCGACTCGATCAAGAAGGCGCGTTCGGCCCGCGAGATCGCGACCGTCGAGCACGCCAAGGAGATCGCGGGGCAGCTGAAGGCCCTCAAGGTCAACCTGCGCACCCGCACCGGCAGCAACGGCCGCCTGTTCGGCGCCGTGACCGCCGCCGACATCGCCGCCGCGGTCCAGGCCGCCGACGGCCCCGAGCTGGACAAGCGCCGGATCGAGATCGGCAACCCGATCAAGACCGTCGGCACCCACCGGGTCAGCGTCCGGCTGCACCCGGAGGTCAGCGCCTCGATCGACGTCAACGTCCTCGAGGGCTGAGCCGAACCCCGGTTCAGGACGGCCGGGCCCCCGTATCACGGGGGTCCGGCCGTTTCCGTTGGCGTTTCATGTGAAACGTCAGCGAACCTCCCGGTGCTTGGGAGGGGGCCCGCAGTGCGGCTACTTTCCGTAACCACATCGGTGGTTCGGAAGGGTCGGCATGCAGGGTCTCGCAGCAGAAGAGCCAGAACAGCCGGATCAGGCCGATCCGCGTGATCCGTCGGCTCTGCTCCGGGCGGTGACCCGGCGCGGCCTGCTGGTCGGCGTCCTCGGCGCCTGGACGATGGACGCGCTGTGCGGGCCGCAGAATACGGCCATGGCGAACAATGCTTCGGGGCCCCGTCCCTCCACCGGCCACCACGGCGACGGCGCGCACGGCGGTGCGCGCGGTGTGCATGGCGGAACACGCGGTGGGTCCGGTGGTACGCAGGGTGCGTCCGGCGAGACCCCGAAGAACCTCGGGGGCGCGCGGTCCCACGGGACCGGATCGCCGGCGCCGGTGGTCCACCCACGGCCGGACTGGAAGGCCCGTCCGCCGCGTCGCCCGGCGACCATCCTGAACAAGGCGCCCGACCGGATCGTCGTCCACCACACCTCGACGCCGAACTCGCCCGACACCTCGCTCGAACACGCCTACCGGCTCTCCCGCGACATCCAGCGGTTCCACATGGACGCCCGCGGCTGGGACGACACGGGCCAGCAGCTCACCATCAGCCGCGGCGGGATCGTCATGGAGGGCCGCAACCGCAGCCTCCGCGCCATCCGTTCGGGGAAGCTCGTCCTCGGCGCCCAGGCCCTCAACCACAACTCGCACACGATCGGGATCGAGAACGAGGGCACCTACGGTTCCGAGGACCCGCCGGACGCGCTCTGGTCGGCGCTGGTCGAGGTCTGCGCGTGGCTGTGCGTCCGGTACGACCTGCATCCGGCGGCGGCGATCGTCGGGCACCGCGACCTCACCGACACCGACTGCCCGGGGGACCGCCTCTACGCCCTGCTGCCCGATCTGCGCAGCGACGTCGCCCTCCGCCTGTCGTCGCCGGACGCCCTGGCGGTCGCCGAGGACGAGGGGCCTCCGCCCGGCCTGCTCGGCGACCCGCCGTTCACGGAGCCCGCGTCGAGGTCGTCCCGGCCCGGCACGGCGTCCCGCAGGCCGGACGCCGAGGGCCTGTCCCTACCCCGCAGCCTCAAGGGCTTCCCGCGCACCAAACGCGCTCACTAGCCGGCCCGCCCGACCGCGATCGGGTCGCGGGTGGGCGGGGCTCTTGGTGGTAGGGCCTGGGCGGCGGTCAGAGGGTGCCTTCGGTGGCGAGTCTGGCCAGTGCGCCGGAGGTGTCGGTGAACGTGGCGTCGCCGAGGATGGCGCGCAGCTCGGCGTTGAAGGCGTCGATCGTGGGCTGGGCGGCGCGCAGGGCCGCCTCGCCGGCGGGGGAGAGCCGCAGCACGACGGCCCGGTGCTCGTCCGGATGCGGCTCGCGGACGATGAGCTCCGCCGCGGTCAGCCGACCGACGAGGGAGGTGACGGCGGACTCGCGGAGGCCGAGCGTGTGGGCGAGGTCCCGTTGGGTGCGGCCGGGCCGGTCCTGGATCGCGAAGAGCGCGCCGAGCTGCGCCGTGGTGATCCCGGCGGCGGCGAGGCAGCGCCGGTCGGCCGCGAGCCGGAGCCGGTGCGCCGCGCGTTGCAGCAGGAAGAAGAGGCGCTCCTCGGGTTCGGCCATACGGCGATCTTGACAGACCCGGCCCGCATCTTCCATTCTCACTTCACTAGCGAAGTGAGGATGGCCCATGGAACTCGACCTCGGACTCGCGCAGAAGGTGCTGGCGGCGCAGCCGTTCAGCCGTCTGCTGGACGCGCGCATCACGGCCTTCGGTGACGGCGTGGCCGTCCTGGAGCTCGACATCCGCGACGAGCTGCGGCAGCAGAACGGGTTCGTCCACGGCGGCGTCCTGGCGTACGCGGCCGACAACACGCTCACGTTCGCCGCGGGGACGGTGGCGGGCGCGAACCTCATGACGGCGGGGTTCACGATCGACTACATGAAGCCCGCCGTGGGCGAGGTTCTGCGTGCGCGTGCGGAGGTCGTCCGTGCCGGGCGCACCCGTGTCGTCTGCCGTTGCGACATCTCCACCCTGGACGCCGAAGGCGCCGAGACGCTGTGCGCCGTCGCCCAGGGCGCGATCGCCGTCGGCGTCCGGTAATCGGGGTCTGGGGGCGCCTCAGCTCCTGGGCGCCTGAGATTCGCCTGCCCGCGCCGCCTGGGGCTCGCGGCGTCCAGGGCTCGTCTGCTCGTCTGCTCGCCTGCTCGGCGCTCCCGGCCGCGGTCGTGCGGGCCTGGTGTTGTGCGGCGGGTGACGTCAGTCGGTCGAGCGGGGGCGGTCGTAGAGGGATCGGCGGCGGGCTATCTCGGGGTCGAGGGCCTCGACGATGGACCACAGGCCCGCGATGCGGGCCGCGAGTTCCTCGGGGGTGAGCGCGTCGGCACCGGCGTCCGCGAGATCGTCGATCGCGTCGGCGAGCCGGTCGATTCCCTCGCCCTCGGGTGAACACATGTTCGAATGATAGCGAGTGGGGTCCCTGGGACGGGTGAGCCTGACGCCATGTCCGAGAAGGTCGGACTCGTCACGCCGCGGAGGCGTCCTGTCGCGCACGGCAGCGGACGGCGCCGGTCACCAACCACGCGTCGCCCCTCGCGCGCACGCCCAGGGTGAGCATGCGCGTGAGCATCCACAGGCCGATCGCGCCCCACAGGCCGACCAGGCTCCAGTGCGCCCAGTAGAAGAGCAGCGCGGCGGGGAGGAAGACGACGGTGGCGATGAGCGTCGTCCACGCCAGGTAGGTCCCGTCGCCCGCGCCGATGAGGATGCCGTCCAGGACGAAGACCACGCCCGCGACGGGTTGCAGCACCGCCACGACCAGCAGCGATGCGATGAGCAGCCGCCGGACGTCCGGGTCGGAGGTGAACAGCGAGGGAAGCCACGGCCGGACGGCCATGATCAGCAGGCCGAACACCACGCCGCCGCCCACGCCCCAGACGACCATCCGCCGGGTGGCCGCTCGAACGCGGGGGACGTCGCCCGCTCCCAGGTACCGTCCGGTGATGGCCTGGCCCGCGATGGCGAGGGCGTCCAGCGCGTACGCCAGCAGTGACCAGACCTGGAATCCGACCTGGTAGGCCGCGATCTCGGCGTCCCCCATGCGGGCGGCCACGGACGTCCCGACGACGAGCACGATGCGCAGCGCGGCCGTCCGCACCAGCAGCGACGCTCCGGCGGACGCGGCCGTCCGCAGCCCGGCCATGTCGGGACGCAGGCCCGCCCCGTGGCGCCGGGCGGCGCGCGCGACGACGGCGACGTAGACCGCCGCGCTGCCCGTCTGGGCGATGACCGTTCCCCAGGCCGACCCGGCGATGCCCCAGTGGAAGCCGAGGACGAACGCGGCGTTCAGCGCGAGGTTCAGCGAGAAGCCGCCGACGGAGACGACGAGCGGGATGCGGGTGTCCTGCAGGCCCCGCAGCACGCCCGTCCCGGCGAGCACCACCAGCATGGACGGCACGCCGAACAGGCTGATCGCCATGTAGGTGCGGGCGTACGGGTCCACCGCGTGGGACGCGCCGAACACGTCCACCAGCCACGGGACCAGGGGCAGCCCGACGGCGACGACGCCCACGCCGATGACGAGCGCGAGCCACATGCCGTCCACACCCTGGCGGATGCCGGCGCGCAGGTCGCCCGCGCCCACCTGGCGCGCCACGCCCGCCGTCGTCCCGTAGGCGAGGAAGACCGAGAGGTAGACGAGGGTGTTGAGGAGCTGGCTCGCGACGCCGAGCCCGCCGAGCTGCGCGGTGCCGAGCGTGCCCACGATGGCCGAGTCCGACAGCAGGAACAGGGGTTCGGCGACCAGCGCGCCGAAGGCGGGCACGGCCAGCCGCAGGATCTCGCGGTCCTGCTTGCGGGATGCGCTCATGG
Source organism: Actinomadura logoneensis (assembly GCF_003428695.1). Classification (GTDB taxonomy): domain Bacteria; phylum Actinomycetota; class Actinomycetes; order Streptosporangiales; family Streptosporangiaceae; genus Spirillospora; species Spirillospora logoneensis. The sequence goes on from NZ_QURH01000110.1 coordinate 17,090, forward strand.
TCCTCGTCACGCCGATGGTCGGTAACCGACGTTCATCGTACGCTCCTTACTTCGGGTGACTTGCCCGACTTTCTTTCCCACACACCCGGTGGACAGCGTTCTCGCAGGTCAGTGGCGTGCTGTGGAGAACCGGGCGAAGATTTCCCCAGGGTTGTCCACAGGTCGTGCACAACCTGGACGGCGTGTCTGCACAGGGACTCCACAGGTCCGTCCACAGATCCTTTTGTCGTCGGCCCGGCGGGCCGGGAGAATGTCGGAGCCCTGGGGTAGATGTGGCTGGACGGCGACGAGGCGGACGGGGCCGCCCGGCGCCCGAGGTGAGGGGGTGTGCCCGGGATGAGTGTTTCCGAACTCGAACCCGGCGACCGGGAGTTCGAGCGGACACCGCCGCACGACATCGCGGCCGAGCAGGGGGTGCTCGGCGGCATGTTGCTGTCCCAGGACGCGATCGCCGAGGTGATCGAGGTGCTGCGGACGGCCGACTTCTACCGTCCCGCGCACCAGATCATCTTCGACGCCGTCCTGGAGCTCTACGGCCGCGGCGACCCGGCCGACGCCGTCACCATCGCGGGCGAGCTCACCAAGCGCGGCGAGATCGGCCGCGTCGGCGGCGCCCCCTACCTGCACACCCTCATCTCCTCGGTGCCCACCGCCGCCAACGCCGGGTACTACGCCCGGATCGTCCGCGAGCGCTCGGTGCTGCGCAAGCTGGTCGAGACCGGCACCCGCATCGTCCAGATGGGCTACAACGCCGACGGCGCCGACGCCGACGAGATCCTCGACCGCGCCCAGGCCGAGGTCTTCGCGATCGCCGAGAAGCGCTCCGGCGAGGACTACGTCCCCCTCTCCGAGATCATGCCGGGCGCCCTGGACGAGATCGAGGCGATCGGCAGCCGCGGCGGGCAGATGGTCGGCGTCCCGACCGGCTTCGCCGACCTCGACGCCCTCACCAACGGCCTGCACCCCGGCCAGATGATCGTCGTCGCCGCCCGTCCCGCGATGGGCAAGGCGCTCGCGCTGGCCACGCTCGTCCCCACGCCCTCCGGCTGGACGACCATGGGCGCCCTCCAGGTCGGCGACGAGGTGCTCGACGCGGACGGGCGGCCCACCCGCGTCGTCGCCGCGACCGAGGTCATGCACGGCCGGCCCTGCTACGAGGTCGAGTTCTCCGACGGCGAGGTCGTCGTCGCCGACGCGTTGCACCAGTGGCGCACCGCCGTCGCGGGCGAGACCGCCGTCCGCACCACCGAGCGGATCGCCGCCTCGCTGGACGAGACGCACGTGATCGACGGCCCGGGCGAGCGGGTCACCAAGATCGTCGACGTCCGTCCGGTGCCGAGCGTGCCGGTCCGGTGCGTCCAGGTGGACAACGCCGACCACATGTACCTGGTCGGCCGGTCGCGGGTGCCCACGCACAACTCCACGCTGGCCCTCGACTTCGCCCGCGCGGCGTCCATCAAGCACGGGCTGACCTCGGCCTTCTTCAGCCTGGAGATGGGCCGCAACGAGATCACGATGCGGCTGCTGTCCGCCGAGGCGCGGGTCGCCCTGCACGCCATGCGCTCGGGCACCATGCAGGACGAGGACTGGACCCGCCTAGCCCGCCGGATGAGCGAGGTCGCCGAGGCGCCGCTGTTCATCGACGACTCGCCGAACATGTCGATGATGGAGATCCGCGCCAAGGCCCGGCGGCTGAAGCAGCAGCACGATCTGCGGCTGGTCGTCATCGACTACCTGCAGCTGATGACGTCCGGCAAGCGGGTGGAGAGCCGCCAGGTCGAGGTCTCGGAGTTCTCCCGGTCGCTGAAGCTGCTGGCCAAGGAGCTGCAGGTCCCCGTCATCGCGCTGTCGCAGCTGAACCGTGGTCCCGAGCAGCGCACCGACAAGAAGCCGATGGTCTCCGACCTCCGCGAGTCGGGCTGCGTCACCGCCGCGACCCGGCTGGTCCGCGCCGACACGGGCGCCGAGGTCACGATCGGCGAGCTGGCCGCGAGCGGCGCCCGGGACGTCCCGGTCTGGGCGCTGGACGACCGGCTCAAGTACGTGCCGCGCACGATGACCCACGCGTTCCCGAGCGGACGCAAGGAGGCGTTCCGGGTCACGCTCGCGTCCGGCAGGCGGGTCGAGGCGACCGCCAACCACCCGTTCCTGACCCACGCGGGGTGGACGCCGCTCGGCGAGCTGTCGCCCGGTGACCGGGTGGCCGCCGCGCGGCACGTCCCGCCGCCGCTGGAGATTCGTCCCTGGCCGGAGGAACGGGTCGTCCTGCTGGCGCACCTCCTCGGGGGCGGGTCCTTCGGCCACGGTGAGCCGGTCCGCTATGCCGGCACGGACGAGGCATGTCTCTCCGCGGTGACGGACGCCGCCAGGCACTTCGGTGTCATCGCGGTGCGGGACGAGCACGACGCCTCCCGGGGGACGACCCTTCGGGTGACGCAGGGCAGCGGCGGCCCGATCGCCGAGTGGCTGGACGACCTCGGCCTTCTGGGGCTTCGGGCGCCGGAGAGGTTCGTCCCGGACGAGGTGTTCGGCCTGCCCAAGGAGCAGGTGGCGCTTTTCCTGCGGCATCTGTGGGCCGCCGGCGGGAGCGTGGACTGGGACGCCGAGCGCGGACGTTGCGGCGTCCACTTCTCCTCGGCCGGCCGCCGCCTCGTCGAGGACGCCTCCAGGCTGCTGCTGCGGTTCGGCATCCTGCCGCGCGTCGAGACCGTCCGCGAAGCGGGCGGCACCGTAGGCGGGGCAGGTGACATCCTCCGCGAGACGGGCGGCACCGTCCGCGGGGCAGGCGAGACCGTCCGCGGGGCGGGCGACCGGCCGGTTCACCGGCTCCGCATCGACGGCGCGGAGAACCAGCTCGCGTTCTTCTCCGCCGTCCGAGTCCTCGGCGCGCGCGGAGTCGTCGCCGCCACGGCCGCGAAGGCGCTTCGCGGTGCGCGGTCGAACGCCGGTCTCGACACGATCCCGGCCGACGTCTGGGGTGATGTCCGGCAGGTCCTCCAGAGCCAAGAGGCCAGGGAACTCGTCCCGGCCGGGGGCGGCGCCGGTGAAGGGACGACGGTGAAGGCCGCGCCGGGCGGGCAGCGCCTCGGGCGGGTCGCGGCCGTTCTCGGCGATGCCGAACTGGAGATGCTGGCCGTGAACGACATCGTCTGGGACGAGATCGTCTCGGTCGAGAGCGTGGGGGAGCAGGAGGTCTACGACGCCACCGTCATGGGGCTCCACAACTTCGTCGCGAACGGGATCGCCCTGCACAACTCCATCGAGCAGGACGCCGACATGGTCATCCTGCTGCACCGCGAGGACGCCTACGAGAAGGAGTCACCGCGCGCGGGAGAAGCCGACCTGATCGTGGCCAAGCACCGTAACGGCCCGACCGCCACCGTCACCGTCGCCTTCCAGGGGCACTACAGCAGGTTCGTCGACATGGCCCAGTAGGACGACCAGGGGGACGCTCATGTGGGATGCGATCGCGCTGCTGGAGAGCAGGGGCGCCGGGGTGATCAGGCACCCCGGCGGCACTCTGCTGGCACACCTGCGCCGGGTCCACGCCCGGCTCGACGCATGGGGCGGTCGGAGCGACCTGCTGTCCGCCGGAATGTGCCACGCCTTCTACGGGACGGACGGCTTCGCCGTCTCCCTGGGAGACGTCGAGCGGCGCGACGAGCTCGCCGAGGTCATCGGGGAGAGCGCCGAGCGGCTGGTCTACGTCTACGGCTGCTGTGATCGGGGCAGGTCCTATCCCGGCCTGGCGGAAGGCGGGGAGTTCGTCGATCGGTTCACGGGTGCGCCGATGGCGTTGTCGGAGGGCGAGCGGCGCGATTTCGCCGAGCTCACCGTCGCCAACGAACTGGACGTGGTCGACGCCGGTGCCCTGAACGCCCAGCAGGCGCGCGGCCTCTACGAGCTGTTCGGCCGCTGGCGACCACTGCTGAGCCCGGCTGCGGCCCGCGAGGTGGAACTGCGGCTGACCGCCCCGACGACGGAACCGACGGACGCCTGACACATCTCGCCTGACCCTCTCGCCTGACCCTCTCGCCTGACGCGTCCCGCATGAGTGCGGACTTGGTCGGGCGCGTGGGGGCGGTCAAGGGGTGGGCAAGATCTGTTCAGCCCGTGATTCCGGCCGGACTGGGCGGGAAGGTGAGCCAGCGGGTCCGCGACCGGCCGCCGCCGCGCGGGGCCCTGCTCGTGTCGCGCGATCGGAAGGCCGTCATGTCGATTATGGCTCGTCCGCACCAGATCCCGATGCGGCTCGCTACCGGGGCGTTCATCCTGAACTCCGGCCTGGGGAAGGTCCGCGACACCGAGGCGATGGCGGAGACCATCCACGGCACCGCGTCGACCGCCTACCCGTTCCTGAAGGAGTGGGAGCCGCAGAAGTTCACGCGGATGCTCGGCACCGCCGAGGTCGCGGTCGGTGCGATGCTGCTGACGCCGCTCGTCCCGTCGCTGGTCGCCGGAATGGCGTTGACCGGCTTCTCCGCGGGACTCGTCGGCCTCTACCTGAAGCTTCCGGGGACGCGCCTGGAGGGGAGCCTGCGTCCGAGCCCCGAGGGGCTCCCGCTCGCCAAGGACTCCTGGATGCTCGGCATCGGGGTCAGCCTCGTCCTGGAGGCGCTCACCGGCAGGAAGTGCTACAAGAAGAGCTGACCAGGCGGACCGGACTTCTCGTCCGCCTGCTGTCGTCGTCAAGGCATCCAAGGCCGCCGTACGGACGGTCCGTCAGGTCGCGCCCGCCGCCATCTCGTCTGCCGTTCGTTGGACAGGGGGGCCGCCGTGGGGACGGAGTGAGGTCGGCCGTCGCCCCACCCCGCCTCTGGCGGCTCCCGCACCGGATCACGCGGCGGCGGGGACCTTGTCGAGGAAGCCGTGGACCTTGGCGATCCGGCCGTCCGCGTCGAGGACCGCGACGTCGAAGCCGACGACCGGGGCCTCGGCGCCCTCGGGGCCGAGCTCCCAGGTGAAGCGGACGATGTCGTGGTGCGCGTCCACCGGGCCCGCCAGGCGGAACACCAGGCCGGGGAACTGCTGCTGCGCGCCGGCGATCAGGGCGTCGATCCCGTCCCGGCCCTCGACCGCCGCGAGCGGGTCGGTGTAGGCGGCGCCCTCGGCGAAGACCTCGTCGATCACGGCGCGGCGGGCGGCGGCGTCGGTCTCGTTCCAGGCGGCGATGTAGCGCTCGATCTGCTGCTGCACGGTGTTCATGATTTTCCTTTCCTGCCGGGCCCGTCCCGACGTGATCAACTCTGGCGGAGTCCGCGAGGGAGATCGATTACCTCCGGGGTCATGACGCTCGCGGTTCTTCGTCCCGGATAGGGTCGGGCGTTCGGCGAGGAGGTGCGGGTGAGCGCTGGAACGATGACCATGGCGGACGCGCGGGCCTTCGGGCGTCCGGCGAGACGGCGGTGGCGCGCGGGCGCGGCGTGGCCGGGCGGCGGGGCGACGGCGTCCATCGGACTGGGCGTGCTCGGCGCGCTGTTCTTCTCCTCGTCCTTCATCGCGAACCGGCTGATGGCGGTCGGCGGCGGCGCGTGGGAGTGGACGGCCTCGCTCCGCTTCCTCTACTCGCTGCCGATCTTCCTGCTGATCGTCGCGGTGCGCGGCGCCCGGACGGCCCCCGAGACCGGCGCGACCACGCTCTCTGACGCGGGCGCGGTCCGGGACGCGGGCGTGGTCCCGGACGGTGTCCGGGATGCCGGGCTGCGGCCGGTCTTCGGCGCGCTGCGGGCCGCTCCCGGCCGCTGGACGCTGTGGAGCACGGTCTGCTTCGGCCTGTTCTACGCCCCGCTGTGCTTCGCCGCGACGACCTCGCCCGGCTGGATGGTCGCGGCGACGTGGCAGGTCACGATCGTGTGCGGGGTCGTCCTCGCGCCGCTGCTGTACGGACGCGGCGACGAGCGCGGCCGGGTGCCGGTGCGCGGCCTGGCGCTGTCCGGGCTGATCCTGGCCGGCGTGTTCCTGACCCAGCTCGGCGGCGGCGAGTCCATGCTGACCTGGAAGGCGGCGCTGGGCGTCGGGGCCGTGCTGTTCGGCGCGGTCGCCTACCCGGTCGGCAACCGGCGCGCGATGGAACTCGCCGGGGACCGCCTGGACACCTTCCAGCGGCTCGCCGCGATGTCCGTGGCCAGCCTGCCGTTCTGGCTGCTCGTCGCGGTCGTGGGCGGAATCCGGGCGGGGTTGCCGACGGGCGGACAGCTCACCGCGACCGCCGTCGTCGCGGTGTTCTCCGGCGTGATCGCCACGTCGCTGTTCTTCGCCGCCACCCACCGCGAGCGGTCCCATCCGATGCGGCTCGCCGCCGTCGAGGCCACCCAGGCGGCGGAGGTCGTGTTCGTCGCGCTGCTGGAACCGGTCCTGCTGCACTCGTCGGCGCCCGGCGCGGTCGGCTGGGGCGGTATCGTCGCGATCACCGTGGGAGTCATGCTCTACGCCCTGGCCGGAAAGCGCTGACCTGCCCTTCCGCGACCTCGCGGCGGCCGGTGGCGGGGGTGGGCGGCGGTGACGTCAATGTCGTTTTTCCGCTAGTGAAACCCCGTGTCCTCGGTGATGCTGGAGACATGCATGAGGACACGGAACGGTGCGTGCGGGCCGTCCAGGCGAAGGACGCCCGGTTCGACGGGTGGTTCTTCACCGGGGTGGTGACGACGGGGATCTACTGCCGTCCGAGCTGCCCGGCCGTCCCGCCCAAGCCGCAGAACATGCGGTTCTACCCGAGCTCGGCGGCGGCTCAGCAGGCCGGGTTCCGGGCCTGCAAGCGGTGCCGTCCGGACACCAGCCCCGGCTCGCCGGAGTGGAACCACCGCGCGGATGTCGTCGCCCGCGCGATGCGCCTGGTCGCGGACGGCGTCGTCGACCGCGAGGGCGTTCCGGGCCTGGCGACGCGCCTCGGCTACAGCACCCGGCAGATCGAGCGGCAGCTTCGCGCCGAACTGGGCGCCGGCCCGCTCGCGCTCGCCCGGGCCCAGCGGGCGCAGACCGCGCGGCTGCTGATCGAGACGAGCGCCCTGCCCATGTCGGACGTGGCGTTCGCGTCCGGATTCGCCTCGATCAGGGCCTTCAACGAGACGATCCGCGAGGTCTTCGCCCAGACCCCGACCGAACTGCGCGACCGCGTGTCCCGCGGCCATCCGGCCGCCGCGAACGGGACGCTGTCGCTGCGGCTCCCGTTCCGCCGGCCGTTCTTCCCGGACAATCTGTTCGGGCACCTCGCCGCCACGGCCGTCCCGGGTGTCGAGGAGTGGCGGGACGGCGCGTACCGCCGGACGCTGCGGCTGCCGCACGGCCCCGGTATCGTCGCGCTGAAGCCGACCCCCGAGTACGTCGCCTGCACCCTCACCCTCACCGACCTGCGCGATCTCACGATCGCGATCAGCCGGTGCCGGTGGATGCTGGACCTGGACGCCGACCCGGTGGCGGTGGACGAGCTGCTGTCCGCCGACCCGGTGCTCGAACCGCTCGTCCGCAAGGCCCCCGGACGGCGCGTCCCGCGGACGGCCTGCGGCGCGGAGTTCGGGGTCCGGGCCGTCCTCGGGCAGCAGGTGTCCACGGCCGCCGCGCGCACCCACGCCGCGCGCCTCGTGCGGGCGCACGGGGAGCCGGTGGACGATCCGGGCGGCGGCCTCACCCACCTGTTCCCGATGCCCGACGCGCTCATGGACCTCGAACCGGCCGGCCTCGCCTTCCCCGAATCCCGCCGGACGACGCTGAAGACGCTGGTCACCGCCCTGGCGTCCGGCGATCTGGACCTCAGCGTCGGAGCGGACTGGGACGAGGCGCGGGCGAAGCTCGCGGAACTGCCCGGCATCGGGCCGTGGACGATCGAGACCATCGCCATGCGGTCGCTCGGAGACCCGGACGCGTTCGTCGCGTCCGACCTGGGCGTCCGGTACGCGGCGCGGGCCCTCGACCTGCCCGGCACCCCCGCCGCGCTGACCCGGCGCGCCGCGGCCTGGCGGCCCTGGCGCTCCTACGCCGTCCAGCACCTGTGGGCGACGGGTGACCACGCCATCAACACCATTCCCGCATGAAACGAGATCAGCTGTGCACACCCACGTCGTGATCGACAGCCCGGTCGGGCCGCTGACGCTGGTCGCGGACGGCCCGGAGCTGGTCGGGCTCTACATGAACCAGCAGCGGCACCGCCCGCCGCAGGAGACCTTCGGGACGCCCGGGGACCCGGCCGACGAGCCGTTCGCGGCCGTCGCCGCCCAGCTCGCCGACTACTTCACCGGCGGACGGCACGAGTTCGACCTCCCGCTGAAGCTGAACGGAACGCCGTTCCAGCGGAGCGTCTGGGAGGCCCTGACCCGCATCCCGTACGGCGAGACCGTGAGCTACGGCGAGCTGGCCGCCGAACTGGGCAGTCCCAGCGCGTCCCGCGCGGTGGGCCTGGCCAACGGCCGCAACCCGATCGGCATCATCGTCCCGTGCCACCGCGTCGTCGGCTCCACCGGCAGCCTCACCGGCTACGGAGGCGGCCTGGAGCGCAAGCGGTTCCTGCTGGACTTCGAGCGCTCGCACCAGCCCGCCGGGGAATCGGCCGTCCTCTTCTGATCCCGGCTCCGGTTCCGGCCGGTGCCGATGGCGGCGTCCGCGTTCTCCTCGCCGCGGGGTCCGCATACCGTGGCCCTTGGACCCCGTGCACCGAAGTCGTAGGCCCCGCGCCCCGTGCGGGGCCTACGCCGGTGGACGGCCGCGCATCGCGCCCGTTGCGAGACCGAACAGCACGCCGCCGGTCAGGAACCACGGCTCGTAGACGAACGTCGCGAAACGCTCCTCCGCGCTGAGATCGCCCAGGTGGCGCATGCCCGAGGCGAGCGCGATCCAGTCGGGGACGCTGGGCAGCGCGTGCAGGACGAGCAGCGCCGTCGTCCCCCAGACCGCCGCGCGGACCATCCGGCCCGGCAGCCGCCCGCCCCAGGGACGGACGAGCGCCAGCGCGAGCCCCGCCGCGCCCAGCGACGCCGGGATGGCGATCACGTCGATGACCAGCAGCGCGGGTGTCCCGTAGATGCTGCGTCCGTCGGGAAGGCCGAGGCGTCCGTCCGCGAGCCAGTAGACGTGGACGAGGGAGAACAGCAGGCCCCAGAGTGCCGCCGCGTAGGCGGCGACCCGGCCGGTCACGGGCGTGCTCGCGGGGTGGCGGACGAGGCGGGCGGGGGTGATCTGCATACTCCGATCCTGCGCGCTCGCCTCCGGCCGCGTCTTCCCCCACGTCGGCGATCCAGCTCCCCCCCACGGGTGAGTTCTACGGGCGGGGGTTCTGTGCGTTCCCCGGGTTCTGCTTCGGCTCGGTTCTGTCGGTGGGCGGGGTTAGGGTTCGGGACGCTGCCGGATTTCGACCAGCGAGGGGTGGATCATGGAGTTCCGGGTCGATCGTGGGGCGCTCGCCGACGCCGTGGCCTGGGCGGCCCGCACGCTTCCCGCGCGTCCGGCGCAGCCCGTCCTCGCGGGACTGCGCCTGGTCGCGGACGCGGACGGCGGCCTGGAGCTGGCCGGGTTCGACTACGAGGTGTCCGCGCAGGCCAGGCTGGACGCCGCCGTGGACACCCCCGGCCGGGCGCTCGTCCCCGGACGGCTGCTCGCCGACATCGTCCGCAGCCTGCCCGCGCAGCCGGTCGAGTTCCTCACCAAGGACAGCGAGCTCGTCCTGCGCTGCGGCAGCGCCGAGTTCGGCCTGCAGACCATGCCCGTGGAGGACTACCCGACCCTCCCCGAGCCGCCCGCCCGCGCGGGCACGGTCGCCGGGGAGGCGTTCGCCGCCGCCGTCGCCCAGGTCACCCCCGCCGCCGGACGCGACGACACGCTGCCGATGCTCACCGGCGTCCGGATCGACCTCGAAGGCGACACCATGTGGCTGGCCTGCACCGACAGGTACCGCATCGCCGCCCGCGAGCTCACCTGGTCGCCGGACGCCGAGGACTTCCACGCCGGGGTCGTCGTCCCGGCGCGCACCCTCGCCGACACCGCCAAGGCCATCCGGCCGGGCGCGACCGTGGCGCTGGGCCTGACCGGGGAGGCCGACACCCTCATCGGGGTGTCCGGCGGCGACCGCAGCATGACCACGCGCCTGCTCGACGACCAGTACATCGACTACCGCAAGCGGCTCACCGGCGACTGGACGTCGGTCGCCCGCGTCCGCACCGCCCCGTTCGTCGAGGCGATCAAGCGCGTGGCGCTGGTCACCGAGCGCAGCACGCCCGTCCGGCTCGCGTTCGCGGGCGGCGAGGTCAGCGTCCGCGCCGCGTCCGGTGACGCCGCCCGGGCGAACGAGTCGCTGGGCGCCGAACTCGACGGCAACGAGATCGACATCGCCTTCAGCCCGCAGTACCTGCTGGACGGCCTGGCCGGCATCCACACCGAGTACGCCCGCCTCGAATGCGCGGGTCCGACCAAGGCCGCGCTGCTCACCGGCATCCCCGACCCGGAGAAGGAGGGCGAGGGGGCCGACCTCGACGCCGACACGGGCTTCCGCTACCTGGCCATGCCCGTCCGCCTGACCTCCTGACGCCCTCACCGCCGAGGCGTCACGGCCGGGGGCCGGGGGCCGGGCCCCGGGCCGACTCGTGACCGCGACGAACCACCCTCAGCGCCCGTCTAGGGCTGCGCCGTTCGTGCCGCCCTGGGCCGGCACGAACGGCTTTGTTCGTTGAGGGGCGGGAAGAGCCGCGCGAACGGCTCTTCCCGCCCCTCAAGGGACATCCAGGAGGAGTCAGGCGTCCTTCGGCTGCGCGGTGATGTCGGGGGAGGCGGTCGCGTCCGAGGCGGGCTCCTGAGCCCGGCTGCCCGCGAGCCAGAGCGTGCCGTCGGGGGCGGACGCCGAGGCGAGCCAGACGACCGGCTCGGCGGTGGAACGGTCCGTCCAGCCGTGGCCGTCGTAGTGGGCCGCGCCGCCGTCGCCGGCCGCGGTCCAGACGTCGTCGGATGCCCGAGCCGCCACGGTGTTCGCCGAGGTCAGCGGGGTTTTCATTCGAGACCAGCGCCGTCCGTCCCAGTGCAGGACGCCGCCGTGCCCGACGGCCCAGACGTCATCCGCGGCCGTCGCGGACACCCCGGCCAGCGGACCCTTGGCCGGGCTGCGGACGCGGTTCCAGGTTCGTCCGTCGAAGTGCAGGACGAGACCGGCCCGGTCGTCGGACCCGACGGCCCAGACGTCGTCCGGGGCCGTCGCGGCCACGGCGACGAGCCGTCCGCGCGGGATGTCCGGCATGTCGGACGGATTCCAGGATGTGCCGTCCCAGTACAGCGCCCGCGGCCCGTGCGGGGTGGCGTGCCCCACGGCCCACGCGCCGTCCTGCCCGGCCGCGCCGGCGGTTGCCACGGCGTTGAGGACGAGCCCGCGCAGCAGTTCAGGGGCGTCCCAGGACGTCCAGAAGGTGCCGTCCCCATGCCGGATGAGCGCCACGTCCCCGCGCTCAAGCCGGTCGTACGCGCCGCCGACGGCGATCACCGTCGCGCCGTCCGCCGGACCGCCCTTCCCTGATCGCGAACCGCCGCCCGCCGGACCGCCCGTCCCTGATCGCGGACCGCCGCCCGCGCCTGGATCGTCCTCCTGCCCGGCGTGCCGTCCGCGCTCGGTCGCCTGAACGCCTTCCCGGCCAGCAACCACACTGTCCCCGCCAGGGACGTGGGCCACACCGCGCAGCCGAGCTCCCACCAACGCCGCGGAAGCCAACGAGGCCTCGGAAGGATCCGGCAGGACGGCCCAGGACGAGCCGTCCCAGCGGGCGGCCAGGGGCTTCTGGCCGACCGAGCCGACCACCCAGACCCCGCACGGCCCCGCCGTGATCCCCGAAAGCAGGCATCCCGCGACGCCCGGCGGCGGCACGCTCGCGGAGGGGGCGCCGCCGGGGCCGAGGGCGGCGCGCGGGAAGAGCGCCATCACCGCGCCGGTCACTCCGGCGCGGGCTCGGGTCGCGTTCCGGTTCACCGTGAGCAGCCCCTCGTGAAGGTCAGGACCGACGTCCCCGCTGGACGGGATCATGAACGGTCCGGGGGTGTGTTGACAAGCGTCCCCCACCCTCTGAACGCACGAGGCGCTTCGGGCCGTTCCGGTCCCTCGGGAGCGTTACAGGTCCTGTACCGCGAGGGTGAAGCGCACTGGCTCCGCGGTGTCGTTTCCATAACCGTGGGGACGGTCGCCGGGGAAGAGCGCGGCGGTCCCGGCGGGAACGGCCTCGGCGTGGCCGTCCACATACAGCGTCAGCGTGCCGGACTCGACGTGCGCGATCTCCTTGGTGCCCGGCTTGTGCGCCTCGCTCTCGCGCAGCTCGCCCGGCCGCAGCTCCCAGCGCCACAGCTCCATGGTCGGGCGCGGGTCGGTGCCCGCCAGCAGCGTCCCGGTGCCGCCGGACTCGCCCTCCCACAGCACCACCTGCCGCGCGGGCGGGAACAGCCGGACCGGCGGCTCCTCGCTCACCTGCACCAGCCGGACGAGCGGGACGCCGAGCGCGTCCGAGACCCGGATGAGCGTGCCGAGGTTGGGATTGCCGCGCGCCTGCTCCAGGTTGACCAGGACGCCCTTGCTGACGCCCGCGCGCTCGGCGAGCTCGTCCAGGCTCCAGCCGTGGCCGGTGCGCAGGGCCCGGACGGTCCGCGCGACGGCGCCGCCGACCGCCTCCTGATCGCTCATCCCCGTCACCCTACCTTCGGTCGATATAATGATATACAGAGTCCGCTTAAATGACCGAAAGGGTGTTCTCCATGCTGGAACAGATCGTCGTCGACGCCGCGGTGCGCGAACTGCGCCCCGACTTCGCGGTGCTCCTCATGTCCGCGGAGGGCCTGGTCAACGGCCCTTCGGACGCGACGTCCGAGGGCTGGCTGGCCGCCGCCGCGACCGCCGCCGACCCGTCCGACCCGCACGTCGAGTCGTGGCGCGAGGCGTACACCGCGTTCGGCGCCAAGCCCAAGCGGACCCGGCCGTCCGTGGACGCGCTGCTCCGCCGCGCCGACGCCCTGCCCGCCATCAACCGCGTCGTGGACGCCTACAACGCCGTCAGCGTCGAGTACGCCCTGCCCATCGGCGGCGAGGACCTCGACACCTACGAGGGCCCGGCCCGCCTCGTGCGCGCGCGGGGCGATGAGCCGTTCGACGTCGTCGTCAACGGCGAACCGGCCGTGGAGCACCCGTCCGAGGGCGAGGTCGTCTGGCGGGACGACAGGGGCGTCACCTGCCGCCGCTGGAACTGGCGGCAGTGCGTCCGCACCCGCATCACCGAGGACACCAAGAACGCCCTGTTCCTGTTCGAACGCCTCGAGCCGTACCCGCTCGACCGCCTGCGCGCCGCCGGCGACGCGCTCGCGGCCCACCTCCGCGCGATCTCCCCGGACGTCCGGATCGAGACCAGGCTGCTCGACTGATGATCACGATCCTCGCGCTCGGCGCCGCGCTGGCCTACGGCGTCGCCGACTTCCTCGGCGGCACGGTCACCCGGTACTCCAGCACCCTCAAGGCGCTGTTCTGGTGCGTCCCGGCCGGCCTCGCCGTGCTGGCCGCCTCCGCGCTGCTCACCGGCCGCACCCCCACCTCCGCCTCGCTGGCCTGGGGGTTCGCCGCCGGGATCGCGGGCGGCACGGGCCTGCTGGCCTTCTACCGGGCGCTCGCCCGCGGTCCCATGTCGGTCGTCGCCCCCGTCTCGGCCCTGGCGTCCGCGCTGCTGCCGATCGCGGTCGGCGTCGCCCGCGGCGAACGCCTCGACGCGACCGTCCTCACCGGCGTCCTGATCTGCCTGGTGGCGATCGCCCTGGTCAGCATGGAGAAGTCGGACGGCCCGTCCGAGCGGTCCCGCGGCGTGCTGGACAGCGGCCCGCTCATGGCGGGCGTCTCCGGCGTCTGCTTCGGCCTGTTCTTCGTGCTGGTCAAGGCCGCCGGGACGGACGGCGGCCTCTGGCCCCTCGTCGCCGCCCGCGCCGGGAACCTCGCCGTCGTGGCGCTCGCCCTCGCCGTCGTCCTCGCGCGCGGCGGCGCGCCCGGAGCGCGCGTGTCCGGACGCCGCCTGATCGGCCTCGCGCTCCTCTCCGGCGCCCTGGACGCGTCCGCGAACGTCCTCTACTACCTCGCGGTGAACAGCGGCCTGCTCAGCCTCGCCGCCGTCCTGACCTCGCTCTACCCGGCGATCACCGTCCTGCTGGCCCGGATCGCCTACAGCGAGCGGCTCCGCAGCGTCCAACGCGTCGGCCTCGCGCTGGCCGCCACGGGCGTCACGCTGGTCACCGTCGGCTGACCGTCCCGCCCCCTAGAGTGGACGGCCGTGCCTGATTCCTCCTCCTACGTCGGCGCCACCGCCGACGCCTACGACGCGGTCGCCGTCCTGTACACCGAGTTCGTCGCCGGCATCCTCGACGACGCGGCGCTGGACAGGGCGACGCTCGCGGCGTTCGCCGAACTGGTCCGCGCCTCCGGCAACCCGGCCGCCGTCGAGGTCGGCTGCGGCCCCGGCCACATGACCGCGCACCTGCGCGACCTCGGCCTGGACGCCTTCGGCCTCGACATCGCCCCCGCGATGATCGACATCGCCCGCGGCGCCCATCCGGAGATCCGCTTCGACCTCTCCTCCATGGACGCCGTGGCCGTCCCGGACGCCTCCCTCGGCGGCGTCCTGTCCTGGTACTCCCTCATCCACACCCCGCCCGCCGAACTCCGCCCCTACCTGGAGGAGTTCCACCGCGTCCTGGCGCCCGGCGGCCTGCTCCTGCTCGGCTTCTTCGCGGCGGACGGCCCCGACCCGGTGCCCTTCGACCACCGGGTCGCCCCCGCCTACCGCTGGTCCCTGGACGCCCTCGCCGCCCGCGTCACCGAGGCCGGCTTCACCGAGGTCGAACGCAGCCTCCGCGAGCCCGCCGAGAACGAACGCCACCGCCAGGGCCGCCTGCTGCTCCGCCGCACTTGATCAGTTCTGCGCCCCGTACGAAACAGCACCGGGACCCCGGACCAGCCGGCCCCCGAAGAACCTGGACCGGACGATCCTGCCGGTCCCTGACGAGTCGCCGGAGCGAGGACGTGATCGAGCAGCAGAACCTGACCGAGTTCGCCGGACTGCCCGTCCGGCGCGAGGCGGAACCGGGCGTCGCCCCCGAGTCCGTCGCCTGGAAGATCGACAGCAACGGCCGCGACAAGTGGCGTGACGTGCTGCAACGCCTGTTCGACGCCGTCCCGGCCGAGCGGATCACCGCCCTGGTCGTGGGCTGGTGGGCCTACGACGACGAGGACGAGCCCGATCCGGTGCAAGCCCTGGTCGAGGCCGCCGACCGGATGCCCGCGCTGCGTGCCCTGTTCCTCGGCGACATGTCCAGGGAGCAGGCGGAGATCTCCTGGATCCGGCTCTCCGACGTCACGCCCCTGCTCGCCGCCTACCCCGCGCTCGAGCAGTTCGAGGTCCGCGGCGGCGACGGCCTGCTCCTCCAGCCGGTCGCGAGCACCACATTGCGGAGACTGCGCTTCGAGTCCGGCGGCCTGCCCGCCGAGGTGGTCCGGGCGGTGTGGGAGAGCGACCTGCCCAACCTCGCCCATCTGGACTTCTGGATCGGCGACCCGAACTACAACTACGGCGGCGAGGTCCGCATGGACGACCTGGAGCCGTTCCTCTCGGGGGAGCGGTTCCCGGCGCTCCGGCGGCTCGCCCTGGAGAACTGCGAGTTCCAGGACCAGATCGCCGAGGCCGTCGCGACGGCGCCGGTCGTCGCCCAACTGCAGTCCCTGAGCCTCGCCAAGGGCACCCTCACCGACCGCGGCGCCGAGGCGCTGCTGACCGGCCAGCCCCTCACCCACCTGAACTCCCTCGACCTGCACCACCACTACCTGTCGGACGACATGATGCGCCGACTCCGCCACGCCCTCCCCGGCGTAGACCTCAACCTGACCGAACAGCAGACCCCGGACGACGGCTGGCTCTACATCGCCATCTCCGAATAACAAGCCCGCGCGCGAAGGGCAGCTGAAACCAGAAAACGTCTGAGGGCGGCACCCGCAGGTGCCGCCCTCAGACGTTTGGCCAGCTCAAAGGCCATCTAGATGGCGGTGGCGGTGGGATTCGAACCCACGGAAGCTTGCACTTCACACGCTTTCGAGGCGTGCGCCCTCGTCCACTAGGCGACGCCACCGCGGAAGAGCCTACCGGACTCTGCGGGATGCGAAGAACTCGATTAGCGGAGCGGCGCACTCGTCGGCCAGGACGCCGATGATCACCTCGGGCCGGTGGTTGAGCCGGCGGTCCCGGACGACGTCCCACAGGGAGCCCACCGCGCCCGCCTTCTCGTCGATCGCGCCGTACACGACGCGGTCGAGGCGGGACTGCACCGCGGCCCCCGCGCACATCGTGCAGGGCTCCAGGGTCACCACCAGCGTGCAGCCGGACAGGCGCCACGAGCCGAGCGCCGAGGCGGCCTCGCGCATCGCGACGATCTCGGCATGGCCGGTCGGGTCGTGGGTCTCCTCACGGTCGTTGCGGCCCCGTCCGAGGACGGTCCCGTCCGGGCCGAGGACCACCGCCCCCACCGGGACGTCCCCCGACCGGGCCGCGAGGCGCGCCTCGTCCAGGGCGAGGCGCATGACCGGCTCGTACCCGCGGGCGGCGGCGTCGGTGGCGCGGACGCCGAAGTCCGGGCTCCGCGGCGGCTCCGGGGCACCTGCGGCCTGATCAGTCACGGAGCCGGTCGAACTCCTCGCCGAACCCGGCGGCCTCGGCGATCGTCAGCAGCGCGTCGCCGGGCAGGGAGCGCTCGCCCAGCTCGCCGAGCTGCTCGCCGTCCACGCCGAGATCGGTGAGCAGGGACGCGTCGCCGGACGGGTCACCGTCCGGGGCGTCCCCGACGAGCGGCTGGAACAGGCCCGCGAGCCGGTCGTCGCGGACGGCCGAGACGTAGGCACGGGGCTCGTCGTCGCCGTCCAGCCGGACGATCGCGAACCAGTCGTCCTCCTGCTCCACCAGCAGCACCACGGAGTCCCCGTAGGACTCGACGGCGGCCTCGCGGAGCTGGTCGGCGATGTCGTCGACGCTCTCGGCCTCGGCGAGCGCGGCCTCGGTCCCGACCCAGCCCTGCGGCGTGCGGGCGAAGACGGCGGCGAAATACGACACCCGTTCATTGTGGACCACGAGGCTCCGCCGGTCACACCCCTCACCCGCCCCAAGGGGCCGGACGGGGGTCAGGCGACGGCGTCGAGGGCCCGCTCGAAGGCGACGGCGAAGCCCAGGCGTCCGGCGATGCTGAGCAGCATCTCGTCCGGGTAGAGCTCCAGGTCGCCGGAGATCGCGCCCAGCTCCATCTCGTCCAGCCCGAGGTCGGAGAAGATCGACATGTCGCCGACCGGGAGCACCTGGTCCAGCTCCTCGTCCTCGGGGACGGGGATGTCGAGGTACTCCAGGACCTGCTGGGCGAGCGGCCAGTCCACCGAGGCCGTGACGTCGGACAGGAAGACCATGTCCTCGTCGCCGAGCAGCCGGATCGCCACGAAGAAGTCGTCGCCCACCGAGACGAGCCCGATGGTCCCGCCGAGGCTCGGCTGCTGCCGCAGGGCGTGGATGAGCCCTTCCAGGTCCTCGGTCAACGCGACCGGAAGGACCTCGGCCTCCCAGTTGGCGTCCTCTCGGTACACCACGACGGCGAAGTCCGCCGCGTCCACATCCGTCATGTCCACCCCACCGGCGCGCGTGTCCTGCGAGGTCGGAGCACGGACGTGCCCCACCCCTCACGAACCCCGCCGCCGTGCCGGGCGGGGTGCCGCGGCGCCCTTCCGGACACCGCGCCGTCCGAATCTACTCGATCCGGCCCCGCCGGGAGCCTCGGATGGCCGGTAGGCCCCTCCGGCAGGGACGTTTCGAGGGCCCGGCGAGGGCACCGCACCCCGCCGGGCCTCCTGCTCACCTTCGTCGACCAGGCAGGACGCCGCCGCGCGGCGGCCAGGCCGTCAGCCCAGGAACCGGAACGTGCGCCGACGCAGGGCCGCGTGGATCTGCTTGCGCCGCGCCCGATGCGGCGTGACGCGTTCGCGCAGCTCACGGGCCTCGGCGAGCTCCCGCAGGAACCTGGCGCGCCGCCGCAGCCGCTCCCGCGACTCCTCCGGCGTGAGATTCAGCACCCCCGCCTCCTGGGGATCGCCCGTTCCCCGCCCGGGCTCCCCGTCGTCCCCGTTCGCCCCGTCGCGCCGCGGGGAGGCGCGGTAACGGACGTCCTCGTCGGTACAGGTCTCGTCGGGCGTCGGAGCCGGACGTCCCGCGCCCCTCCACAGGACACGGCCGCCCTCCGAACGCCGACCGCGTTCGGCGTCGAGCTCCAACTCCAGGCGGACGACTCTCCTGGCCATATATCCAGCATCACCGATGCCGGCCGCCCCCTGCGCACGGGTCCCCCGACCCGTCACACGGGCGGGGCGTCCGGTGTCGAAGAACGCGTCCACATCGAGAAACCGCTGGTCCACCCCGGATTCTCGGGCGGACCGAGCCCTCCGGGGGCGTGCGGGACGGGGATTCCGCCCGCTCTGCGGAGTCGGGGCATCCGGTCGGTTCGCGGAGCCGGGCCGACCGTCCACCCCAGGTGCGGAGGCTTCCTTCTCTTCCTCTGGCCGGTGAGCCTTCTCACCTTCCGCCTCCTGTGGGGCGGGGGCCGCGGGACCGGTGGGAGCCGTCCGGGCATTCGGACGGGAGGGGCGCTCGCCCGCGCTCCGCGCGCGGTGAGCCGGATCGGTGTCGGCAGAGGCCTCGTCGGCCGCCTGCCGGGCGGGCGCCTCTGCCTCGGCCTCGCGAGGTTCGGCCTCGCGAGGTTCGGCCTCGGACGAGGGTGCTGCGCAAGTGTGGGGACGGGGGGTCATCGGGGCGGAACCGGACTCGGCGTCCGGCTCCGCGACCGCCTCAGGAGCCTCCTGAGCTCTGGCATCCCGGGCGGTACGGAGGGTTCGCTCGGTCTCCTGGCTCCGTCCGCGCGTGGAGCGGACGGGACGGCTCGGATCGACGTGCGCCGGGCTCCGGGGGGAGCGGGCTCGGGCCCGACGCTCCTCCGCGCCGGGCGGGTCCGGGGCGGGCTCCCGGACGGGCCGGGAGCCGCCTCTCGGGCGGACTTCACGATCGCTGTCCATACCGCCATGGTGCCCAGCGGTTCGACGTCCTATCCGCAGGCCGGGCACGATCTGATCAGGCGTTCGGGGTCGGCTACCGTGAAGGTATGCAGACCCTTGCCGTCGACCACCCGCTCGTCGCCCACAAGCTCACCACGCTTCGCGACGTACGCACCGACTCGCCCACTTTCCGCCGCCTGGCGGACGAGCTGGTGACCCTCCTCGCCTACGAGGCGACCCGGGACGTGCGGGTGACCGACGTCACCGTCCAGACCCCGGTCGCCGAGGCCCACGGCGTCCAGCTGGCGAGCCCCAAGCCGCTGGTCGTGCCGATCCTGCGGGCCGGGCTGGGGATGCTCGACGGCATGACGCGGCTGCTGCCCACCGCCGAGGTCGGCTTCCTCGGCATGATCCGGGACGAGGGCTCGCTCCAGGCGCAGACCTACGCGACGCGGCTGCCGGACGACCTGTCCGGCCGCCAGTGCTACGTCCTCGACCCGATGCTGGCCACCGGCGGCACCCTCGCCGCGGCCATCAAGCTCCTCCTCGCCCGCGGCGCGCGCGACGTCACGGCCCTGTGCCTGCTCGCCGCCCCGGAGGGCATGAAGTACCTCGAAGAGGAGCTCGCCGACACCGACGCCCCGATCCGCGTCGTGACCGCCGCGATCGACGACCACCTCAACGAGCACGGCTTCATCATCCCGGGCCTCGGCGACGCCGGCGACCGCCTCTACGGCGTCGTCTGATCCTCGCCCTCCAGCGCTTCTTCCTCCCTCCTTCTCCCACCCCTCTCTTCCTCCGTTTCGCTCGCGCGCCCCGCGCCGTCCCCTCGTCCGGCCGACCGGGGACGGCCGGCCCGCCTACGGGACGGCTCGCCCACCGCTCGCCGCGCCCACCCGCTCGGCGCGCCCACCCGCTCGGCGCGCCCACCGGCCGCCCGTCCACCAGGTGGACCGCCCCCAGGCAGGTGGACCGCCCACTGGCAGGTGGACCGCCCACTGGCAGGTGGACCGCCCACAGGCAGGTGGACCGCCCACCCGCTCGGCGCGCCCGCCGGCCGCCCGCCCACCGGGGGGTCCACCCAGCGGGCGGTCCGCATTTGGCGATCTTGGTGGTTCGGGCAATGGTCACCTTGGGTAGTACTGGACTTACGGAACGTCGGCGTACGTTCCTCTCCGCCGCTTCGGCACACGGGGACGGTTCAGGATCGGAGCTGGGGGAGCGAGCTGGGGGAATGCGTCATGGCTCAGCGTCCGGACTCCGAGCCGCCGTTCGGCGAGATCGGCGACCGCCTCGCCCGCGAGTTCACCGGGGTGCACGACGAGCGGACCGTCCAGCGGTGCGTGGCCGCCGCCCGGTACGGCGCGCTCGAGGTGACCGGTGCGGCGGCGCCGGATCTGGTGGAGCGCGTCGCGCGCAAGCACCTGCAGGTGCTGGCCGTCGTTGCCGCCGAGAAGAGGCGCCGTTCACCGCGCACCTCACTGGGCAACACCCCCTGACCCTTCCGTCTCCGTCGTCCCTCACCCCACAGAACGAGTGGGAGCCCCGGAACGTTGGGGTCAGGTTGGGGTGACACGGCGGCGGAGTGGGCCGTACGGATGCTTTGCCGCGCTTGGACGCTGTGCGAGACTGGCCGAGGGTCTGTGGGTCATCCGCACCGGGAGGCATGAGTGCCCGCGAAGAAGTACGTCGCCTGGGCGGCCGCCGCCGTGGCGGTGGCCTACCTCGTGCAGCGGCCCGACGGGGCCGCCCGCGCGGTCGCCCGCGTCGCGACGGGGCTGACCTCCGCCGCAGACTCCGTGGCCACCTTCCTCGACGCGCTCGGCTGAGGTCCTCCATGCGCCTGGTCACGCCCGGTGACTCCGCCCCGGCTTCGGTCAACAAGTACCTGCTCCCGCACGAGACGCAGGTCATCACGGTCCGACGGCACCCGGCCGTCCTGATGCTGCCGGTGGGCGTCGTCCTCGGCGGCCTGATCCTCGCCGGGGTGCTCAGCAACACGCTGGCCAGCGCCGGTTCGGTGATCAGCTGGATCTGGTGGGGCTGGCTGCTCCTGCTCGCCTGGTTCGTCTGGCGGGTCGCCGAGTGGTCGGTGGACTACTTCGTGATCACCAACCAGCGGATGCTGCTGACCACGGGCCTGATCACGCGCAAGGTCGCGATGATGCCGCTGGCCAAGGTCACCGACATGAGCTTCAAGCGCACCGTCGCGGGCCGGATGCTCGGCTACGGCGAGTTCGTGCTGGAGTCGGCCGGCCAGGACCAGGCCCTCTCGGCCGTCCCGTACCTGCCCTACCCGGAGCAGCTGTACCTGGAGGTCTGCGAGATGATCTTCCCGAACAAGAACGCCTCCGACGACTGACACCCCCGGCCCTGTGATCTGTGTCACGGGAGGACGTGGTGGGATACGACTCCACCCCTGCCCGGACGGGCCCTCCGGCGGTGTGGCATGGGCCTCTGGGAGGGCGATGCGGCGTTTCTCACGTTGCTCGGCGGGCGCCTGCGGGCGCGTGCGGGCGTGACGGGGCCCTGTGGTCGTGGTAGCGCTTCCGTGCGCGAGAGCCGTCCAGCATGATCTACTGGCCTGAGCCGTTATTACCACCAAAGCCGTATCTAGGGACGACTGGGACCGCTTCGTTACTCTCGACGTGCGATAACCGCCGATGTGCAATTATGTCGGAACCCCAGCCGCCTGTTTACTTCCGCTAAGTGAGTTCTCATGCCGGGTCCAGGCAACGTCGGGGAGCGCGTCCGCAACCTGCGGCTGACCAGACGCTTGTCGCAGGCGCAGCTCGCCGGACACGATCTCTCCGACAGCTACATCTCGTTGATCGAGTCCGGGAAGCGGACTCCGACGCCGACCGTCCTGCGGATGCTGGCCGAGCGGCTCGGGTGCACGCCCGAGTACCTCGCCGAGGGCGTCGAGCCCGAGCAGCGCGCCCACCTGGAGGTCCGTGAGCGCCACGCGCACCTGGCCCTGCTGGCCGGGGACCCGCGCGGCGCCGCGTCCGTCTTCGAGGACGTCATCAAGCGCAGCGACGACCCCGACCTGACCGCGCGGGCGCGCGAGGGACAGGCGCACGCGCTGGAGCGGCTCGGCCGCGTCGAGGACGCCATCGCCCTCTTCGAGGAGCTCCGCGAGCAGGCCGAACGCGACCCCGGACGGACCAGTTGGCTGCCGCCCGTGATCGCGCTGGCGCGCTGCTACCACGCGGTCGGCGACCTCGGCCAGGCCATCGCGCTGGGCGAGCGCACCCTCGCACGCCTGGACGAACTCGGCCTCGCGCGCGGGCACGAGCGGATCGAGGTGGGCCGGATGCTGCTGCTCGCCTACGTGGACCGCTCGGAGTTCGACCGCGCGCACGCCCTCGGACGGACCCTGCTGACCGCCGAGGAGCCCGGACGCTCCGGCGACGGCGACTCCCTGAGCGTCTGCTATCAGAAGGCCAGCGTCAGCGCCCTCGAACAGAACGCCATCGGCGACTCGCTCTACTTCGCCGACCAGGCGCTCGCCGCACGCGGCGAAGGCACCCGCCCGCGGGGACTCGCACGGCTCGACCTGGCCGCCGCGAAGGCCCTGCTGCGCGGCGTCCCGGCGTTCGCCGAGGAGACGCCGGTGCGGGAGGACATGCCGCTCGGCGCGTCCCCGGCCGCCGCCGAGGAGGCGCTGCGCCTGCTCCAGGGCGCCGAGGATCTGGAAGGTTCCGAAGCCACCGAACGCACTGTGGAGACGGCGCGCGCCCTGGTGATCCTGGGGCAGCCGGCGGAGGCGATCTCCCGGCTGGAGGAGTTCCTGGAGACCGGCATGGTGCTGGCCGCCCCGAACGGGCACGGCGTCGCCGCACTCGGCCCGCCGCCGGACACCGACCTGGTCGCCCGCACGCTCAAGGTGGCGCAGGCCCGGCTCGTCCTCGCGCGCGCACGAGTGGCGCAGCACGACGCGCAGGCCGCGCTCGTGGTCCTGCGCGCCGCGGCGACGCAGCTCACGGACCTTCCGGCGACCCGTGCGTCGGCCCGTCTGCTCCACGAACTGGGCGACCTGTTCCAGTACGCGGGCGACACCTATGCCGCCACGTCCGCCTATCGCCAGGCCCTCGAAGCCGTGGGCCTCCGCGCCGCCCGTCCGCACACGGCCCCCTGCGACATCGGCGTCTGACGTCCGTGCGACCTGCGCATACGCCATGAGTTGGCCGACGCTTCAGGCGGGATGACCTGCCCTGGAGTTACGCCTGCCTAACGCGCGCCCACGAGCACGCTCCGCGAGAGTGTGCCCGCCGGGGCGCGTTTCGCATTCCCGTCTCGCCCGGACGGGCTGAGGGCGGGGTGATCGAAGGCACACCGTCGGTTCGGCCGGGTGGACGCGAGCCGGGGCGTGGGGGCGTTTCCGCTGGTCATCGCATGTTCTGTGGTGCGCCTCCGGCCGGTTGACCGTGCCTGGACGGGTTCTTGGGGCTGGAATGAAGAAAGGCCCCTGGACGTCCTAACATGGAGACATGGGATGATTGGCTCATTGGAGGAGTCACCCCGGTACCGCTTGTGAGGAGGAACGTGACACTGCGGACAGCTCGCCGCTCGTCCCTGGTCGAGCAGGTGATCGATCAGCTCAAGGGCGAGATCGTCGCGGGCACGTGGCCCATAGGCGGCCGGATCCCACCCGAGCCCGTCCTGTCGGAGAGCCTCGGCGTCGGCCGGAACACCGTCCGCGAGGCCGTCCGAGCCCTGACGCACGCCGGAATCCTGGAGAGCCTCCAGGGGGACGGGACGTACGTGCGCGCCACGAGCGAGATGTCCGGCGCGATGCGGCGGCGGCTGGAACGCGCCGAACTCGTGGAGACGCTGGAGATCCGGCGCGGGCTGGAGGTGGAGGCGGCACGGCTGGCCGCGGTCCGCCGCACCCCGTCCGACCTCACCGCGATCGAGGCCGCGCTCGTCCTGCGCGACGCCGCCTGGGCCGCCCGGGAGCATCCCGAGTTCGTCGAGGCCGACCTCGCGTTCCACACCGCCGTCGTCGAGGCCACTCACAACGGCATGCTGATCGAGCTGTACCGGGACTTCAGCGCCGCCCTCCGGGCGAGCATCGGCGCGGCGGGCGCCGTCGTCGAACACGCCGACATCCCGCACGGCCCCATCGCCGCCGCGATCGCGGCGGGCGACGGCCAGGCCGCGGCGACCGCCGCGCGCCGATGTCTCGACCAGATCATGGACGAGGCGGACGACCACAACACCGACGACGAGGTCGAACGCTCCGTCCCCGACGCTCCCTGAGGGCTTGCGCCTGAGCGGCCCTGATCGCGAGGACGGACGACCTCCGACCGGGTGATCGGCTTCGGCTCGGCGCCTCGCTCCCCGGAGCGGCCCGCTTCGCTTGCCCTCCGGGTCGGCACTCGCCGAGTCGCTTCGCTGCGGCGGCCTAACGGCCGTGGGTCTTCTGCCCTGCTTCTTCGCCTTGGCGTGTGGAGAAGGTTCTCTTTGATGCGAGAGCCGGTGTTCGCCGCATCGCCAGCGCGAAGAACACCCGACTTGAGCCGCATAGGCGTGGGTTCAGGAACGTACGTGCTGCCTCACGGTGGGGCGCCATTCGATTTCGCTGAGGTCTGAGCCTCACGCGGCACGAAAACCCCAGGGCTCGCGAAATGTGAAAGAAATTCGCGTAGCGGTGCTTGGGCAAGCGGATCCGGTTCTCACGCGCCGCGCACTACGGGGCCTTCGGTTCCGCGCTCGGGGAGCACGGACCTCGCGCGGACGACGTCTCCGTGGAGGGCGGGCGTGCCCCCCGAACATCTTCATTTGCCGCCTATGCGGAGCGAGCCCGAAGAGGGCGGCCGGCCTCCGCCGGGCGAACCCGGAAACACAGGCGTGTGTGAGCACGCGTCCGCGACAGACAGACCGACCATGACGACATCGCCGCCCCGAGCGGCGGCCAGGACCGAAGGATCATGATCACCAAGACATCGACCACCGCGCCGTCCGTCTCGCGGCTGACGGCGCTCTGGACCCTCATCGGGCTCATCCTGCTGACCGTCAACCTGCGCGCCGCGATCACCGGCGTCGCCCCGGTGCTCGGCGACCTCCAGGATTCGCTGGGGCTGAGCGGCGTCGAGGTCAGCGTGCTGACGACGCTGCCCGTGCTGTGCCTGGGCGTGTTCGCGTCCGTCGCGCCGGTGGTGGCGCGGCGCGTCGGGGCCGAGGCGGCGATCACGGTGGCGCTCACCCTGATCACGGCCGGGATCGTGCTGCGGGTCGTCCCGTCGCAGCCCGCGCTGTTCGGAGGGACGGTGCTCGCCGGTGCGGGCATCGCGATGGGCAACGTGCTGATGCCCGCGGTGATCAAGAGCGCGTTCCCGAGCCGGGTGGGCTCGCTGACCGGCCTCATGATGATGCTCATGGCGGGCAGCGGTGCGATCGCCGCCGGACTGGCCGTCCCGCTGGACGGCGCGGGCGGATGGCGGCTGGCGCTCGCCGTGTGGGCCGTCCCGTCCCTCGTCGGCGTTCTGGCCTGGGGGCCGCTGGCGGTCCGCTCCCGCCGCGTCGCCGCCGGAAGGCTCGCGGACGACGAGGACGGTTCCACCGCCGCACGTCGCGCGGAGTGCGAGTCGGCCGGGAAGCCGGAGACGGAGGGGTCGCTGCTCCGGTCGCCGCTGGCATGGTCCGTCGCGGGCTTCATGGGACTGGCGTCGCTGATGTTCTACGTCCTGATGTCGTGGCTGCCGCAGGTCATGCGCGACCACGGATTCGCCGCCGGTGAGGCCGGCGCGATGGTCTCGGTGATGATGCTGATCGGCATCCCGCTGGGGTTCGTGACGCCGGTGGCCGCCGCGCGGATGCGCCGCCAGAGCGCGCTGGTGATCGCGGTCGCCGCGACCATGGTGCTGGGCGTCGGCGGCCTGCTCGTCGCGCCGTCCGCCGGATGGCTCTGGGTCGTCTTCCTCGGCCTCGGCACGGGTAGCGCCTTCCCGCTGGCGTTCACCCTGCTGAACCTGCGGTCCCCGAGCCCGATGATCGCGGCCCGTCTGTCCGGGATGGCGCAGACCGCCGGTTACCTCCTCGCGGGTGTGGGGCCGCTGGCCGTCGGGCTGCTGCACGACCTGACCGGCGGCTGGACGACCTCGCTGGGACTGCTGTTCGTCCTGATCGTCCCCGAGGTGGTCCTGGGCCTCGTGGCCTCGCGGCCCGGGTTCGTCCGTCCGAGTACGGACACCGCCGAGTCCGAGCTGGAGTACCTGATCGAGTCCGAGGTCCCGCTTCCCGCCCAGGAACCGGCCCGAAGCCGCTGATCCGGTCGAACTAGAAGCACCGGCAACCGACGCGTCCCCTGCGGAGATGTCCCAGGGGGCGCGTCGGCATCTCCGCACGCAAATGCCCTGGCCAGCGGTGCTACGGACGTCTGAGCGCCGTACTCGCCCCGAGCCGGCATGCGCTCCACCTCTGCAAGCAGCAGGGATTCAGTCGGAGCCTTCGGCCGACTTCGTCACGGCCCGGTCGAGGCGGTCGCGGACCTCGCGCAACACCGGGACCAGCTCCGGTGGGTCCAGCACCTCGAAGTCGAACCCCTTCACCGCCACGTGCACCGCCAGCTCGTGCAGCGAGTTCGAGCCGGCCGTGAACAGGCAGGTGTGAGCGTCCACGGCCTCCAGCCGCCCAGCGCCGGGCGACGTGCGCGGCGCCACCGCCTCCAGCGGCGCGTGGAAGAGGATGCGCGCCTGGTGGGCGTACGGCGCCGAGGTGATGCCGTGGGAGACGTAGGCGGCCGTGCCCTCCTCGGGCGGCGGGCGCGGTGTGAAGCGCGCGCCCGGCGAGCCCAGCGGCTCCTCGATCCGGTCCACGCGGAAGGTGCGCCAGTCGTCCTTCGCCACGTCCCACGCCACCAGGTACCACCGGCGCGGGGTGTGCACCAGCCGGTGCGGTTCGACCTCGCGCGCGGTGACGCCGTCGCGTCCGCGGTAGCGCAGGCGCACGCGGCGCCGGTCCCGGCAGGCGGCGGCGACCGCGGCCAGCAGATCCGCGCCGACCTCCGGACCGGCCGATCCGGGCAGCGGCACGGTCGCCGCGCGGAACGCCTCCATCCGGTGCCGCAGCCGCGAGGGCAGGAGCTGCTGGAGCTTGGCCAGCGCCCGCACCGCGCCCTCCTCCAGGCCGGCGACGCTGCCGGTCGCCGCCATGCGCAGGCTGATCGCCACCGCGACGGCCTCCTCGTCGTCGAGCAGCAGCGGCGGCAACGCCGCGCCCACCCCGAGCCGGTACCCGCCGGCCGCACCCGGAACGGCGTCGACCGGATAGCCCAGCTCGCGCAGCCTCCCGACGTCACGCCGAACGGTGCGCAGGCCGACGCCCAACCGGTCGGCGAGTTCGGCGCCGGTCCAGTCCCGGCGCGCCTGGAGGAGGGACAGCAGGCGCAGCAGCCGCGCCGAGGTCTCCAACATGGGCACCATTGTCGTCCGTGATCGGTGCCTGAACCTGACACCAATGGCACCTACCGTTCCGGACATGACGAACGAGATCCAGAGCTACCGCGTCCAGATTCCGAAGGCCGACCTCAATGACCTGCGCGAGCGGCTGCACGGCACCCGCTGGGCCCCCGAGGTGCCCGGCACCGGCTGGGAGCGCGGTGTCCCGACCGGCTACCTGCGGGAACTCGCGACCTACTGGGCCGACGGCTTCGACTGGTACGCCCAGGAGGCGGCACTCAACGCCCATCCGCAGTTCACCACGACCGTGGACGGCGCTCAGGTGCACTTCCTGCACGTCCGCTCCGCCGAGGCCGACGCCACCCCGCTCCTCCTGCTGCACGGCTGGCCCGGCTCGGTCGTGGAGTTCCTCGACCTCATCGGCCCGCTCACCGACCCTCGAGCCCACGGCGGCGAGGCCGCGGACGCGTTCCACCTGGTGATCCCGTCCCTTCCGGGGTACGGCTTCTCCGGCCCGCTGCCCGCCACCGGCTGGACCGACGGCCGTACCGCCGCGGCGCTGGCGGAACTGATGTCCAGGCTCGGTTACGACCGGTACGGCGTCCAGGGAGGCGACGTCAGCGCGTTCATCGCGCCGCTGGTCGGACGCGCCGCGCCGGACGACGTCATCGGCGTGCACGTCAACGGCCTGCTCACGTTCCCCGGCGGCGATCCGGCGATCATGGGCTCGCTGAGCGAGGCCGAGCGGACGCGGCTGGCCGGGATGAAGGAGTGGCAGGAGAAGCAGGGCGCGTACATGCAGCTCCAGGGCACGCGCCCGCAGACGATCGCGGCCGCGCTGCACGACTCACCCGTCGGCCAGCTCGCCTGGATCGTGGAGAAGTTCAAGGACTGGACGGACCCCTCCGCCGAACTCCCCGAGGAGGCGGTGGACCGGGACCGGATCCTCACCGACGTGAGCGTCTACTGGTTCACCGGCACCGCGGGCTCGGCGGCGCACACCTACTACGAGCGCTTCAACGACCACACCATGTGGGCGCCGAAGGAACGCGGGACGGTGCCGACCGCCGTCGCGGTGTTCCCCACCGACTTCTCCGTCCGCGCGCTGGCCGACCAGGTGCACAACGTGGTGCGCTGGTCGGAGTTCGAGCGCGGCGGCCACTTCGCGGCCCTGGAGACCCCCGACCTGATGATCGCCGACCTCCGGGCGTTCTTCCGAAGCCTGGGCTGACCGACCGGTAGAGGGCCGCGCCGTGCCGCATATGCGCGCCGTGCCGCATATGACGGCCGGCTCTTCAGCCAGGTGCTCAGGGGCGCGGGAGAGCCGCCCGGCACTCCCGCCTCGCTCGGACGTTGGGGAGGAGAGGAGGGCTATGGGGTGCCCAGGTCCACGACGTCGAGGTCGAGGATTCGGGCGTGGAGGACGAGGCGTTGCTGGAGGGCGGCGCGGAGGGCCCGGTGGAGGCCGTCCTCCAGGTAGAGCTCGCCCTTCCACTGGACGACGTGGGGGA
Source organism: Actinomadura logoneensis (assembly GCF_003428695.1). Lineage (GTDB taxonomy): Bacteria > Actinomycetota > Actinomycetes > Streptosporangiales > Streptosporangiaceae > Spirillospora > Spirillospora logoneensis. The sequence continues at coordinate 46,054 of NZ_QURH01000110.1, forward strand.
ACAGGTCGCCGTAGAACGTGGAGTCCTTGGCGAGCAGGGAGCGCAGGTCGAGTTCGCGCTTGGTGCTGACGAGCTGGTCGAGCCGGATCTGCCGCGGCGGGATCTTGGCCCAGTCCCGGGAGGACAGGCCGTGCTCGGGATAGGGCTTTCCGTCGCCGACCGCCTTGAAGATCACGGCTTCGAGTCTATGGTCTCGGCGACGGCGGACGGTTCCGAGGCGAAGGCGCCCCACCGGACGTCGGAACGGCGCGGGGCGTCGGACCGGCGCGGGGTGTCGGAACGGCGAGAGGTATCGGTACGGCGCGGTGTGTCGGAACGGCGAGAGGTATCGGTACGGCGCGGTGTGTCGGTACGGCGCGGTGTGTCGGTACGGCGCGGTGTGTCGGAGCGGCGCGGGCGCGTCGCCGGGACACCGCCACCGTAAGCAGGGGCGGGAGAGGGCGACGCCCGGTGACCGGGCGGGAGTGGTGTGATCACGGGTCTCCTCGGTAGGGGATGGGACGGGTCAGATGGAGCCGGAGAAGGTGTCGCACTGGGCGGGGTCGCCCGTCCGGTAACCGGTCGAGAACCACTTCTGGCGCTGGGCCGCGGTGCCGTGGGTGAAGCCGTCCGGGTCGACGCGGCCCTGCGACCGCTCCTGGATGCGGTCGTCGCCGACGGCTCCGGCGGCGTCCAGGGCCTCGTTGATGTCGTTCTCGGTGAGGCGGGTCAGGAAGCCGGTGGACACCGCGTGGTTGGCCCACGTGCCGGCGTAGCAGTCGGCCTGGAGTTCGAGCCGGACCGAGCCGCCCGTGGCGCCCTTGGCGTTCGCCTTCACCCTGCCCATCGTGCCGAGCAGGTTCTGGATGTGGTGGCCGTACTCGTGGCCGACCACGTACGCCTGCGCGAACGGGCCGCCCTTCGCGCCGAAGTCGCGCTGCAGGTCGTCGAAGAAGGTCAGGTCGAGGTACACGCGGCGGTCGGCCGGGCAGTAGAACGGGCCGACCTGGGACGTGGCGTGCCCGCAACCGGTCTGGGTGGCGCCGCTGAACAGCCGCGTCTTGGCGGGGCTGTAGCGCTTCCCATCGGCGGCGAACCGCTGCGACCAGTACTTCTGCACGCTGTTGACCGTGCCGACGATGCGGCAGTCGGCCGACTGGTCGGCGTCCGCACCCGTGCGGCACTTGGCCGCCAGGTTCGAGCCGGAGCCGATCCGCCCCTGCCCGCCGCCCGGCTGGGACCCGCTCCCCGACCCGCCCGTCAGGTCGAGGCCGAACACGAGCGCGACGATCGTCACGACGACACCGACGGCGCCGCCGCCGATGACCATGCCTCCGGGCAGGCCGCCGCCACCGCCGCGGGCGTCCTCCACCTGCGAGGCGTCGAGCTCGGCATCGTCTCTGAAGTCCATCCCGATCCTTTTCCCGGTGCCTTCACACTCACACCAGGGTGACACGGACGCCAACGACTCGCACAAGCCGCGCCAAGCTGTGGATAACTTCACCCTCAGCCGGTTGACCAGCGCAGACGGTCAGCCGGCGGGCGGCGGGAGGCGGATGTCCTGCCCGCCGAGGCCGAGCCGCCGGAGGATCCCGCCCGCGTGCTCCCGCAGCAGCCGCCGTGCGGTCGGCGCGTCGCCCTCCCGCAGCGCGGCGGCGATCCGGCCGTGCTCCTCGACGTCCTCGGCGGCGTTGTCGGGGTCGGCGACGGAGCCCGCCGTGAGCCGGAGCTGCTTGTTCCACAGCCGCGCGTACATGTCCTGGACGACCGAGTTCCCCGCCGCCGCGAGAAGCCGGTTGTGGAAGGACGCGCCCATGTCCACGAAGTCGTCGTCCCGGACGGGACGCGTCGGGTCGGCGTCCGGGGCGAGCGCGTGCCCGAGCTCCCGGAGCCGGTCCGGTCCCATGGCGGCGACGCGGTCCAGCGCGAAGAGCTCCAGGAGCAGCCGGGCCTCCATCGTCTCCCGGCCCTCCGCCAACGTCACCGGGACGACCAGCCAGCCGCGCTTCGGGTAGAGCCGCAGGAACCCCTCGGCCTCCAGCCGGTGCAGCGCCTCGCGGACGGGCGTCCTGGAGATGTCCAGCTGCTCGGCCAGCGCCCCTTCGGACAGCAGCGTGCCGCCGGGATGCGTGCCGTCCAGCAGGCGTCGCCTCACGTGCGCGTACGCGCGTTCGGCGGCGGGGGTGCGCATGGTCATGCCGTCATCGTCCCGCAGAACGCGTCCTGCTTTCAGCGTCCGGGACGTCACCGGGACGTGAGCGTACGTCGCAGGGGTGTGTCGTCCGGCGCTCGGTCAGGGCCCGGCTCATGCCTGCGCGTCGGCTCGGTCCAGGTGCGGCGCGCTCGCGAACGCGTCCTGGGGAAGATGGCGGCGCGAGTTGACGGCCACCACGCCCAGGCAGGCGAGCACAACGGCCGTCACCAGGAGCAGAAGGACGGTGTAGGAGAAGGCCGCGGAGAGGAACGCCAGCAGGGCGGGCAGGAGGAAGCCCGTGTACGTGAGGGCGTAGAACACTCCGGTGAGGCCGGCCAGGTCCTTGCCGGTGGCGATGCGCTGGATCTCCAGGAGTCCGCTGACCAGTCCGATGCTGTAGCCCGCTCCCAGGACGACCGCCACGGCCAATCCTGCCCAAGGTGAGCGTGGGCCGGCGTTGAGCGCGCACATGAGCGATCCCAACCCGACGAGCCCCAGCGCCACCATCGCGCCTCGTGCGGTCGAGACCGAGTCCAGCCGCTTGGCGATGGGCTGAACGGCCACACCCGTCCCGAGCGTAAGGACGGTCAGCGCCGTCGCATAGACGAGTTGCCAGGAGCCCATCCGGTCGGCTTCCAGCTGAGGCGTGATGGCGTAGGCCATGCCCGCCGCACCGAAAATCCACGGCGCCGTAGGAAGGATCACCCGGACGAACCGGCGATGCCCGGCGGCCGGAACACGCAGATCCCGCCACAGCGGCCCCTCGATGCGTCCCGGAGGCAGTTGCGGGACCTTCGGCAACAGCAACAGCACACCGAGCGCGATCGCGATGGGCGGCAGGTAGGGAAGCACCATCGGCCAAGGCGCCCACTGCGCGAGCGCCCCCGCGACACCGGCGCCCATGCCGAAACCGGCCGTCAGCGCAAGGGAGGCTCGCCGCGCGCCCGCGCCTGGCGACGCTCCGGGATCGAAGGGCGCGCCGGACAGCTCCTTGACCCAGCTCGTCCCTACGGCCATCGCGACACCGACCGCCACCCCGGTCAGCATCCGGCCGAGGAAGATCGGCCCGACGCCCAGCGGACCTGCGGCGAGCACGGCGCACGCGACGCCGGACAGGGCCGTCCCCACGAGCATCAGCGGCCGGCGGCCGTACCGGTCCGACGCCGGGCCGCCGATCAGGAGCCCGGGCACCAGGCCGAGGACGTACGCGCCGAGCATCGCGTCCACGGTGAGGGGCGAGTAGCCGCCCAGCCGCCGGTACATGACCAGTAGAGGTGTGAACTGGTTGCCCGCCCACCCGCAGCAGAACATCGCGGCGGCGACGGGCCGCCAGGCGGACGTGGCGGGACGCGGTTCGTCGGTTCCGGGCATCGCGGCGGGGATCTCTCGCTCGGGGCTACTTGGATCCTAAGAATATGCGACTTGTATACAAGATGTCGGCGGCGGGGTGCCGATCACGGATGCGACGAGAAACGCCCAGGTCGAGCCGGCAATGAGGGCGGCGCCGGAGTGGCCCCGCCCCCTCGGATCCGCTCAGTCGAGGAAGGGCGGTTCCTGGCCGTCCGGCTGTGGCGCCGGCTCGACGGACCGCAGCCACTCTTCGAGATCGACTCGTCCGTCGCCGTTGGTGTCGGCGCTCATCAGCTGATCGAGAGCCGCCTCGGGAAGGTCCAACCCCAGGCTCTTGTAGGACGCGCGCAACTCGTCCCTGGTGACGAAGCCGTCCCCGTCGCCGTCCAGCGCCTTGAACGTGGCCTCCGCCTGCTGCAACAAGGAGGTGGCGTTCGGTGAGGCCGCCGACCCCGGGTTCCCGTCGGACGATGCCTCGGAACCGGTGAAGCTCACTTCGTCCGCCATGTCTTCCTCTTCTCGCTTCTCGGGGCCGCCGGGGTGGCACCGCGGCGGGTACGCACGTCCGGCCCCCCTGGAGGTGACGCGGCGTCGTACCGGCGCATGAACATGTCGCCGCGTCCTTCCCCATCCGCGGCCCACGAATCCCGGTCGGCTGGCCGAAAAGCCCACTGCCTGCGAAAAGGGAGGGCGGCACCGTTGGGGTGCCGCCCTCGACTTCAACGACCGCCAGGCCGGCGGGCGGCCGTCCCGTCAGACCCCGGGGATCTGACGGGCCGCGAACGCCTGCCGGACGCTCTCAGCGGCCTTGTCGCCGTACATGCTGCGCGCCGTCGCGATCGTCGCCTTCGCGGCGGCGCTGAAGCTCGTGTCGGGCGCGAAGGAGAACTGCGCGTTGACGATGACCCGGTCCGCGACGCGGGCCCCCAGCGCCTTGCGGATGTCCCACAGGGCGTTCGACCAGATCTCGCCGTCGGCGTGCACCTCACCCACCTTGTCGCCGTACACCTTGCCCGTGTCCAGACGCCGCAGGCAGTGCGGAACGGTCGAGGTGTAGCCGGTGGAGTCCCAGTCGGCGACACAGGGCTCGGGCGTCAGGCGCGGCCAGCCGTACCGGGCGTCGGCGGCCAGACCCACCTCGACACCCAGGTAGTCACCCCACGCCTCACCGATCGCGCCGGCCTCCTCGGACGTCCCGAACCCCGGAACCTGGGCCTCGTGCACGGCGTGCCCGTACTCGTGCACGACCACCTCGGCGTCCTCGGCGTCGTCCACGCCGCCCTTCCCGAAGCGGATCTCGTGCTTCTTGTCGGTGAAGAACGAGTTGTCCGCACCGTACTGGTTGATCCGGACGCCCTGCTGCTTGTCGTTCGCGCCGGGCAGCTCCGAGCCGAAACCGAGCGACTGCAGGTACTCCTGCGCCTCGTTGACCCAGAAGTAGGCCATGACCTGCTCGAACTGGTCGGTGTCCCGCGTGTAGCGGAAGTCGCCGGTCGCCGAGAACGCGGGCGCGCCCGTCTCCGAGCGGACGGCGGCCCAGCGTCCGGAGAGGTTGCCGCTGCCGTCCAGGTTCCGCAGGGCGACCGTGGTGTACGCGGACGCGGGGACGGCCGACGCGGCGTCCTTGCCGTCCGTCAGGCTCTCGTCCCCCGACGACTGGACGGGATTGACCATGAAGACCTGGCCGGTCGCGGTCGCGGTCCCCGCCGGGGGCGCGGCGAGGGCGGGGGCGGCGAGTCCGGACGCGGAGACGAGCGCGGCGGCGGTGGCCAGCGCGGCGCGGGAGACGCGGATGGGACGGGACAAGGCTCCTCCAGGGCGGGCCGAGGACCGGCCGGTCGGGCCGGTCCGTCGGGGGATCATGTCCTACCGAGGGGCCTTTGGGTAGAGGGCTCCCGAATCCGCTTCCCGCGGCTGTCCGAGGCTCCAGAGACCCTGAAAGAGACCTGAAAAGCAGTGAGGGCGGCACCGGTGGTGCCGCCCTCAGCGTGCTTAGCCTGCTAGAGGCTGGCGGAGGATACGAGATTTGAACTCGTGAGGGGTTGCCCCCAACACGCTTTCCAAGCGTGCGCCCTAGGCCACTAGGCGAATCCTCCGTGGGCAAGCTTACCGGGTTTCGGGGACTGGTCCGACCTCGATTACGGCCGACAGGGGGACGGGGCCGTAGATGTGGGGGAACAGGCGGCCGTCGGCGGGCTCCAGGCGGACGTCCAGGCCCGCCGTGGAGATCGTCAGGAGGGCCAGGTCGTCCGGGGGGACGTCTCGGTAGAACGTCCCCAGGACGGCCTTGACCTGGTCGAGGTCGGAGGAGCAGTGGATGAAGCCCTCCTCGTCCAGCGTCCGGCCCCGGGTGGACATCGCGTACGGCGCGCCGGTGGCGCGGGCCGATTCCCAATGCCGGCGCTCGGCGATGTGGAGGACGGTTTCGGGTGGTGAGGAGGGGGTGAGATCGGTCATAGAGGCGGAGCTTACGTGCGGACGCGGCCGGAGGAGGCGCGAGCAAGACCGGGGATGTCATAGACTCTGGGCAGACCCCTCGCACGGCGTCACCCTGTGAACCTCCCCAGGGCCGGAAGGCAGCAAGGATAAGCAGGCTCTGGCGGGTGTGCGGGGGGTCCTTTTCGCTTCTGACGCTCTGCTGCGCGAGGGAGGGCGGCCCCGATGAGCCTGGCTCTGTACCGCAAGTACCGTCCAGCGACGTTCGCCGAGCTCAAGGGGCAGGAACACGTCGCCGAACCCCTGCAGCAGGCGCTGCGCAACGGGCGCATCAACCACGCGTACCTCTTCAGCGGCCCTCGCGGCTGCGGCAAGACCTCGTCCGCCCGCATCCTCGCGCGGTCGCTGAACTGCGAGCAGGGCCCCACACCCGACCCGTGCGGCGTCTGCGACTCGTGCGTGGCGCTCGGGCCGACCGGTTCCGGGCACATCGACGTCATCGAGATCGACGCCGCCTCCCACGGTGGTGTGGACGACGCCCGCGACCTGCGCGAACGGGCGTTCTTCGCGCCGGTGTCCGCGCGCTTCAAGGTGTACATCATCGACGAGGCGCACATGGTCACCCGGGAGGGCTTCAACGCGCTGCTGAAGCTCGTCGAGGAGCCCCCGCCGCACCTGAAGTTCGTCTTCGCGACGACCGAGCCCGAGAAGGTCATCGGGACGATCCGGTCGCGGACGCACCACTACCCGTTCCGGTTGATCCCGCCCGGGACGCTCCAGGAGCTCGTCGAGGAGATCCTGAAGTCCGAGGACGTCCCGTACGAGACCGCGGCGCTGCCGCTCGCCGTCCGGGCCGGGGCCGGCTCCGCGCGCGACACCCTGTCGATCCTCGACCAGCTTCTCGCCGGGTCGGACGAGAAGGGCATCACGTACGCGCGCGCGGTGTCCCTGCTCGGCTACACGGACTCGGCGCTGCTGGACGAGGTCATCGGCGCTTTCGCGGCGCGGGACGGCGGGGCCGTCTTCGCGGCGATCGACCGGGTCGTCGAGAGCGGGCAGGATCCGCGCCGGTTCACCGCCGACCTGCTGGAACGCGTCCGCGACCTGGTGATCCTCTCGAACGTCCCCGAGGCCGGCGGATCGGGGCTGCTGAACGTCCCGCCGGACGAGCTGGAGCAGATGCGGCGCCAGGCGTCGTCGCTCGGCCCGGCGGAACTGACCAGGGCCGCCGACCTGCTGCACACCGGGCTGACGGAGATGCGCGGCGCGACCTCGCCCCGGCTGCTGCTCGAACTGATCGCCGCGCGGATCCTGCTGCCCGGGGCGTACGGGGACGAGGCGTCCCTGATGGCGCGGCTCGACCGGCTCGAGCGCACGGCGGCCTCCGGGGGCGGCTTCGGCGGTCCCGGAGGCGGAGGCGGGGGCCAGGGGGCTCCTGGTTATGGCGCTTACGGCGGGGCTGCTGGTGCGGGCTCGAACGGTGGCGCTGGCGCTGGCGCTGGCGCGGCGCCGGGTGCGGGTGCGGCTTCGGGTGGCGGAGCGGGCTCGGGCCTGAGCGCGGGGGCCGGTGCGGGCGCGGGTGGGGCTTCTTACGCTCCCCAGCAACCCCCGCCCGCCCAGGGGGGCGACCCCACTTCCAGTGTCCAACGCCCCACGGGGACGGCGGAAGGCGAACGCGGTTCTGTGGATAACCGCGCCGGGTCCGCCTTCGCGGGCGCGTTCTCCGCGTCTTCCTCCGCGTCTTCCGAGTCCTCTGCGGCCTCTGCGCCCTCTGGACCTTCGGCGTCCTCTGGAGGCGTCGCCGCAGGCTCTTCCAGCGTCGCCGCTGGCTCTTCCAGCGTCGCCGCTGGCTCTTCCGGTGTCGCCTCGTCGGCGCGCGCCGATTCCACCGGTTCTGCCGCCGGCGGATCCGCCGCGACCACCGGGCCCGGTGCGGCCGGTTCCAGCTCTGCCGGGTCTGCGTCTACAGGTTCGGGATCGCGTGCGATGGCCGGGCCTGCGAGCACGTCCGGTGGTTTCTCCGGCGCGGCGGGATCTCACAATGCGTCCTCCGCTCCTTCCGCTTCCGCATCGGCGGGCCAAGGCGGCGGCGGGGACGTGGCGATGGTCCAGCAACGCTGGCCGGAGATCGTCGACGCGGTGAAGTTCAAGAGCCGCGTTGCGTGGGTCTCGGTCATGAACGGCGTCCGGCCCATCGGTCTGACCGGGAACCAGCTCACCCTCGCCTTCGAGGCCGAGGGCGCGCTCAAGAACTTCACCGCGGGCAACCGTGACACCGTCCTGCGCGAGGTGCTCCGGGAACGCCTGGGCGTCGACTGGCGCATCGAGGCCGTCCTCGGCGGAGCGAACGTTCCGCCCCCCGGCGGCGGACGTCCTGGATCCCCGGGCGGCTTCGGCGGGGGCGGAGGCGGCGGCAACGGCGGTGGTGTTCCGGTCGCCGGGTTCTCCGGCGCTTCCACCCCGGCTCCGCCGCCCGCCCCCGGGCCGCGTCCGTCCGTGCCTCCGCAGAGCCCGTCCGTTCCGGCGCCCGCCCAGCCGTCCCAGCAAGCCTCCGGATCGTCCGGCTCCGGCCATGCGGGACAGCCCGGCGGCCCATCCGCTCCGAACGAGGGCGGTGACCGCGGTCACGGCGGCGGTGCCGGAAGCGGCGGTGGCCGCGGTTCCGGCGGAGCGGGCGCGTCCGTGCCGGACCCCGGCCCGCTTCCGCCGCCTCCGGACGAGCCTCCGCCCCCGTCCGAGCCCGGGCCGCCCGACGACATCGACGTCGTGGACCCGGAAGGCGACGCCGACTACGACGGCACGGAGGCCGAGGCCGGCGGCATGGCGCTGATCCAGCGCGAGCTGGGCGGCCAGATCATCCGCGAGATCGACAACACCTGATCCCGGAACTGACTACGGCGGAGACCCGCCGGCTTCCGGCCAGTGCTGGACGCGTGCCGAGGGCTACGACCTCCGGACGTTCCGATCCGAACGCCATCCGCAAGCCGCTCCTGCCGCTCCTGCTGCCTGCTCGGATGCATCACCCTCGTCGCCCGTCGTCGGGACGACCCCGGCCGACCGACTCCGCGGCGAAGGTCGGACGGACGGCCACGTGTCCCGAATATGCAGCACGGACGACCTGCTCCGCGTACGTCGGGAAACGCCGGGACTGCCCTCGGACGGGGGCGCCGGGGCGGTGAATACCGCATCCGGTTTCAAACCCGTAGTCTCAGGTAGACAAACGTCCGGTGCCGGACGGACGGGCCAAGTGCGGCCCCCGCCCGGTTGAGGGATGCGACGGAACGGAGCTCACCGTGGAACCCGGTGGATTCAACATCCAGGATCTGCTGCAGCAGGCGCAGCGCATGCAGCAGCAGCTCCTCGACGCCCAGCAGGAACTCGCCGACGCCGAGGTCACCGGCACGGCGGGCGGCGGGCTGGTCACGGCCACGGTGAACGGCCAGGGCGAGGTCACCGGCCTCACCATCGACCCGAAGGCGATCGACGCCGACGACCCGGCCGACACCGCCGAGACCGTCGCCGACCTGGTGCTCGCCGCGATCCGGGACGCCGGCCGCGCCGCCCAGGACCTCCAGCAGGAGAAGATGAGCCCGCTCACCGAGGGACTGCCCGGCGGCATCCCCGGTCTCCCCGGCATGGGCGGCGAAGGCGACTTCCCGGGCCTTCCGGGCTTCCCCAGCCCCGGTGACCTCGAAGGACCCGGCGGCTCCCGGGGCCCGGGCGAAGCCGGAGGACCCCGGACGCCCGGCTCACCCGGCTGAACGCCCTACTCTCGAAGGGCCCGGATTTCTCGGGACCCGGACCCCCGAAACCCGGACCCGACATCCGGACCCGACATCCGGGCCCGGAGGCCGAGTCCGAGGGCGGGCGCCGAACCGAAGCCCAAGTGGAGCAGGAAGCCGGGACCGGAGGCCGTGTCCTCCCGGCGGGCCGTCCGCCCGCACCGCCCTCCCTCCACCGCCACCGACCAGGAAGGACGCGACCGTTGTACGAAGGGGTCGTCCAGAATCTCATCGACGAGCTGGGCCGTCTGCCCGGCGTCGGCCCCAAGAGCGCGCAGCGGATCGCCTTCCACCTCCTCGCCGCGGACCCGGCCGACGTCGAGCGCCTCTCCCGGGCGCTCACGGAGGTCAAGGACAAGGTCCGCTTCTGCCGGACGTGCGGCAACGTCGCCGAGGAGGACGAGTGCCGCATCTGCCGTGACCCGCGCCGCGACCCGCAGGTGATCTGCGTGGTCGAGGAGTCCAAGGACGTGGTCGCGATCGAGAAGACCCGCGAGTTCCGCGGCCGGTACCACGTGCTCGGCGGGGCGATCAGCCCCATCGAGGGCGTCGGCCCCGAGGACCTGCGGATCCGCGAACTGATGCAGCGGCTCGCGGACGGGACGGTGAAGGAGCTGATCCTCGCGACCGACCCCAACCTGGAGGGGGAGGCCACCGCAACCTACCTCGCGCGGCTCGTGAAGCCCATGGGGCTCACCGTCACCCGCCTGGCCAGCGGCCTTCCGGTGGGCGGCGACCTGGAGTACGCGGACGAGGTCACGCTGGGCCGCGCATTCGAAGGACGGAGGCTGCTCGATGTCTGACTCAAACAGCCCGCAGGACTGGAACACCCTCGCCGAACGCGTGGCCTGCCACGTGGAGAACTACCTCAGCGGACTGGAGGCCGTCGCGCGCGGCGAGGCCGGGACGCACACCGTCCCGATGCTGCTGCTGGAGGTGTCCCAGGTCATCCTGGCGGGCGCCCAGCTCGGCGCCAGCGCCGACGTGATCCTGCCGGACAACTGGGAGCCGGAGGTCGGCGACGACCCGGACCTCGACCAGGTCCGGCAGGGCCTCGGCGAACGGCTCCTCTCGGTGGACGAGTACGTCGAGGTCTTCGACCCGTACAAGGACACCGAGCCGACCGCCTACCGCCTCTCGGACGACCTGGTCGACGTCGCCAGCGACCTCGTCCACGGGCTGCGCCACTACCAGCAGGGACGTCCACTGGAGGCGCTCTGGTGGTGGCAGTACTCCTACTTCAACCACTGGGGCAACCACGCAGGGGCGGCCCTCCGCGCCCTGCACGCGGTCGTCGCCAACGCGCGCCTGGACGTCTCCGAAGAGGCCCCCGCCACCGTCTGACCTCACCCCGAGAGGCCGAGACGGCCCGCCACGGGCATGTCCCGGTGGACCTTCTGACCTCGCACGGGCGGCCGTTACGGACAGGCCCCGGCGGTGTTCGCCGGGGCCTGTCCGCGATCGCCTGTGTCGCGACGGGCCGTCACTTCGCGCCGGGGAGCGCGCCGACGATGCCGGTGCGGGCGCTGAACCCGGCGCCGCGGACGATGCCCTCCTTCGTCATGGCCCCGAGCCGTCCCGCGAAGTACCGCCGCCGAGGGCTGTCGTCCCGGTGGACGAACTGGATGACGCCGTCGCGCCTGCCCAGGCTGATGCACGCGGCGACGTACTCGACCTTGTAGGGCCGGAGCGGCTCGCCCTTGATCATGCGGGCCACGGTGTCCGCGGCGTGCGCGCCCTGCGGCTCGGCCGTCTGGCAGGACATCCGCGATCCGGGGACGGCCGCGCAGTCGCCCGCGACGACGACGCGCGGGTCGCTCACACTGCGCAGGTACTCGTCCACGACGGCGCGGCCCCGCTCGTCCACGGCCAGGCCGCTGCGCGCCGCCAGGTCGGGGACGGAGCCGATGACGGACCAGAGCGTGAGGTCCGAGGCGAACTCCTCGCCCGACCCCAGCGTGACGGTCCCCTCTGCCGGCTCGTCCTCCTCCGGCCGGACACCCGTCACGATGTCCTCGACCAAGGCCACGTTCAGCCGTGCCAGACCGTCGCGGACCCGGCGGCGCGCCCCCTCCGAGAGCGGTGCCGCGAGCTCCCGGCCGACGAGCCGAACCTTCAGGTCGGGACGGGCGTAGGCGATCTCCGCGGCCGTCTCGATGCCGGTCGCCCCCGTGCCGACGACGGTGACCGTCCGCCCCGCGGGGAGCTTCGCCAGCGCTGCACGTGCCCGCTCGGCGCCCTCCCATGTGCCGGTCGGGACGGTGCCGGGCAGCGGTGACAGCGTGCTTCCGACGGCCAGCAGGAGGAAGTCGAAGTCCAGGGTATCGCCGTCGTCCAGCACCGCGCATCCGTCGCCGATCTTCTCGACGGCCGCCTGACGTGCGCGGACGCCGCGTGGCAGGACCTGGGAGAGCGGCCTGCCCGCGTGTCCCGTCCCGGCCAGCTGCTGGTGCAGCCGCACCCGCTCGACGAAGTCCGGACGCGGGTTGACCACCGTGACCTCCGCGTCCGGGACCCGCTTCGCCAGCCGGTTCACCGCGACCGCCCCGGCATATCCCGCGCCTGCCACGACCACCTTCATGTGTGCCTCCTCGTTCGAGCCGGTCTGCTCAAAAGACACCGGGGGCCGCCGACGCGTAACACGCCTGCCAGTGGCCTCCCTCACACAGAGGGCCGGAGGCGCCGCGCCGGCCCGGGAGCGGGCCCCGCAGAGTCGGAGGCCGCTTCGTCGGTGGGGGAGGAGCAGCGGAGGAAGGAGCACGATCTTGGATGTCGTGAACGTCGCGATCATCTACTACAGCGCCACGGGGAACCTGCACGCCCTGGCCGGAGCCGCCGCCGAGGGGGCGGGGAACGCGGGCGCGAACGTCCGGCTACGGAGGATCGCCGAGACGGTGCCGCGGAGGTCGTCGACACCCGTCCGGAATGGGCCGAGCACGTGCGGAACGCCGCGGACGTCCCGGAGGCGGTCCTCGACGACCTGGCCTGGGCGGACGCCGTGCTGTGCTGCACCGACCCCATCCAGTTCAAGACGGGCAATCCGTACGGGACGTCCCACGTGGCGGGCACGGGCGCGCCCAGCGAGGACACCCTGCAAGCGGCCCGCCACCAGGCCGGACGCGTCGTCGAGACCGCCGCCGCCCTCAAGGCCGACCGTTCCGCATGAGCCGTTCAAGCCGTCCCGCTTGAGCTGCCCGGTCGTCCTGGCGGAGTTACCCGGGGTGGAGCGTGCTTCGGCGCGCCCGGGACGGGGTTACCAGTCGCGGTCGGCGACGAGTTCCTCGACGTCGGCGTTCTCGAAGCCGTAGGCCGCGGCCACGTAGAAGAAGTCCGACGCGATGGTGTCGCGGGCGACGGTCTCGATCTCGCTGTCGGCCTCGAAGAGCTCGTCCTGGAGGTCGTTGAACTGCCTGGTCGCGGCGTTCGTCATGGCGTACAGCGCGGCCAGGTCGGCCGGACGGTCCGCCTCGATCTGCGCGCACAGCCGCCGCAGGATCGCCTGGCCCTTCACGACCAGGTGCCGGGGGTAGTAGTCGTCGCCGAGCATGTCGCTGAGGAACGTGTAGCCGACCAGCTTCTGGTTGGTGATTCTCACGCGCGGAATCCTGCCCGACGCCACCGACAGAACGGCGTCGCCGGACGGACCGTGACATTTGTACTGCCGAGGACCGGAGGGATGGTTCTGCCGCCCGGTGGGCGTCCCGCGACACGATCCAGGGGTCGGCAGGACGCGGACACGGACCCTGGAGCAGGACATGAGCGAGACCCCCGAGCTGAGCGACATCAAGCCCCTCCCGATCTGGTTCTTCGCCTTCGAGGGCGCGATGGGCGCCGCCTACGACCTGCTCAAGGCATGGGACGGCGCCTGGATGGTGCTCGCGGCGCTCGGCGCGGTGAACATGGTGGTGGGGCTGACCGTCCTGCGGCGGCGCAAGAAGCTGATCAAGGCGATGCTGAGGAACGCCCGCACGCGGAAGATCCTCTTCGCGCTGATCGGGCTGCGGATCGGCGTCCACGTGGTGCTCGGCGCGGCCGGCGCGCAGGTCACCAGCGCCTCGGTGCACCTGGCGCTCGGCCTGACGATGGCGGCGGTCACCATGGGCCTGCTCTGGTTCGACCAGCGCGTCACCTTCCGCGCCCTCGGCCTCACCCAAAGCGGGGCCGTCGAGATCGGGGCCGTGACCGCCGCCTGACCGGTCCGGGTCTGGCAGTCTCGAAGGGGACGACGGAAGGGCAGGGCACGTGAAGGGCGGGCACGTGGAGCGCGGCGGACGCTGGAACCACAACATCCACTACCACCGGCGCATCCTCGGAGCCGTCCCCGAGGGGGCCCGGACGGCGCTCGACGTGGGCTGCGGCGAGGGGATGCTGGCGCGCGCCCTCCGCCGGACGGTCCCCGCCGTCACGGGCATCGACCTCGACGAGCCGAGCCTCGAGCAGGCCCGCGCGTACGGGGACGACATCGACTACGTCCGCGGCGACTTCCTTGATCACCGATTCCTCCGCGACCACGGCGTCGAGGACGCCTCGTTCGACGTCGTGGCGTCCGTGGCGACCCTGCACCACATGGACGCCACCGCCGGGCTCGTCCGGATGCGGGAGCTCGTCCGTCCGGGAGGGGTGCTGGCCGTCGTCGGGCTCGCCCGGGACGAGCTGCCCCGGGACCTGCCGCGCGTCGCCGCCGCCACGGCGGCGGGAGCGGTGTACCGGGTGCTGAAGGGGCACTGGGAGCACCCGTCGCCCATGGTGTGGCCGCCGCCGGTCACCTACCGGGAGATGGCGGAGCTGGCCGCGGGGCTTCTGCCGGGCGCCGAGTTCCGGCGGCACCTCCTGTGGCGCTACAGCATCGTCTGGCGCAGGCCGAGCGGTCGCGGCGTCTCACATTCTGGACGTGTCATCTCAGGCTGACGGTTACCTGGTCGTAATGACATCTCCCGGCCTCGGTAGACTTTCGTCGGCAAGTCCTGATCCCGAACCCGAGGAGCGCTGCCCGTGGCCCTTGTCGTGCAGAAGTACGGTGGCTCCTCCGTCGCCGATGCCGAGCGCATCAAGGCGGTGGCCCAGCGGATCGTGGCCACCCGGAAGGCGGGCAACGACGTCGTCGTCGTGGTGTCCGCGATGGGAGACACGACCGACGACCTGATCGACAAGGCGAAGCAGGTGTCGCCGCTGCCCCCGGGGCGCGAGCTGGACATGCTGCTCACCGCCGGCGAGCGCATCTCGATGGCGCTGCTCGCCATGGCGATCTCCAACCTGGGCCACGAGGCCCGGTCGTTCACCGGCTCCCAGGCCGGCGTGATCACCGACGGCGCGCACGGCAAGGCGAAGATCATCGACGTCACGCCGGGCCGGATCCAGGACGCGCTGACCGAGGGCTCGATCTGCATCGTCGCCGGGTTCCAGGGCGTCTCGCAGGGCACCAAGGACATCACCACGCTCGGCCGCGGCGGCTCGGACACCACCGCCGTCGCGCTCGCCGCGGCGCTCGACGCCGACGTGTGCGAGATCTACACCGACGTGGACGGCGTGTTCACCGCCGACCCGCGGATCGTCCCCGCGGCGCAGCGCATCCCGCGCATCTCCTACGAGGAGATGCTGGAGATGGCCGCGTCCGGGGCCAAGATCCTGCACCTGCGCTGCGTGGAGTACGCGCGCCGTTACAACATGCCGATCCACGTCCGTTCGTCCTTCTCCACGAAGGAGGGAACCTGGGTCGTCGACAGCAGCGAGATCGAAGGGCACGAGATGGAGCAGGCGATCATCTCCGGCGTCGCGCACGACCGGAGCGAGGCCAAGATCACCGTCGTGGGGGTCCCGGACAAGGTCGGCGAGGCCGCGTCGATCTTCTCGGCGCTGTCCGAGGCCGAGATCAACATCGACATGATCGTGCAGAACGTGTCGGCGGCGTCCACCGGGCGCACCGACATCTCCTTCACGCTGCCGGTGACCGACGGGCAGGCCGCCCTGACCTCGCTGAACAAGCTGAAGGACCGGATCGGCTTCGAGTCGCTGCGGTTCGACGACCGGATCGGCAAGGTCTCGCTGATCGGCGCGGGCATGCGCTCCCACCCGGGCGTCACCGCCAAGTTCTTCGGCGCGATCGCCGACGCGGGCGTCAACATCGAGATGATCTCCACCTCGGAGATCCGGATCTCGGTCGTGGTCGCGCAGGACGACGTGGACACCGCGGTCGCCGAGGCGCACCGCGCGTTCGACCTCGACTCTGAGCAGATCGAGGCGGTCGTCTACGGCGGCACCGGCCGCTGACCTCCGTCCCCGGAGCCTTTACTCCCAGGTTCTTCGCGAGCTCCACCGAAGGGCCGTCCGGCGTGCCGGGCGGCCCTTCGGGCTTGCCGGCGGACGGTGCGCGCACGTATCCTCCGCCTGCTCCGCCGGGTCTTCCGCTTGATCTACCAGGTCTTCAGGCTGATCCGCCGGGGGCTCCGCCGGCCGCGGACGGTGCGTGGCGCCTGTCAGCGGGTGGTGCGCGGACGGTCAGCGGCCCAGGCGACTCTTCGGTCATCGCAGGAAACGACCAAGGGAGCGCGTCATGAAGGTTCTGATCTCGGGTGCGAGCATCGCCGGTCCGTCCCTCGCCTTCTGGCTGACCCGGTACGGGCACGAGGTGACCGTGGTGGAGAAGGCGCCCGGCATCCGGCCCGGCGGGCAGGCGGTGGACTTCCGCGGCGACGTCCACATGGACGTGCTGACCCGGATGGGCATCCTGGACGAGATCCGCCGGCACCGGACCGAGAACGGGCCGCTGCACCTCATCGACGAGCACGGCGAGGACCTGCTCACGCTGCCCGCCTCGTTCACCGGCGGGCAGGTCGAGATCCAGCGCGGCGACCTCGCGCGCATCCTCTACGACCGGACCAGGGACGCGGCCCGCTACGTCTTCGGCGACTCGATCACCTCGCTCCAGGAGACCCCCGACGGGGTGTACGCGACCTTCGAGCGCGGCGCCCCCGAGTGGTTCGACCTGGTCGTCGGCGCGGACGGGCTGCACTCCAACGTCCGGCGGCTCGCCTTCGGGGACGAGTCGCGGTTCGTCCGGGACTCGGGCTACAACGTCGCGATCTTCCATGCCCCGAACCGGCTCGGACTGAGCCGCGACGCCCTGCTCTACAGCGAGCCTGGACGCGGCCTGTCGGTCTACCCGCTGGACGGCGGGACGTCCGCGAACGTGATGTGCGTGTACGCGGCGGCGCAGGACGGGCAGGCCGTCGACCGCCACGACCACGAGGGGCAGAAGCGCCTGGTCGCCGAGCGGTTCGCCGGGATGGGCTGGAACGCGGCGACCGTCCTCGCCGACCTGGCCGACGCGCCGTACTTCTACCACGACTCGGTCAGCATCGTCCGGATGGACTCCTGGACGACGGGCCGGATCGCGCTGCTCGGCGACGCCGGGTACGGCGCGACCTGCGGCGGCATGGGGACCGGGCTCGCGGTCGTCTGCGCCTACGTCCTGGCCGGGGAACTGGCCGCCGCGGGCGGTGACCACCGGGTCGCGTTCCCCGCCTACGAGCAGGCGATCCGGAAGTTCACCAGGGCGTGCCAGCAGGTCGCCGGGGGCGTCGGGCCGTTCTTCGCGCCGAAGAGCGCGCGCAGCCTGCGCCGCCGCACCCGGATCTACAAGGTGCTCACCGCCGGTCCGATGCTGCGCCTGCTGGACAAGATGACCACCAAGGCCGCCACGGCCATCGAGCTCAGGGAGTACCCGGCCCCGGCCGGCGCCCCGGTGCGCGCGTGAGCCGCGCCCGCCGCCGCCTCCCGGCGGAGGTGGGCGGGCACCGGTGGGCGGTCGTGGCGGAGCCGG
>NZ_QURH01000089.1 GCF_003428695.1 Actinomadura logoneensis
CGGGCGGCGGCGCGGGCGATCCGGGGCGGCGCGCGGGAAGGCACGGCGGCGTCGGCGCGTTGTGGTTCGTGCGGACTGAGATGCTTACTTGATTACGTTCGCCGGCCGGCGTCCGCGTTCCGCGGCGGCCGGACCGCGAGGACCTTGGGGAGGGCCCGTATGGGGATGCCCGGGATGCCGGGGAACGGCTGGCAGGTGATGGCCTCGTTCCGACGGGACAGCTCGGTCACGCAGAAGAAGCTGGCCAAGGGGACCGTCAAGCGGATCGCCGGGTACGCGCGGCCCTACATCCGCGAGCTGGTGCTCTTCCTGGCCCTGAACGCCCTCGGCGCGGTGATCGTGGTGGCGAACCCGCTGCTGCTCAAGGGCATCATCGACCGCGGCATCATCCCCCACCGGCAGGGCGTGGTGATCGGCCTGGCGGTCACCGTGGCGGCGCTGGCGCTGCTGGAGGCGGTGCTCGGCCTCGCGCAGCGCTGGTACTCGGCGAAGATCGGCGAGGGCCTGATCTACGACCTGCGGACGCAGGTGTTCGGGCACGTCCAGCGGCAGCCCGTCGCGTTCTTCATGCGGGCCCAGACCGGCTCGCTGATCAGCCGCCTGAACAGCGACGTGATCGGCGCGCAGCGGGCCCTGACGACCACGCTGTCGTCGGTGGTGTCCAACGTGATCAGCCTGGTCCTGGTGCTGGTCACGATGCTGGTGCTGTCCTGGCAGGTCACCCTGATCGCGCTGCTGCTCCTGCCGATCTTCGTGCTGCCCGCCAAGTGGGTCGGCAAGCGGCTGCAGGCCGTCAGCCGCGAGCAGATGCAGCTGGACGCCGAGATGAGCTCGCTGATGACCGAGCGGTTCAACGTCGCCGGCGCGATGCTCGCCAAGCTGTACGGCCGTCCGGCCGAGGAGGAGGAGACCTTCGCCGGACGCGCCGCCCGGGTCCGCGACATCGGCGTGGTCTCGGCCATGTACGGCCGGGTGTTCTTCACCGCGCTGACCCTGGTCGCGGCGCTCGCGACCGCCATGGTCTACGGCGTCGGCGGCTCCCTGGTCGTGAACGGCAGCTTCCAGCTGGGCACCCTGGTCGCCCTGGCCACCCTGCTCACCCGCATGTACGGGCCGCTGACCGCGCTGTCCAACGTCCACGTGGACGTGATGACCGCGCTGGTGAGCTTCGACCGCGTCTTCGAGGTGCTGGACCTCAAGCCGCTCATCGACGACAAGGACGGCGCCGAGCCCCTCACCGTGGACGAGCACGAGGCGCCCGCGGTCCAGTTCGACCACGTCTCGTTCAGCTACCCGTCCGCCGAGGAGGTCTCGCTCGCGTCGCTGGAGTCGATCGCCCGCAGCGACACCGCGCCCGGCCGGGACGTGCTGTTCGACGTGGACTTCACCGCCGCGCCCGGGCAGCTCGTGGCGCTGGTCGGGCCGTCCGGGGCGGGCAAGTCCACGATCACGCACCTGGTGTCGCGGCTGTACGACGCGTCCGGCGGCGCGGTGCGGATCGGCGGCCAGGACGTCCGCGACGTCACCCTGGACTCGCTGCGCGCCCGGGTCGGCGTCGTCAGCCAGGACGCGCACCTGTTCCACGACTCCATCCGGGAGAACATGCGGTACGCCCGTCCGGACGCCACCGACGAGCAGATCCTCGCGGCGCTGGAGGCGGCCCAGGTCGGGGAGCTGGTCGCGGACATGCCGGACGGCCTGGACACCGTGGTCGGCGACCGCGGCTACCGGCTGTCGGGCGGAGAGAAGCAGCGCCTGGCCATCGCCCGGCTGCTGCTCAAGGCCCCCTCGGTGGTCGTGCTGGACGAGGCGACCGCGCACCTGGACTCCGAGTCCGAGGCCGCCGTCCAGCGGGCGCTGCGCACCGCGCTGGCGGGCCGCACCTCGCTGGTGATCGCGCACCGGCTGTCCACGATCCGCGAGGCGGACCAGATCCTCGTGGTGGACGCCGGCCGGATCGTCGAGCGCGGGCGGCACGAGGAGCTGCTGTCCGGCGGCGGCCTCTACGCCGAGCTGTACCGCACCCAGTTCGCCCGCCAGGAGGAGCGGACGGACGGCGCCCCCGTCCTCGCCGCCGACTGATCCGTCCTCCCGCCCCGGAGTCCCCGCTCGGCCTCGGGCGGGACGCCGGTGCACGTCGATCCTGTGATCGAACGGTCGCTTTCCGTAAGGTGGTGTCCGTCAACGCGACGGACGACGGGGGGCATGCGATGACGAGGATGCGTGCGGCGGGGGCCGTGCTGACAGTGGCGGCCGTGGCCTTCGCGGGCACGGCCTGCGGCTCGGACGGCGGGCACGCCAAGAGCGGCGGGACGTCCGCCGCGCCGAAGGGTGCGGCCGTGGCCAAGGCGAGGGGCGGGACCGCGGCGACGACCCCGGCGACGCACCCATCGCCGACCGGCCACGGGACGGGCGGTACCGCTCCGCCGAAGCTGAGCGGGGTGGCGCCGCAGGCGTCGGTGAAGGTCGGGCGCGTCTGCTCCGACAACGGGATGGTGGCCCGCACGTCCGACGGCAAGGCCGCCTTCTGCACCATGCGCAAGGGCGAGAAGCAGCCGCGCTGGGTCGCCGCCAACGGCGCCGCGCCCATCCCCACCGGCAGCGTCAAACCCGGATCCACCTGCTCGGACGTGGGCGCGGTCGGCCAGACCCAGCAGGGGAACGGGCTCGTCTGCGTCAAGCACGGCGGCACGAGGACCTGGACCGAGGTGAAGGGGAGCGTCGCCATCCCCGGTGCGATCCGCCCCGGCGGGTTCTGCGCGCCGCTGGGCGCCAAGGGGCAGACGGCCCAGGGCGTCGTCTACACGTGCACGAGGACCGCGGCCGACAAGCAGGCCCGCTGGCGCAAGTAGGCCGTCGCCGCCCCTGACACGCGCCGCGCGGTCCGGCCTGGCCCGGCCCGGTCCGGCCTGGCCCGGCCCTGCCGGGAGGCGGGCGCGG
>NZ_QURH01000090.1 GCF_003428695.1 Actinomadura logoneensis
CTCCGGCCGGGGGCCGTTCGGCGCCGCCCGACGGCGCGCCGGCGGACGGCTCGGCCGGTGCGGCCGGGGTGCTGGTCGTCCCCGCGGGGGTGGACGCCGTTGAGTCGCTCATTCATCTCCTCCGCCGCGCACTTTATCCGGTCCGTCCGGGTCTTGTGACACCAGACTGCAACGTGTTCTACTTTCTCCGTGGGCGGGTGAGGTGGGGCCGTTCGGCCCATGGTCCGCGACGACGGCGATCGGTATGTTTGGCCCGCCGCGCGCCCACCGGCAAGGGAACGGAGATGGCGATGAGAGTGACAGTCGATCCGCTGGTGTGCGAGGCCAACGCCGTCTGCGTCGGCATCGCCGAGGAGGTCTTCGACCTCACCGACGACGACGAGCTGGTCATCCTCCGCGAGGAGGTGCCGCCCGAGCTGGCCGACAAGGTCCGGCACGCGGTGCGCTCCTGCCCCAAGGCGGCGCTGAGCCTGGAGGAGTAGCCGGGCCGCCCGGCCCGGCCGCCGGCACCACGACCCACCCACCCCCCGGGATCCCACCCACCCCTCGGGACGCCCCGCCCGCGCACGGGCCCGGCGTCCTTCCTCACTGTGGAGGCGTCACATGGCACGTGCCGCGGTACTGCACGCGGTCGGCGACAAGGAACTGGACCTGCGGGACGACGTGACGACCGTCGATCCGGGGCCCGACCAGGTCAAGGTGCGGATCAGGGCGACCGGGGTCTGCCATTCGGACCTGTCCACGCTCTCCGGTGTGCTGCCCTCCGTCCCGCCCGCCGTGATCGGGCACGAGGGCGCCGGCGTCGTCGCGGAGGTCGGCGACCGCGTCACGAACGTGCGGCCCGGCGACCACGTGGTGGTCAACTGGACGCCGGACTGCGGCGTCTGCGCCGAGTGCATGCGCGGCGAGCCGTACCTGTGCATGGGCTTCATCGGCGCGGCCTTCTCCGAGCCGCGGTTCAAGCTCGGCGACGGCACCCCCGCGTTCGGGATGGCGGGCGTCGGCACCTGGGCCGAGGAGGTCGTGCTGCCCCACCAGGGCGTCATCAAGATCGCCGAGGACGTGCCGTTCGAGTACGCCGCGCTGCTCGGCTGCGGCATCCCGACCGGCGTCGGCGCGGCGTTCAACACCGCGAAGGTGCGGCCCGGCTCGAAGGTCGCGGTCGTCGGTGCGGGCGGCGTCGGGCTGTCGGTGATCCAGGGCGCCCGGATCTGCGGCGCGTCCACGATCCTCGCGGTCGACCCGAACGAGGCCAAGCACCCCGCCGCCAAGCAGTTCGGCGCGACCCACACCGCGACGCTGGAGAACCTGGAGGAGAGCAAGGGCCTGCTCACCCTCGGCCAGGGCTTCGACCAGGTCTTCGAGGTGGTCGGCAAGTCCAGCGCGATCACCACGGCGTGGAACCTCACCCGGCGCGGCGGCGACGTCATCGTGGTCGGCGCGGGCGCGGCCGACGACAACTGGGAGATGTCGGCGTTCTCGCTGCTGTTCGAGGGCAAGAACGTGAAGTCGTCCCTGTACGGCGGCTGCGACCTCAAGCGCGACATCCCGATGTTCGTGGACCTGTGGCGCGCGGGCAAGCTCGACCTGGACGGCCTGATCAGCCGCCGGATCCGGTTCGAGGACCTCAACGACGCCCTGGGGGCGCTGGCCCGGGGCGACGTCATCCGCAAGGTCGTGCTGTTCGACTGACCCGGCTCCCCTCCCCTTCCCGCACGCTCCGTCCGCTTCACGGCTCCGGCTCGACGCGGACGGGGCGTGCGCGTGCGTGCCCCTGTGCGGGCGTGTTCGTGCGCGCGTGTGCTCGTGTGCGGGCGTGTGACGGTGGCGACGGCCGAAGATGAGCGTGCGCTGAGAGTTCCGAGCGGCGGCTACCGTGATGATCGGGGGCGTGCCATGCTGGCACCGTCGGTCGGAGGGATCCCGGGAGCGTGGTTTGAGCAGGTCAGCGGCGGCTGGACGGGTGGTGGCGATCGCCGCCGGGGCGGTGCTCGCGGTGCCGCTCGGCGCCGTCCCGGCCCCCGCCGGGCTCCCCCTCTCCGCCGCCGCGCACGCCGAGCCCGGCGCGCCCGTGAAGGCGGGCGTCCGCGACGTGCAGGGCGCCGGGCACGTCTCCCCGCTGAACGGCCGGGACGTCACCGGCGTCGGCGGCGTCGTCACGGCCGTCACCGACTCCGGCTTCTGGATGCAGGACCCGGCCCGTCCGGACGCGCGGCGGAAGGCGGCCTCCTCGGGCGTCTTCGTGTTCACCCGCACCCGCCCGCAGGTCCGGCCCGGCGACGCGGTCCGCGTGGCGGGGCGGGTCAGCGAGTTCCGGCCCGGCGGACGCGGGTCGTCCAACCTGAGCCGCACCGAGATCGACGCGTCCGAGACCGTCGTGACCTCGCACGACCAGCCGCTGCCCGCGCCGGTCGTGCTCGGCGGGCCCAGGGGCCGCAGGGCCCCGGCCTCGTTCCCCACCGCGCCGCGCGACCCGGAGGCCGACCGCTTCCCCGACCCCGCGTCCGACCCGCTGGCGTTCTACGGCTCGCTGGAGGGCATGCGCGTCCGGGTGGAGAACGCCTTCGTCATCGGCCCGACGCGGGACGGCGCGCTGCCCGTGCTTCCCAACGGCGGCGCCGGAGCGCGCGACCGCACCCGGCGCGGCGGCTCGCTCGCGCGGTCGGGCGGCCTGCCCGATCCGGCGCGCGTCGTCCTCGGCGACGCGCTCGCTCCGCTGCCGTCCGCCGACGTGGGCGACCGGCTGCCCGGTCCGGTGGACGGCGTCCTCGACTACACCTCCGCCGGGTTCGTGGTGCTCCCCACGGCCACCCCGGCGCGCACCGACGGCGGCGTCCGGCCGCAGACCGCGGCCCCGGCGGGACGCGACGAGCTGTCGGTCGGCACGCTGAACCTGGAGAACCTCAGCCCCGACACCCCGTCCGACCAGGTCAAGGCGGTCGCCGACGACGTGGTGGACGGTCTCGGCTCCCCGGACCTGGTCACCGTGACCGGCGTGGAGGACAACTCCGGCGCCTTCGACGACGGGACGGTCGCCGCCGACCAGACCGTCGCCGAGCTGATCACCGCGATCAGCGCGGCGGGCGGCCCGGCCTACGAGTGGCGCTCGGTCGCGCCGCACGACAACGCCGACGGCGGCGAGCGGGGCGGCAACGGACGGCTCGGCTTCCTGTTCCGCACCGACCGGGGCCTGGCGTTCTCCGACCGCCCGTCCGGCTCGTCCGACCTCGGCGCCCCCGGCGTCCCGGACCTCGCGACCGCGCCGACGCACGTCCAGGCGGACGGCCGGGGCGGCGCGCGCCTCACCCTCAGCCCCGGCCGCGTCGCCCCCGCCGACCCCGCGTGGGACGAGACCCGCAAGCCGCTCGCGGGCGAGCTGACCTGGCGCGGACGGCGGCTCCTGGTGATCGCGAACCACTGGTACGGGCGCACGTCCGCCGACCCGATCGCCTACGGCCGCCGCCAGCCGTTCGAGCGGCCGAGCGAGGCGCGCCGCCTCGCGCAGGCGCGCAGCCTGGCCGCCTTCGTCCGGACGGTCCGCCGCGCCGCCCCGGACGCGAACGTGATCGTCACCGGCAACCTCGGCACCGGCGACGGCTCGCCCGCGCTGCGCGCCCTGACCGCGCCGGACGTCGGGCTGCGCGACCTCGCGTCCGCGCTCCCCCCGCGGGACCGCTACACCGCCGACTCCGGCGGCGTCGCCGAGGACCTCGACCACATCCTGCTCAGTCCCGCGCTGGCCGGGCGCCCGCACCGGTACCAGATCGTGCACCGCGCGTCGGAGTTCGCCGACCGCGCGGGCGCCCACGACCCGTCGGTCGTGCGCCTCACGCTCACCCCGGCCAGGACCCCGGCGTCCGCGCGCGTCCCGCGCCCCGGCGGCCCCGCCGACCGCCCGGACGCCCCGCTCCCC
>NZ_QURH01000093.1 GCF_003428695.1 Actinomadura logoneensis
GGCCGGGGTGCCCGGTCGGCGCGGCGCGGCGCGCGGGCGGTGCGCGGGCGGTGCGCGGTGACGACCCGGAACGCGCGTCCCGACGTGCGATGACCCTGGCCCCGGAGGACGGGTCGGGTGGTCCTCCGGGGCCGGGGCCGCCGCACGGGCGGCACTCTTTCCAACGATTCCCCGCCGACGCGAAGGAGCGAACCATGCAGCCCTGGCAGCTTGCCGCCGTGGCCGTGCCGCTGATCACGTTCTCGATGCTGCCCCTGGGACGGGCGGACGCGAACGCGACCGCCGCGTCCCGCCCGGCCCGGACGTGCCACTACGACGTGGTCCACGTGCGGAAGGGCCATCGGCTGAACGTCAGGTCCGGCGCGGGACGGCGCCACCGGGTGGTGAACACGCTGTCTCGCCATGCCAGGCGGGTGCCCGGCGACTGCCGCAAGGGCCACCGCTGGGTCCACGTCCACCCGCGGAAGGGCGCGTCGGGCTGGTCGCTCGGCCGCTACCTGAAGTGGGTCCACTAGCTCCCCTGGAAGTCCGGTCGGCCGGGGGTGGGCCCGGCCGACCGGACGTGGGGGCGCCGAGAACGTTCCAGGCCGGGTGCGCGCCGCGCGTCCGCTCACCGGACGTGGGGGCGCCGAGAACGTTCCAGGCCGGGTGCGCGCCGCGCGTCCGCTCCAGCGTGGACGGCTGGGGTGCTCGGTCCGGGGTGCGCGGCGCGGCGTCCCGGCCTGGAACACCCGTCCGGGCGCCCCGGTCGCGCGCGGCTCGCGGGTCGCGAGCACGGCCGGCCCGTCGACCATGGCGCGCACCTGCTACTACAACGTCCACTCGCCCCACCGTTACGTGGACGTGTGGAAGCGCCTGGCGCGCTCGGGGCCGGTGCCGTTCCGCGCGACCGACCCGGTTCGGACGGGGAACCGGGATCTCCCTTCGGGGCACGCGGCGCGGGCGGTCCGGAGCGTTGCCCCACGGTGAAAGACCCCGGCCCCGGAGGACGGATCGGGTGGTCCTCCGGGGCCGGGGCCGCCTGGCGTCCCCCTTGCCGTACGGCGCGCCGGGCGGCCGGCCGTCCGGGCCCGGTCACGAGGGGCCCGGACGGTCAGCTCTGTCCGGACCGGACCACCGGACTCGGCCGAACCACCGGACCGATCCGGCCACCGGACCGATCCGCCCACCGAGCCGAAGGCCGGGAGCGGTGCGGACGTGAGCCGGTCCGCGGAGGCGGCCGTCGCGGACCGGGCCATTGTATGAGAACTTGCGCAATCGCGTAAGTGTCGGGGTGTCAGCTCGCGGGACGCTCTTCCCGCTCGGCCGCCCGCCGGCCGCGGTCGGCTCCGCCGATCAGCTCCATGGCGATCTCCAGTGCGGCCTCGTGCCGCTCGTCGTCGGAGATGTCCATGTCGTGGGCCAGGAACACGCTGGTGTGCAGCGCCATGATGGACACCCGGGCGCGGAGCTGGTCGATCACGGTGTCCCGGTCGTCCGCCAGGACGCGGGCGAGGGTGCGGAAGCGGGCGCGGGCGTCCTCGCCGGGCTTCAGGTCGCGGATCTCCTGCTGGTTCTGGGACATGAAGCGCATGAGGTCGCCGGCCGGGCCGCGGAGCAGTTCGGCGTAGCGCTCGAGGACCTCCACCCGGTGCTCGCGGGTCATCGGCTCGGTGCGCGCCCAGGCGACCAGTTCGTCGACCTTCTCGCCGAACTCGTCGAAGAGGCTGGCGATGATGTCCTCTTTGGTCTTGAAGTGGTAGTAGAGGGCGGCCTTGGTGACGCCGAGGCGTTCGGCGATCTCCCGCAGCGAGGTCTTCTCGTAGCCCTGCTCGGCGAACAGCTCCAGCGCGACCCTGCGGATCTGCTCCCGGGTGTCGCCTCGTCGTCCGCCCATGATTACTCCCATGCCCCTGAAACTTACTTGACGACCGGCTAGTTGGAAGCCTACCGTACGACAGGTAAGGAAACTAGCCGGACGGCAAGTAAGTAAGAACCCGTCCTCCAGGGGAGACTAGCGATGTCGCAGGCAGGAAACGGGCAGGCCGCGCCGCCCGCCGCGGGCGGACCGGGGCAGGCCCCGGCGGCGGGTGACGCCAACAGCCAGCGCCAGATCTACATCGGCATCTTCGGGCTCATGCTCGGCATGTTCCTGGCGATGCTCGACAACCTGATCGTCGGCACCGCGCTGCCGACCATCGTCGGCGACCTGGGCGGGCTCGCCCACCTGTCGTGGGTCGTGACCGCCTACGCGCTGGCCGCCGCCGCCTCGACCCCCATCTGGGGCAAGCTCGGCGACCTGTACGGCCGCAAGGGCATGTTCATGTCCGCGATCGTGATCTTCCTGGTCGGGTCGATGCTGTCCGGCCTGGCGCAGAACATGGCCGAGCTGATCGGCTTCCGGGCGCTGCAGGGCCTCGGCGCGGGCGGCCTGATGGTCGGCGCGATGGCGATCATCGGCGACCTCGTCCCGCCCCGCGAGCGCGGCAGGTTCCAGGGGATGATCGGCGGGATGATGCCGGTCGCGTTCGTCGGCGGCCCGCTGCTCGGCGGCTTCCTCACCGACCACTTCAGCTGGCGCTGGGCGTTCTACGTGAACGTCCCGATCGGCGCGGTCGCGCTGCTGGTCACCGGGTTCGGCATGCACCTGCACTCCCGCCGCGTCAAGGCGAGGATCGACTTCATCGGCGCGGCGCTGCTGACCGTCGGCGTCGTCTGCGTCACCCTGGTCGCCAGCTGGGGCGGCGTCGAGTACCCGTGGGCGTCGGCGCAGATCGTCGGCCTCGGCGTCACGGGCGTCGTCGCGCTGGCGGTGTTCGTGTTCGCCGAGACCCGCGTCCCCGAGCCGATCCTGCCGATGCGCCTCTTCCGCAGCCGCAACTTCACCGCCGCGCAGATCCTCAGCTTCCTGGTCGGCGGCGCGATGTTCGGCGCGGTCAACTTCCTGCCGCAGTACATGCAGAACGTCCAGGGCGCGTCCCCGACCAACAGCGGCCTGCTGCTGCTCCCGCTGATGTTCGGCATGCTCGCGGTGATGCTGACCACCGGCCAGCTCATCACCCGCAACGGCCGCTACCGCGTGTACCCGATCATCGGCGGCGCGGTGCTCACCGGCGGGATGCTCGTGCTGCTGATGCTGACCGTCCACACCTCGCTGGCGATGAGCTCCTTCATGACGCTGGGCGTCGGCCTGGGCATGGGTTTCATCATGCAGATCAGCATGCTGGTCACGCAGAACAGCGTCGAGCTGCGCGACATGGGGGCGGCCAGCGGCGCGGTCACCCTGTTCCGCACCATCGGCGGCTCCCTCGGCGTCGCCCTGCTCGGCTCGATCTACACCCACCGGCTGGAGGGCGCGCTCGGCGACCACCTCGGCGCCGCGGCCGCCCACAAGATCGTCTCCGGTGGCGGGCACTTCACCCCGGAGAAGCTGAAGACGCTCCCCGCCAACGTCCGCGACGCGTTCGAGGCGGGCGTCACCAGCGGTCTGCACGGGGTCGCGATCGGCGGCGCGGTCCTCGCGGCGCTGGCCTTCGTCGCGGCGTGGTTCATCAAGGAGGTCCCGCTGCGGGGCTCCGGCCCCGGCGCGAAGAGCGCCGCCGCGGAGGAGACTGCGGTCGACACCGTCCCCGCCCACTGACCCGGCAGCACCTCCCGCCTCCTGACGAGTCCGCCCCCTGACGAGTCCGCCCCCTGACGAGCCCGTCCCGGCCTCCGGGACGGGCTCGTCGGCGTCCGACACGGGTCCGCGGCCGTCCACCGGCGGGTGTGTGAGTCATGGGTGTCCCCGAGGTGCGGCGCGGTTGACAGTCGGTCAAGGGCGGGCGACCCTCCGGGGGTGAGGCAGGATGGCGCCCACCCGCCGGAGGGTCCCGTGAACGACTTCACCGGGGACGTCACCGGGCCCGTGATCCAGGTCGGCGAGTTCAAGGGCGTCGTCAACCTGGCCGCCGCGGGACGCGAGCCGCTCCGGCCGCGCCAGCTGCCCGCGCCCGCGACGCTGGTGAACCGGACCGACACCCTCGCGGAGCTCGACCGCCTCCGGCCGGATCCGGACGGGCCGGGTGTCACGGCCGTGCTGAGCGGCCCGCCGGGCATCGGCAAGACGACCGTCGCGCTGCACTGGGCGCACCGGCGGCACGGCGACTTCCCCGACGGCCAGCTCTACGCCGACCTGCGCGGGCACGCGCCGGTCGAACCCGCCCTGCCCGCCGACGTGCTCGGCGGGTTCCTGCGCGCCCTCGGCGTCCCGTTCGACCGCATCCCGGTCGAGCTCGGGGAGCGCGCCGCCCTGTACCGGTCGATGTCGGCGGACCGCCGGGTCCTGGTCGTGCTGGACGACGCGCTCTCGGCCGCGCAGGTGACGCCGCTGCTCCCGGCCTCGCCGGGCAGCCTCGCGCTGGTCACCAGCCGGTGGCGGCTCACCGGGCTGCTGGCGCGCGGCGCGCGCGGCATCCGGATCGGCCCGCTGGGCGCCGACGCGGCGCTCCGGCTGCTCGACCTCGTGGTGGGCGGGGAGCGGCTGGGGCGCGAACCCGACCACGCCCGGCGGCTGGCGGAGCTGTGCGCCGGTTCGCCGCTCGCGCTGACGGTGGCCGCCGCGCGCCTGG
>NZ_QURH01000095.1 GCF_003428695.1 Actinomadura logoneensis
TCTCGTCCGCCCCCTCGCGGGCGCGCCCGGCCTCCTCCGGGTCCGGCCCGGCGGGGCCGCCCGGCCGCCGCGCCACCACGACCACCAGGACGACCAGGGCGACCACCGCGATCAGGGCCACCAGCAGCGCCGCCACCGTCAGCGCCGTGCCGCCCATCGCCGTGCCGCCCATCAGGGCCTCCCCGAGGACGGACGGGACGCGGGGTGGCGTGCGGCGCTCATCGCCGGCCCCCGCGTCCCGCCGCGCCGACTCCTCCTGCCGCGACTCCGCCGCCCGCGGCGACGGGTCGTCCCCGGCCGCGGACGTGTGGTGAACGAATGACTATCGACAACTTCACGGCACGCATAGTGATCACCGCTATCTGTTCGTGAAATACCGGCGCCCCGGCGCGGAACCGCGTCGGACACGGCCGCACGGGCCGCGTGGACGCCGGTCGCGCCGGGGCGCGAAAGGGGGGACGGAGCCGGACGGACGTCCGCCCGGCTCCAGTGATGGGAAACGGCCCGGTCGTCCGGGCGGGAAACCGTCCGGCCACCGCGGCGGGAAACCGTCCGGCCACCGCGGCGGGAATCCGTCCGGGGGCCGGTACAGAGAGACTTCCGACGGGAATCCGTCCGGGGGCCGGTACAGAGAGACTTCCGAGCACTCGGCGAAAGTGCCGAGCGCTCGTTTGAACCGTGTCGCGACCCGGCAGCGGGACGGAACACCATCCGGAAACCGGGATGGGGACGCGTCGGAGCGCCGAGACCGAAGGGTGCGGGAGAAGCCGTCCGGCGAGGGTCCGTCCAACCGCGCGGGTCCGCGGACGGGTGGTCCGCGTGGCCACTCGCGGGTGGAGTCACGAGGCCGATCCTTCCTCGCCCGCGGGCCCCTGACGGGGTTCTGGAGCCCTGCCTCGCGAGGACCTACCCGCACCCGGGCGAACCGCCGGGTACACGACATCGCCCGGTCGCCGCCGCAGCGGCACCGGGCCGGCCGATCCGCTCCGGACCGGTTCCGGTCGCTACCCCTCCCGCCTGCTAGAACACGCTCGGTCGTATGGCAATCCGCTGGTGCGCGGAGTAACTCCTCACTGCCGTAACGGTAAGCGGCAACCATGTAATGAGCAAGCAAACACCGGGGCATTCCGGACAGGCCCCAGCGCCCTTCCACCGCCAACCGCCGCTCACCTGCCGTGACACTGCCGACCTGCCACGTAACCGCCCCCGCCCCGGCGTGTCGCACCCACCGGCCAACACCACCGGCTTCCACCTGGCTCGCGCGCTCATGGGCGCGAAACGGGTGTTCGGTGGATGAACGCCCGCCGACCCGATTTCGGTTCGTCCCCGCCAGACCGAACGAAGCCGCGGCGGCTCGCCGACCGCATGCCTCACACGATCGGCCCGAGTCGGATCAGTAGCCGAGGCCGAGGCCCATGACAAGCCGTCCGCTGGAGATGCGGTCGGCCCGGGTCAGGTCAGTAGCTGAGGCCGCGCTCGCCCATGGCGATGTCCCACGGGTCGGCGAGGACGATGTCGATCTGGGCGCCCTCGAAGGCGCTGTGGCCGTACCGGCGATAGGCGTCTTCCAGGGACTCCGCCTCGACGTTGTCGTAGTACGTCCGCCCGTCGGCCGTCTTCGTGCGCTTGGAGTAGATCTGCGTCCGCTTCTCTTCGCCCTGCGGCGTCTCATCCTCCATCACCTCAAGCTAGCGCGAACCGCCATCATTCAGGAGTAGGCGGAGCAAACGGACGAAACGCTCCGCCTCCGCGTCTCCGAGAGGTTCCAGGAAGGCGCGTTCCATGCGTCGGCGGGCCTCCTCGGCGCGACGGAGGAGGTCCTCGCCGTCCGGGGTCAGCGCGACGACGTTCTTGCGGCGGTCCTGTTCGCTGCGACGGCGCTCGACCAGGCCACGGCGTTCGAGCCGGTCGACGAGCCCCACCATGGTGGTCCGGTCGACGCCGAGCCGGCCCGCCCCCTCGAGCTGCGAGATCGGCCTGCTCTCCCCCAGGACGGCGAGGACGGCGAGCTCCCTCCCGGAGACGCCGAACGGCTCCAGCGCCCGCGCGGACTCCTCCGCCAGCCGCGCCTGGACGTGCTTCAGCAGGTAACCCAGGCGATCGGTGAGGACGTCCGCGCCGACTCGCTCTCCCGGTTCCACCATGCGGGAAAATCTACCGCTCTGTCTATCGTCAGTCTTGCTGACGATCAGCTACTCTGACGCTTCCCTTTTGGAGATGCGGAGCCCCCATGACCGAGATCAGGTTCGGCCTCAAGACCAGCCCGACCCATGTCGGGTACGACGACATCCTTCGGGTGTGGGAGGAGGCCGACGGCATCCCCGAGATCGACGACTGCTGGCTCTGGGACCACCTGCTCCCGGTCACCGGCCCCCGGAACGGCACGGCCTTCGAGGGCTGGACGCTGCTCGCCGCCCTCGCCGCCCGCACCGAACGCCTCGGCCTCGGCCTGCTGGTCACCAACAACCGGATGCGCCACCCGGCCGTCCTCGGCAAGATCGCGACGACCGTGGACGTCATCTCCGGCGGACGGCTCGTCATGGGCCTCGGCGTCGGCGGCACCCGCCAGCCCGCCGGCGCGGGCGGCATCCCCGGCCCCAACCCCGCGATCGCCGAGTACGCCGCCTACGGCCTGCCGCTGGTCGCCCCGGGCGAGGGCGTCACCCGCCTCGCCGAGACCATCGACATCCTCACCCGCATGTGGACCGAGGAGGTCTTCGACTTCGACGGCCCGCACACCGTGCTGCGCGGCACCCGCAACAACCCGCGTCCGGTGCGGGCGTCCGGGCCGCCCCTGCTCATCGGCGGCTGGGGCGACCGCGTCCTGCGTCTGGTGGCGGCCCACGCGGACATCTGGAACATCCCGGGGCCGCCGCACAACCCGGTCTCCCACATCGCCGAGCGGGCCCGCGTCCTGGACGCCCACTGCGCCGCCATCGGCCGCGATCCCGCCGAGATCACGCGCTCGGTCCAGATCCTCGTGTCCTACGACGACCTGCCCGCCGCCCGGGCCACCGTCCGCGACCTGGCGTCCATCGGCGCCGGCCACATCGTCCTGGGCCTCCGCTCCCCCTACCCCGAGAACGCCGCCCGCCTCCTGACCGAAGAGATCATCCGCCCCTTCCGAGCAGCCCCCGCCTCCCCCTGACCGACTCCCCGACCGAAGAGGAAGCAGCCCGCCCCCAGCGGTGGTTCCCGCGAGGCGGGACCAGTCGGCTCGGCACCACCAGGAGACGAAACCGTCCGCCCACCTCCGCCCCCAGGCAAACCGGCCGTCGGCTCGACTCGTCAGGAGATGGGGCCACGACGAGGGCACCACACCAGGAGATCCGAACGGCGCGCCGGATGATCTGGCTCGGCTCTGGCAGGGGGCTCGACCAGTCGGCGCCGTCGGGAGGCGGAAGGGTGGCGTCGCGGGGAGGCTGCTGGGCGGCGGGCGGTCAGTCGGCGTCCCAGGTGTCGGGGAAGTCCTCGGTGTCGGCGCCTTCGGATTCGAGGGCGTCCTTCACGACGCGGTAGGCCATGCCGGGCGGGTAGCCCTTGCGGGCGAGCATCCCGACGAGGCGCCGGACGCGCTTGGTGCGCTCGACGCCGCGTGTCGAGGACAGCTTGCGCATGACGAGTTCACGCGCGCGACGCTCCTCCTGCTCGGAGTCCAGCGTCTCCACGGCCTCGTTGACGATCTCGCGGTCGACGCCGCGTTGCCGCAGCTCGGCCGCCAGCGCCCGCCGTCCCAGGCCGCGTCCGGCGTGCCGGGAGCGGACCCACATCTGCGCGAACGCCTCGTCGTCGATCAGGCCCACGTCGGTGAACCGCCCGAGCACGTGGTCGGCGACCTCGTCGGGGATGTCCTTGCGCCGCAGGGCGTCCGCCAACTGCGCCCGGGTGCGCGGTGACCCCGTCAGCAGGCGCAGGCAGATCTCGCGTGCTCGCGCCTCGGGATCAGCGGCTTCCCGCTCCCGCGCACCACCGTCCGCGTCCCGGGATCCCGCGTCGAACTCACCGCTGCGACGTGTGCGGCCCTCGCCGCCCGATTCGTACTCGGATTCGCGTTCGTCCTGGCTGGCATCCCGCCGCGTGCCCTTACGCCCCCGACGCCGCCCTTCCGGCGTGTCTCCTGCGCCCCAGGACGTCGTCGAGCCGCCGAACGGCTTCTTCGTCCTGGAACTGGACGCGCCTTTCCGGCCGGAGGCTCTCCTGGGTCGCGCCTCACCAGGCTCGGGCTGCTCAAGCCCCTCAGCGCTGCCCGGCGAGGCCACCTCTGCCCCACCATGCTGATACTCCGCCGGATGCCCACCCTCGCCGCGTCCCGGGACCTGCTCGTCGCCGGTCGGACGCGTCCACTGAGCGCTCCCGCCGTCCCCGCGTTCGTCGCCGACCGGGCGGACACCGCTCGTGTCATCACGTTCGGCAGGCCGAGGCGCCGACTGCCGCCGCGCGTCGGAACTCGGGGCACTGACCGCTGCCGACCTTCGGCTCGAACCACTCGCTTTCGCACGCGGCCCGTTCCCGCCCGCCGGGGACTCGCTCGTACCGCTCTCACTCCGGCCGCGCGTGCTCAGCTCATCCGCGCCGGGGTCGCCCTTGCTCGGGTCGTTCTTTCCCGGACCGTCCTCGCTGGGACCGGCAGGGATCATCTCGCCCTTGCCCGGACCGGCACCGCGCGGACCGCTTCTGCTCAGCTCGTCCCCGCTCGGACCGGCCTCGGCCAGACCGTCCTTGGTCTGCTCGCCCTTGCTCGAACCGGCCTCGGCCAGACCGCCCTTGGTCGGACCGTCCTTGGTCTGCTCGTCCTTGGTCGGACCGTCCTTTGGGAGGGCGTTCTCGCTGGTTCGGGGCTTGTTCGGCCTGTTCTTGCGCGCTGGACGGGCGGGCTTGGCGGCCTTCGCGCCGGACTCCGGACGGTCGTCCGCGCTCGCTTCGGCGGCGGTACGGAGCCCTTCCTCGGGGACGGGATCAGGGCTGGACGAGGCCGCCGGGGGCTTGTTCGCCTGCCTCTGGCCTCCTCCGGTCTCCCATGGACTTTCGCCTGGGGACGGTGGGGCGGGCTTCTTGACGGGGGCGGACGGAGACGCGGACCAGGGATTGCCAGACGCGCCCGCCCAGGGAGTCGGCGCGGGGTCGCTCGGCTGGTTCCACGGGAGGTCACTCGGAGCGACCTGCGGAGTGGGGACGTTCCAGGGAAGGGCCGCCCCCCGGCCGTCTCCGTGGCCGCCGCCCTCGGACGAACCGTCCGTCTCGTTCCCCCGACCGGAAGCCTGGGCAGCCGTCGACTCCCACGGCAGCGACGAACGGCGTGCCGTAGTCGTGCCCGGCTCGGTGGCAGCACCGCTCATGGCCTGCCCGCCACTCATGGCCTGCCCGCCACTCACGGCCTGCCCGCCACTTACGGCCTGCGCACCGCCCAAGCTCTGCCCGCCGCCCACGTTCCGCGCACCGCTCACTGCATGGTCGCTGCTCGCGGCCTGCGCACCGCCCAAGCTCTGCCCGCCATCCACGCTCTGCGCGCTGCTCTCGGCCGGGCCGCTCCTCACGGCCTGCGCGCTGCTCACGGCCTGCGCGCTGCTCACGGCCTGCACGCTGCTCACGGCTCGCCCGCCGCTCACGCTCGGTCCGCCACCCGCGGCTTGCCCGCCGCTCACGCTCTGCGCGCCGCCCACGGCCTGCGCGCCGCTCACGTTCTGCGCGCTGCCGGTCTGGGTGGGGCTCGCGGTCGTCTCCCGGGTGGGCGCCTCGGCCTCGGGTGGGGTCGGGCTCTGGGGGCCGACGTCGCCGCCCGAGCTCCGTCGCGCATCGTCGTCTGAGGACGCGGCGGCGGGTTCGGCGGGTGGGGCGTCGTCCGTGGGCGGGCCGGTCGAGGCTCTGGAGGTCGCGTCGGGCGTTTCGGCCGGCTCGGCGTGGGCCGTCCACGGGTCGGCGGACGGGGTCGGCCAGGGCGGGGTGTCGTCCGGCGGGCGGGTGCTCATGGGGAGCCCTCGGGGACGGCGGCGCCGCTGGGGAAGGACCGCGCACCGGCGAGCCGGTGGCGGCCGAGGCGCCGCCGCCCTACACACGAGATCATCGCTCAGTCTCCGTCAGGAGTCACCCGATTCGAGGGATTCGCCGTCAGGATTCTCCGGCCTTGGCCTTGGCCGACCTGCGCGCGGCCGGGGCGGACGCGGGCGCGGCGGCGGGCTTGGCCGGGGCGTCGGCGGGCTTGGCCGCGGGC
>NZ_QURH01000096.1 GCF_003428695.1 Actinomadura logoneensis
CCGCGCCCCGACGCCTGTCGGCCCCGGTACCGGGCCCGGGCCCGGCCGCCTCGGGCCGCGGGTTCGGCCGGTCAGCGGACGCGGCGGCGGTTGCGGTCGTGCGGGTCGATCCGGCGCGGGATGGGCTCCCGTCCCGCGGGCTGGCAGGGCGCGACCGGCGAGATGCCCTGGATGATCCCGCGCTCCACCGGCTCCTTCTCCAGGTGGAACTCCTCGCCGTGGTGGCCGAGGACGAGGCCCGGGCCGTCCAGCAGCTCGTAGGTCGCGGACTCCCCGGTCACCGTCACCTTGATCAGGTTGCCGCGGTAGCGCATCCGGAACGCCAGCCGGCTGATGCCGCCGGGCAGCCGCGGTGCGAACCGCAGCGCGCCGCGGCTCGCCCGCATCCCGCCGAACCCCGCGACGAGCGCGGTCCACGCGCCCGCCAGGGACGCGATGTGCAGGCCGTCGCGGGTGTTGCGGTTCAGGTCGTGCAGGTCCATCAGCGCGGTCTCGCCGAGGTAGTCGTGCGCGAGCTCCAGGTGCCCGCACTCGGCGGCCACCACCGCCTGCGTCTGCGCCGACAGCGACGAGTCCCGGACGGTCAGCGCCTCGTAGTAGGCGCGAGTCCCGGACGGTCAGCGCCTCGTAGTAGGCGAAGTCGCGGGCCTTCTCCTCCGGCGTGAACGCGTCCCCGCACAGGTGCAGGGCCAGCACGAGGTCGGCCTGCTTGACGACCTGCTTGCGGTACAGGTCGAAGTAGGGGACGTTCAGCAGCAGCGGGTACTGGTCGGGCTTGGTCGAGGCGAAGTCCCAGCGGGCGTGGTCGGTGAACCCGTCGCACTGCGGGTGGACGCCGAGCCGCTCGTCGTAGGGGATGCGCATCCGGTCGGCCGCGTCCCGCCAGGACGCCGCCTCCTCGGTGGTGACGCCCAGCCGGTCGGCGACGTCGGGGTTGCGCATGGCGGTGTCGGCCGCCTCGCGCAGGTTCCGGCGCGCCATGAGATTCGTGTAGACGTTGTTGTCCACGATGGCGGTGTACTCGTCCGGGCCCGTCACGCCGTCGATGCGGAACACGCCCTCGACGTCGTGGTGGCCGAGGCCGCGCCACAACCGGGCGGTCTCCACCAGGATCTCCAGCCCGACCTCGCGTTCGAACCGCTCGTCCCGGGTGGCGTCCAGGTACCGGACGACGGCGTCGGCGATGTCGGCGTTGATGTGGAACGCGGCGGTTCCGGCGGGCCAGTAGCCGGAGCACTCCTGGCCGCGGATCGTCCGCCACGGGAACGCCACGCCGGGCAGCCCCAGCTGGCTCGCGCGCTCCCGCGCGAGCGGCAGCGTCATGTGCCGCCAGCCGAGGGCGTCGGCGACCGCGTCCGGGTAGGTGTAGGTGAGCACCGGCAGGACGAACGTCTCGGTGTCCCAGAAGGAGTGCCCGTCGTAGCCGGGCCCGGTGAGGCCCTTGGACGGGATCATCCGGCGTTCGGCGCGCGCGCCGGCCTGCAGGATGTGGAACAGCGCGAACCGGACGGCCTGCTGCACCTCCGCGTCGCCGTCCACCTCGACGTCGGCGCCCTCCCAGAACCGGTCGAGGAAGGCGCGCTGCTCCTCCAGCAGCCCGTCCCAGCCGGTCTGCCGGGCCGCCGCGAGCGCCCCGACGACCTGGTCGTTCAGCGCCGACCGGGACCGCTGGCTGGACCAGCCGTAGGCCATGTACTTGACGATCCGCAGCCGCTCGCCGGGCTTCAGCCGGGTCGCGACGGTGAGGCGGCCGATGTCGGGCAGGCTCTCCAGCGCGTGGTCGGCGTCCTCCGGGCCGGTGACCTGGTGCGTCATCCCGGCCGCCATCCGCAGCCCGCTCTCCCGGGTGCGGTGCACCAGGACGACCCGGTGGCCGTTGGACATGTGGTCCTCCGACACCAGCGGGGCCTCCAGCATCGCGCTGGTGCGCGGGTCGCGGCCGAGGTCGGGCAGCGCCTCGTTGGCCACCAGCTCGCTCTGCAGGACGACCCGGACGGCGTCGTCCACGGCCTCGACCTCGTAGCAGATCGCGGCGACCGCGCGCTGCGTCAGCGACACCAGCCGGGTCGAGGTGATCTTGACGCGGCGGCCCGCCGGGGACGTCCACTCCACGTCCCGCGAGAGCGTCCCGGCGCGCATGTCCAGGACCCGCTCGTGGAAGTGCAGGCGGCCGTACCGGACGTCGAACGGCTCGTCGTCCACCAGCAGGCGCAGGACCTTGCCGTTGGTCACGTTGATCACGGTCTGCCCCGTCTCGGGGACCCCGTAGGCGGCCTCGGCCTGCGGCAGCGGGCGCCGCTCGTAGAACGAGTTGAGATAGGTGCCCGGCAGGCCGTGCGGCTCGCCCTCGTCCAGGTTGCCCCGCAGGCCGAGATGGCCGTTGGACAGCGCGAAGACCGACTCGCTCTGGGCCAGCCGGTCCAGGCGCAGCTCCGGCTCCCGCACGCACCAGGGCTCCACCAGGAACTGCGGCTGCCCGGCCGCCGCGGCGCGGTTGTCCGGCTCGGTCACTGGTCCCCCTCGAGAAGTTCGGAAAGATCGTCCACGACGGTGTCGGCGCCGTGCTCGCGCAGCCCGTCGGCGTGCGCGGCGTCCAGCCGGTTCACCCCGACGACGTAGGCGAAGCCGCCGCGGTGCCCGGCCTCCACGCCGGCGAGCGCGTCCTCGAACACGACCGCCCGGTCGGCCGGGACGCCGACCGCCTCGGCCCCGGCGAGGAAGGTGTCCGGCGCGGGCTTGCCCGGCAGCTTGCGCTCGGCGGCGACGACCCCGTCGACGCGCGCGTCGAACAGGTCGGCGATGCCGGTGACCCGCAGCACCTGCGCGGTGTTGGCGGAGGACGACACGACGGCGGTCTTCAACCCGGCGGCGCGCGCCGCGCGGACGAAGTCCACCGAGCCGTCGAACACCTCCACGCCCTTCTCGTCGATGAGTTTGAGCACCAGTTCGTTCTTGCGGTTGCCGAGCCCCCGCACCGTCTCGGCGGCTGGCGGGTCGTCCGGGGAGCCCTCGGGCAGGTGGATGCCGCGCGACTCCAGGAACGACCGGGTGCCGTCCTCGCGCTTCTTGCCGTCCACGTACAGACCGTAGTCGTGGCGGATGTCGAACGGAACGAACGGCTCACCGCGCCGCAGCGCCCGGTCCTTCAGGAACTCGTCGAACATCTGCTTCCACGCCGCCGCGTGGACGGCGGCCGTGGCGGTCAGTACCCCGTCGAGGTCGAACAGGCACGCTTCGACCCCCTCCGGCAGTCCCAGCAATGTCTTTCCCCTAAGGTCGTCGGCTGTTTGATCGGTGCCTTCCCCGTGGGCGAGTACATACCCGGAACCGGGTCGTCCGCCGTCGGCTCGCCCGAACAGAAGGGTAGGACTCCGTCCGGCGATGCTTACCGTGAGTGAGGAAACACTGGTGAGCGGCACTCAGCAGGCGAACATCGGGGTGACGGGACTGGCCGTGATGGGCCGGAACCTGGCCCGCAACCTGGCACGGCACGGCTACACCGTCGCGGTGCACAACCGGACCGGGGCCCGCACCCGGGCCCTGGTCGAGGAGTTCGGCGGGGAGGGCGCGTTCGTGCCCGCGGGGTCGGCGGCGGAGTTCGTCGCCTCGCTCGAGCGGCCCCGGCGCGTCGTGGTGATGGTGAAGGCGGGCGCGCCGACCGACGCGGTCGTCGAGGAGTTCGCCTCGCTCCTGGAGCCGGGCGACATCCTCGTGGACGGCGGCAACGCGCACTTCCTCGACACCCGCCGCCGCGAGGCGGCGCTGCGCGAACGCGGCCTGCACTTCGTGGGGGCGGGCATCTCGGGCGGCGAGGAGGGCGCGCTGCACGGCCCGAGCATCATGCCCGGCGGGTCCGCCGAGTCCTGGGCGTCGCTCCGGCCGCTGCTGGAGTCGATCGCCGCCCGGGTGGACGGCGTCCCGTGCACGACCCACATCGGCCCGGACGGCGCGGGCCACTTCGTCAAGATGGTCCACAACGGCATCGAGTACGCCGACATGCAGCTCATCGCCGAGTCCTACGACCTGCTCCGGAACGCGGGCGGCCTCGGGCCCGCCGAGCTGGCGGAGGTCTTCCGGACGTGGAACACCGGCCGGCTCGACTCCTACCTGGTCGAGATCACCGCCGACATCCTGGCCTACTCCGACCCGGGGACGGGCCGCCCGTTCGTGGACGTCGTCCTGGACCAGGCCGAGCAGAAGGGCACCGGCCGCTGGACGGTCCAGACGGCCCTGGACCTCGGCGCCCCGGTCAACGGCATCGCCGAGGCGGTCTTCGCCCGCTCCACCTCCGGCCACGCCGTCCTGCGCAAGGCGGCCCGGGACCTGCCCGGCCCGCCGCGCACGCCGGTCGCCGATCCGGCCGGCTTCGCCGACAAGGTGGAGCAGGCCCTGTACGCGTCCAAGATCGTCGCCTACGCGCAGGGCTTCGACGAGATCGCGGCCGGCAGCGCCGAGTACGGCTGGGACATCGACCTCGGCGCGACCGCCGCGATCTGGCGGGGCGGCTGCATCATCCGCGCGGAGTTCCTGGACCGCATCCGCGCCGCGTACGCGTCCGACCCGAAGACCCCGACGCTCCTCACCACGCCCGACTTCGCCGAGGCCCTGGCCGGGGCGCAGGAGGCCTGGCGCGACGTCGTCGCCACCGCCGTCCGGCAGGGCATCCCGGTGCCGGGCTTCGCCGCGGCCCTGGCCTACTACGACTCCCTGCGGGCCAGGCGCCTGCCCGCCGCCCTGGTCCAGGCCCAGCGCGACTACTTCGGGGCGCACACCTACCACCGCACCGACAAGGAGGGCACCTTCCACACCCTCTGGGCCGAGAGCCCGCGCAAAGAAGTCCCTATCGGCACCCCGCCGAACCCCTGAAAAGGGCTCTGACCCCATTGGGAGACGGCCCGGGGCGGTATCGAGGCGCCCGCGGATCACCTGTCGAAAGCCGCTGACAGGCGGCCGGGTCGGAAATCCGGAATCCGGGCGGCGGAAATGCGGTGGGAGCGCCGGAAGGGGCGTGGGCTGGGGGAAGGAGGGCGCTTCGGGGCGGGGAATTGGCCTGGGCAGTGCGCGGGGAGGGGCAGGATGGGGATGTGAACCTTCTCGACCAGATGCCTTCCGGAAACGACGCCGACGCCGACAGCCTCTTCGAGGCGTTCGAGAGATGGGTCTCGGGGCGCGGGATCACGTTGTACCCGGCGCAGGAGGAGGCGCTGATCGAGGTGGTCTCCGGCAACAACGTCATCCTGGCGACGCCGACCGGGTCGGGGAAGTCGCTGGTGGCGGCCGGGGCCCTGTTCGCCGGGCTCGGCCGGGACGAGGTGGGGTTCTACACCGCGCCGATCAAGGCGCTGGTCTCGGAGAAGTTCTTCGACCTGGTCGAGATGTTCGGCCGGGAGAACGTCGGGATGATGACCGGCGACGCCTCGGTCAACCCGGACGCGCCGATCATCTGCTGCACCGCCGAGGTGCTGGCCAACATCGCCCTGCGGGACGGCCGGGACGCCGACGTCGGCGTGGTCGTCATGGACGAGTTCCACTTCTACGCCGAGCCCGAGCGCGGCTGGGCGTGGCAGGTGCCGATCCTGGAGCTGCCGCAGGCGCAGTTCCTGCTGATGTCGGCGACGCTCGGTGACGTCGAGTTCCTGCGCAAGGACCTGGCGCGCCGGACGGGCCGCCCGACGGCGCTGGTCACCTCAGCCGACCGGCCTGTGCCGCTCAAGTACGACTACCGGGTCACGCCGCTGCACGAGACGATCGAGGAACTGCTCGGCGAGCAGAAGGCGCCGATCTACCTGGTGCACTTCACCCAGGCGGCGGCCGTCGAGCGGGCGCAGTCGCTGATGAGCATCAACGTCTGCACCAGGGAGGAGAAGGCGAAGATCGCCGAGCTGATCGGCAACTTCCGCTTCACCACCCGGTTCGGGCGCAACCTGTCCCGGTTCGTCCGGCACGGGATCGGCGTGCACCACGCCGGGATGCTGCCGAAGTACCGGCGGCTGGTCGAGCGGCTGGCGCAGGCGGGGCTGCTCAAGGTCATCTGCGGCACCGACACGCTCGGCGTCGGCGTGAACGTCCCCATCCGGACGGTCGTGTTCACCGCCCTCAGCAAGTACGACGGGCACCGGGTGCGGCGGCTGCGGGCCCGCGAGTTCCACCAGATCGCCGGACGCGCCGGACGCGCCGGGTTCGACACCATCGGGTACGTCGTCGCGCAGGCCCCGGAGCACGTCGTGGAGAACGAGAAGGCCCTCGCCAAGGCCGGGGACGACCCGAAGAAGCGCCGCAAGGTGCAGCGCAAGAAGCCCCCGGAGGGGTTCGTCGGCTGGGACGAGGAGACCTTCGCCAAGCTGCAGCAGGCCGAGCCGGAGCGGCTGACGTCCCGGTTCCAGGTCAGCCACGCGATGCTGCTGTCGGTGATCGGCCGTCCGGGCAACGCGTTCCAGGCGATGAAGAGCCTGCTCACCGACAACCACGAGGACCGCGCGGCCCAGCGGCGGCACATCTCCCGGGCCATCGCGATCTACCGGTCGCTGCTGGCCGGAGGCGTGGTCGAGGCGCTGGAGGAGCCGGACGAGCAGGGCCGCTACGCGCGGATCGCCGTCGACCTCCAGGAGGACTTCGCGCTCAACCAGCCGCTGTCGGCGTTCGCGCTCGCGGCGTTCGAGATCCTCGACCCCGGCTCGCCGACGTACGCGCTGGACGTCCTGTCGGTGATCGAGTCCACCCTGGACGACCCGCGCCAGGTGCTCGCCGCGCAGGAGAACAAGGCGCGCGGCGAGGCCGTCCAGGAGATGAAGAACGAGGGCATCGAGTACGAGGAGCGGATGGAGCTGCTCCAGGACGTCAGCTACCCCAAGCCCCTGGAGGAGCAGCTCGAGGCCGCCTAC
Organism: Actinomadura logoneensis; assembly: GCF_003428695.1. Taxonomy (GTDB): domain Bacteria; phylum Actinomycetota; class Actinomycetes; order Streptosporangiales; family Streptosporangiaceae; genus Spirillospora; species Spirillospora logoneensis. Next base: position 6,882 of record NZ_QURH01000096.1, read on the forward strand.
GAGGTGTACCGGGCGGGCCACCCGTGGGTCGGCGACCACCCGCTCAGCCCGAAGTCGGTCGTCCGGGACATGTACGAGCGGGCGATGACCTTCACCGAGTACATCGGCCACTACGACCTGGCGCGCGCCGAGGGGCTGCTGCTGCGGTACCTGTCCGGCGCGTACAAGGCGCTGCAGCAGACCGTCCCCGAGTCGATCAAGAACGACGACCTGATCGACCTGATCGAGTGGCTGGGCGAGCTGGTCCGCCAGGTCGACTCCAGCCTGCTGGACGAGTGGGAGCAGCTGGCCAACCCGTCCGACGAGGACCTCGCGACCGCCCTGGACGAGCGGGTCACCCGCGTCACGGCCAACGCCCGGGCGTTCCGGGTGCTGGTCCGCAACGCTCTGTTCCGCCGGGTGGAGCTGGCCGCGCTGGAGCGCTACGCCGACCTCGGCGACCTCGACCCGGACTTCGGCGCGGACGCCTGGGCCGACGCCATGGACGCCTACTACGAGGAGCACGACGAGCTGCTGACCGGCCCGAACGCGCGCGGCCCGAAGCTGCTGCGGATCGAGGAGGTCCCCGAGGACGAGCTGTGGCGCGTCCGCCAGGTCTTCGACGACCCGGAGGGCCACCACGACTGGGGCATCAGCGCCGAGGTGGACCTGGCCGGCTCCGACCAGGCGGGCGAGGCGGTCATCCGCGTCACCGCCGTCGACCGCCTCTGACCCCCGGGCCGCGGCCGGGGGCGGGGCCGGAGACGGTGAGGCCGCGCGGCTTCCGCCCGCGGGCGCGGCGCGGCCCGACGCCGGTTCCGGAGGGGCGGGGGAGGGCGGTCAGGCGGCCTGCGGCGGGATGCGCCGGATGACGTCCTCGCGGAGGGCGTCCAGGTCCACGCCCGCCCCGCTGAGGGCGCGGGCCGCCTGGAAGCGGCGGTCCTGGAGCAGGCCGAGCAGGAGGTGCCCCGACCCGATGTACTTGTGCTTGAGCTTCAGCGACTGCCTGAGGCTGAGCTCCAGCGCCTTCTTGGACTCCGGCTCGAACGGGATGTGGCCGGTCGCGGTGCGCTCCCGGCGGGCGCCGCGCGGGGCGTCCAGGGCGCCGGGGCCGAAGGCGTCCTCGGCGGCCTCCCGGACGGCGTCGATGTCGATGCCGAGGACGCGCAGGGCCTCGCCGTCGAGTCCGTCCCGGGCGGGCAGGGCGTCCACGGCGTCCTCGGCGGCGCCGCGGAACACGCCGAAGCCGCGCAGCGCCTCCCCGGCCGGGCCCTCGTCGCGGGTCAGGGCGAACAGCAGGTGCGGGGTCCCGACCGTCCGGTCGCCCCGGCGCCGGGCCTCCTCCTTCGCGGCGTTGACGACCTCGCGGGCCCCGGTGGTGAACCGTTCGAACATCTCCTAGCGCTCCTTCTTGAGGATGCGGCGTCCCCCGCCGTGCTTCTTGTGGACGGCCTGCCGGCTGACGCCGAGGCAGACCGCGATCTCCTGCCAGGACCAGCCCTGCTCGCGGGCGTTGTCCACCTGCAGCGCCTCCAGCCGCTCGGCCAGGTCGCGCAGCGCGCGGACGGCCCGCAGGCCGACCGCCGGGTCCCGGCTGCTCGCCTCCTGGGCGAGCCTCACTCCATCGCTCATACCGTCAATGTAGGTTGACGGTCCGGGCGTGTCAACATCGGTTGACGGACGGGGCGGGGGAAAGCGGGGACACACGGCGGCGCGCGGCGGCGCCGCGGGCTAGTCGGTGGGTCGGTCGGTGGGGGCGAGGATGGTCGTGAGCAGGTCGTCCAGGCTGACGATGCCCGCGCCGCGGCCGTCGTCGCGCAGCACCAGCCCCAGGTGGCTGTGGTGGTCGCGCAGGACGGCCACCGCCTCGGCCACCGGCGTCGCCACCGACAGCCGCGGCATCGGGTGCGCCAGCTCCCTGGCGGGCGGCTCGGTCTGCCGCGCGCGGGCCAGGTAGGCGTCCCGGACGTGCACGACCCCCGCCGGCGCGCTCGGGCCGCCGGAGACCACCAGCCGCGTGTGCCCGGTGCGGACCGCCGTGTCGATGACGTCCTGCGGGGACGCGTCGGGCGGCACCGACACGACCCGCGCGGTCGGGATCACGAGCCCGGCGAGCGGCGCGCGCGGCGCGTCCAGCGCGGCGGTCAGCAGGTTCAGGTCGGTCTCGGCGATCAGGCCGAGCCGCCGCGACTCCACGGCGAGGCTGCGCAGCTGCTCGGGCGTGCGGGACATCTCCTCCTCGCCCTTCGGCCGGACGCCGACCAACCGCAGCAGCAGGTTCGTCAGCCCGTTGAGCGCGGCCAGCGCGGGCCTCACGATCCGGGCGAACCCCCGGAAGGGCGGCGCGAGGACGGTCGCCGACCGCTCCGGGTCGATGATCGCCCACGACTTCGGGGCCATCTCGGCGAGGACCATGTGCAGGAACGTCACCAGCGCCAGCGCCAGCACGAACGCCACCGGGTGCGCCGCCCCCCGCGGCACTCCCACGTGGTGGAACAGCGTCGCGAGCGTCCCGGCGAAGACCGGCTCGGACACCACGCCGAGGCCGAGCGAGCACATCGTGATGCCGAGCTGCGCGCCCGCCAGCATCAGCGACAGCTCGCGGATCCCGGCGACCGCCGACGCGGCGCCGCCGCTGCCCTCGGCCGCCGCCTTCTCCAGCCGCGGCCGGCGGGCCGCGACCAGCGCGAACTCCGACGCCACGAAGAACCCGTTGCCCGCCAGCAGCAGCAACGTCAGCAGGACCCCCAGCGGCAGGCTCATCGCGCGCCCTTCCCCTCGCCCCGGTCGGCGGACGGCCGGCGGCCGTTGGCGCCCGCGGCCCCGCCTCCGCTCCCGCCGCCGGCCCCACCTCCGATCGCGCCGCCGGCCCC
>NZ_QURH01000098.1 GCF_003428695.1 Actinomadura logoneensis
CGTGCAGGCGTTCGGCCCGGCGCTGGCGCCGGTCGGCACCGTCGCCTTCCTCGCCATGGCCGCCGCGCTCGGCGCCGGCAGCGGCGCGACCTTCGCCCTGGTGGCGCAGCGCACCCCGGCGAACCAGGTCGGCTCGGTCACCGGCGTGGTCGGCGCCGCGGGCGGCCTGGGCGGGTTCGTCCCGCCGCTGGTGATGGGCGCGCTGTACGGGGAGTACGGCTCGTACGCGGCGGGCCTGGCCCTGCTCGCGGTCGTCGCGGGGGCGGCGCTGGTCTTCACCCTCACCGGCGTCCGCGCCGCGTCCCCCGGCGAGGGCCGGAAGCCGCGCACCGGCCACGGCCGCGGGCAGCGCGCCACCGCCTGAGGGCGGCCCCGTCCCCCGAGGCCCGTCCCTCAGGGAGACCAAGAACAGACACCTGCGGAACCGGGCACCGCCTCAGCGAGGCGGTGCCCGGCCGTATCCGCCGAAGGCGCGGGGTCAGCTCTGCCGAAGGCGGGGTCCGGTTTCGCCGAAGGCGGGGTCCGGTTTCGCCGAAGGCGGGGTCCGGTTTCGCCGAAGGCGGGGTCCGGTTTCGCCGAAGGCGGGGTCCGGTTTCGCCGAAGGCGCGGGGTCAGGCGTCCGGGGACGGCAGCGGGACGGCCCAGCGGGGTCAGGCGTCCGGGGACGGCAGCGGGACGGCCCAGACCAGGACGGTCCCGCCGGGCGGGTTCGAGACCACCTCGAACTCGCCGCCCAGCTCCTCGGCGCGCTGCCGAAGGTTCTCCAGGCCGCTGCGCCGGGTGACGGCCGGGTCGATGCCGCGGCCGTTGTCGGTCACCTTCAGCCGCAGCGTCCGGCCGCTCACCTCGACGCTCACGTCCACGGCCGTCGCCCGCGCGTGCCGGGCCGCGTTGGACAGCGCCTCGCCGAGCACCGCCAGCAGGCACTCGGCGTGCCCGGCGGGCACACCGGTGTCCAGCAGGCCGGTCATCCGCAGCGCCGGGGTGAAGCCCAGCGTCTCGGCGGCCCGGCCGGTGGCGGTCACCAGCTTGCCGCGCAGGCCGGCGTCGTTGCCGCGGTCGCTCTCCCGCAGCCCGTAGATCGTGGAGCGGACGACCTTGATCGTGTCGTCCAGGTCGTCCACGACCCGCTGGATCCGCTCGCTCACCTGGGGCCGGTCGGAGACGCGGCCGAGCGTGGACTGCAGGGTCAGGGCGCCCGCGAACAGCCGCTGGATGACCAGGTCGTGCAGGTCGCGGGCGATGCGGTCGCGGTCGCCGAGGACCAGCATGTGCTCGGCGTCCTGCCGGTGCTCGGCGACCTCCAGGGTCAGCGCCGCCTGGTTGCCGAAGCCGATGACCATGTCCACGACCGCGTCCGGGAACATCCGGCCGCCCGGCATGTTCGCCACCAGAAGGACGCCGCGCACGTGGTCGCGGGTGCCGAGCGGCACGTAGAACGCCGGGCCGAGCTCGACCCCGGGCGCCCCGCCGCCCTCGCCGCGCAGGCCGCCGCCGACCGCGTCGCCGGTGACCGGCTCCCCGGTCGCGAACACCTTCGACGCCGGGGTCGTGGCGGGCAGCACCAGGCCGCGGACCTCGTCCTCGCCCGCGCCGGACGCGACCTCGACGACCAGCTCGCCGCTGTCGCCCACCGGGACGGCGAGCGTGACCAGGTCGGCGCCCGCCAGCTCGCGCACGGTGGTGGCGACCGACGCCAGCACCCCGCCCACCTCGCGCCCGGCCAGCAGGCTCCGGGTGAGCTCGTCGCTCGCCGCCAGCCAGCGCTGCTTGCGCCGGGCGTCGTCGTAGAGCCGCGCGTTGTCGATCGAGACGCCGGCCGCGGCGGCGAGGGTGCGCAGCACCGCCTCGTCGTCGGCGTCGAACTCCGCGCCGCCCTGCTTGTCCGTCAGGTACAGGTTGCCGAACACCTCGTCGCGCACCCGGACGGGGGCGCCGAGGAAGCTGGTCATCGGCGGGTGGCCGGGCGGGAACCCCACGGACGCCGGATGGTCGGCCAGGTCGGCCAGGCGCAGCGGCTCCGGGCGGCGGATGAGCTCCCCGAGGATGCCCTCGCCGCGCGGGTAGTGCCCGATGCGCGCGACGGTCTCCTCGTCCACCCCGACGGTGAGGAACTGCTTGATCATGCCGTCCTCGCCCAGCACCCCGAGCGCGCCGTACCGGGCGTCCACCAGGGTGACCGCGGACTCCACGATGCGGCGCAGCACCACCTCCAGGTCCAGGTCGGAACCGACGGCCAGGACGGCGTCCAGCAGGGTGCGCATCCGGTCCTGGGCCGCCCGCACCTGGTGGACCTGCCGCTGGAGGCCGTCCAGCAGGTCGTCCAGCCGTAGCTGCGGGGAAGCCCCCGGCACCGGGACGCGCTCCCGGTCCTGTGCGCCCTCGTCCACCCAAGCTCCCCTCACCGTGCACCGTCGGACCACTGTTCAGGATGCCCGATGTTCCGACCGTGTTCGATGCCGCCCCCGCCGAGGCCGACGCCGCCCCCGCCGGTGGGAGCCCTCCCCCGCCACCTCGCCGGACGCGCCACGCGCCGCGATCACCCGGCTCCCGGGGCCCCGCTGTCCCCCGTGCGAGCTACCCGGGAATGTCCTCCGTGCGGGGAAGATCACGGACCGCCGCCTTCCCTAGCGTCGTCGTGGCCGCGGCGTCCAGCCCGCGGACCCCCTCCAGCCCCCCGATCCCGCAGGGAGTCCCCATGCGTCTGCTGAAGCAGCTCTTGCCCGTGCTCCTGGTCGCCTTCATCGGCGGCCAGGTCGTCACGGTGCTGAAGGACAACGCGCCCGCGTCACTGGTCGTCGGCCTCCTGACCGCCGCCCTGGCGATCTGGGTGTACGGCCGGATGGTGCGCTGGTCCGAGCGCCGGCCGGCGGACGAGGTCGCCGTCCGGGGCGCCCTGTCCCGGACCGCCGTCGGCATGCTGATCGGCGCGGGCTGGTTCGCCGCCGTCATCGGGAACATCGCCATGCTCGGCGACTACAAGGTGAAGGGCTTCGGCGAGGTGGCGGGCCCGGTCGGGCTGATCGGGTTCATGGCCGCCGCGTCGGTCACCGAGGAGCTGCTGTTCCGGGGCGTGCTGTTCCGCATCATCGAGGGACGGCTCGGCACCCGGATCTCCCTGGTCCTGACCAGCGCGCTGTTCGGCGCCTTCCACCTGGCCAACCCCGACGCCACCGTCTGGGGCGCGGTCGCCATCGCCGTCTCGGCCGGCGCGACGCTCGCCGCCGCGTACGCCGCCACCCGCAACCTCTGGGTGCCGATCGGCCTGCACTTCGGCTGGAACTACGCCGAGGCGGGGATCTTCGGTACCGAGGTCTCCGGCAACGGCGACAACCAGGGCCTGCTGCACGGCGTGACGTCAGGCCCGGCGGTGCTCACCGGCGGCCGGTTCGGCCCGGAGGCGAGCCCCTACACGGTGGTGTTCGGCGTCCTGCTGACCATGGCGTTCCTCTGGCTGGCCCGCCGCCGCGGCAACGTGGTCCCGCGCCGCCGCCGCGACACGGCCGCCGCCCCGGCCGCTAGCCTGGCCCGGTGATCGATCCGCTCCGGGCCCGGGCGCCGTGGCGGCGGTGGGACGCGGCGCTCCGGGCACTGTGGGGGCGGCTGGACGTCACGGTCCGGGACCTCCCCCTCGCCCTGCTGCTCGCCGCGATGACCTTCCTGCCGGCGCTGCGCGGCCACGAGACCCAGGTCGGCGAGCTGCCGGCCCGCCCGTTCGACGCGACCGCCATCGCGGCGCTGGTCCTGCTGTGCGGGCCGCTCGCCGTCCGGCGGCGGTGGCCCGCCGTGTCCCTGGCCCTGGTGACGGCCGGGTTCGCGGTGGCGCAGCTGCGCGGCTACCACATGGTCGCGGGGACCGCGCTGCCCCTCGCGCTGATGAGCGCCGGCGCCCACCTGGACCACCACCGGCGCGCCACCGTGGTCGTCCTGTCGGCCGCCTACCCGCCGCTCGCGTGGGGCCTCGACCGGCTCGGCGGCGCCGAGCGGCCGGAGGGGTACATCACGTTCTACGCGGGGCTGGTCGTGAGCTGGTGCGTCGGGGCGTGGCTGCGGTCCACCCGGCGGGCCGAGGCCGAGCGCCGCCTGCGCCTGGCCGCCGCGACCCGCGCCGCCGAGCGCACCCGCATCGCCCGCGAGCTGCACGACGTCGTCACCCACCACGTCACGGCGATGGTCGTGCAGGCCGAGGCGGCGCGCTACCTGACCGCCAGCCCCGACCGCCTCGACGGGACCCTGGACGCCATCACCGACACCGGCCGGCGCGCCATCGCCGACCTGCGGCACCTGCTCGACCTGCTCAACCCGGACCACGGCGCCGCCCGGGAGGACGGCGACGGACGCGGGGACGGCGCCGGGACCGGGTCCACCCGGCACGCCCGGACGCCGTCCACCGGCGACCTGCGCACGCTGGTGGAGCAGACCCGCCGGGCCGGGCAGCGGGTCGAGTTCACCGAGGAGGGCGCCCCGTCCGAGACCGCGGGAAGCGCCGAGTTCGTGGCCTACCGGGTCGTGCAGGAGGCGCTGACCAACGCCCTGAAGTACGCCCACGGCAACCGCACCGTCGCCCTCGTCCGGCACGGCGACCGGGAGATCACGGTCGAGGTCGGCACCGCGGGCCCGGCGACCCGGTCCCGGTCGTCCGGCGGCGGGCGGGGCCTGGCCGGGCTGCGCGAGCGCGTGGACGCCCTCGGCGGCGAGTTCGACGCGGACGGCCGGCCGGACGGCGGGTTCGTCGTGCGGGCGCGCATCCCCGCGGGCGGGTCGTCGTGACCGCGCCGGTGCGGGTGCTGGTCTGCGACGACCAGCCGCTGATCCGGACGGGCTTCGCGACGATCATCGACGCGCAGCCCGACCTGGAGGTGGTCGGCGAGTGCGGCGACGGGCAGGCGGCGGTGGACCTCGCGCGCCGGCTGCGTCCCGACATGGTGGTGATGGACGTCCGGATGCCGGTGCTCGACGGCATCGCGGCGACCCGCCTGCTGGCGGGCGCGGGCGTGGCGGACCCGGTGAAGGTCCTGGTCGTCACGACGTTCAACCTGGACGAGTACGTCTACGAGGCGCTGCGCGCCGGGGCCAGCGGGTTCCTGCTCAAGGACGCCCCGCCCGCGCAGCTCCTGCAGGGCATCCGCACCGTCGCGGGCGGGGCCGCGCTGCTCGCGCCCGAGGTGACGCGGCGGCTCGTCGGCCGGTACGCGGCGCGCATCCGCCCGGCCGCGGACCCGGCCGACGTCCCGCTCACCGCCCGCGAACTGCAGGTGCTGCGCCTCATCGCCGAGGGCATGTCCAACCAGGAGATCGCCACGGCGCTGGTGCTCAGCCAGGAGACGGTCAAGACCTACGTGTCGCGCATCCTCACCAAGCTCGACCTGCGCGACCGCGTCCAGGCCGTCGTCTACGCCTACCGCAACGACCTGGTCCTCTGACACGACGGCCGCGCCCTCCTTCGCCGTGTCCTCAGGCGCCGCGCCCGCCCGCCGACGCCGTGTCCGCCCGCCGACGCCGTGTCCGCCCGCCGACGCCGTGTCCGCCCGCCGACGCCGTGTCCGCCGGTCGGCGC